>CAIQHM010000100.1 GCA_903871555.1 uncultured Actinomycetes bacterium | reverse complement strand
CGATAAGCGAGTAGATATTCTAAAAGAGAATTAAATTAATCTTCGTCCTGCTTCAATTCTTTTGCTGCTTTAGCTTCTTCGCGACGTTGCTTAATAAGAATTAATTTTGCCTCAGAAGCATACATATCTACGTATTCTTGACCAGAAAGTGCCTGTAGTTTCTGCATAATCTCATCTGTTATTTCACGAAGTACTTTCAAATCAGATGTATCACCTGTGTAATAAAGAGGTTCGCCGAAAATCATTTCAACGCGCTGAACCTTTGGCACAACTTGTCCGGTCGGTTGAATCTCCGCAGTGTTAAACATGGCTACTGGAACTACCGCTGCACCAGATTCAATTGCCATGCGAGCAATCCCGGTGCGGCCTTTATATAACTTTCCATCCGGAGATCTTGTTCCTTCTGGATAAATACCGATGCAAGCACCATCTGCTAAGAGACCGAGTCCAGTTAAGAGTGCGGCCTCGCTACGACGCCCACCAGAACGATCGACTGGAACCTGGCCTAGGGCGATGAATGTTATTTTCTTTATAAATCCCTTTATCCCGGGCGAGGTGAAGTATTCGCTCTTGGCTAAGAAGGTAACTTTTCTTGGGACAACAAGTGGCATAAAGATTGAATCGCTGAATGAGAGATGGTTAGAGGCAATAATTACAGGGCCCGATTGTGGGACGTTGCGAAGCCCAGTGACCTTAGGACGAAAGAGCAAGGTCAGGATTGGGATGAGGAAGGATTTCAACGCTTGATAAACCACGGGGATAATTTATGCCTTATCTGCTTCTTATGACACCATCTGAGCGTGAGTAATATCCCAGAAAGTGATCCATTACGGCTTTTTGCGGGTAAAACCGGAGTTCTGATGATTCATGGCTTTCGCGGATCCCCAGCATCGATAAAACCTTGGGCACATTCCTTACATGAAAAAGGTTTAACGGTTGCAGTTCCAATTCTTGCAGGTCACGGAACGCATTGGAGTGATCTGAATAAAGTTAAATGGGAAGACTGGTACGACGTAGTTGAAAAAGAATTCTTAGAATTAAAAAAGCACTGCGATCAAGTATTCGTTGCTGGCTTCTCGCTAGGTGGCGCACTTGCACTTCGCTTATCCCAAATTCGTGGGAGCGAATTAGCTGGCACAATTTTAGTTAATGCCTCAATCTATGATGAACGTAAGCGCTTCAAATTAGTTCCGGCACTTTCTCTCTTTCTATCATCCATCCCTGGTGGGCCAGGTGATGTTGCTAAAGAGGGTGCGCCCAGACATGGTTATGATCGAATTCCACTTCGCGGATTAAATCAGGTACGTAAACTTTGGGAAGTAGTTGAACGAGATCTCTATCTTGTTGATCTACCGCTAATGGTTTCCTATTCGTTAAATGACCATGTCGTGCATCCTGTCTGCAGCGAAACAATTATTGATAACGTTTATTCAAGTGATATTCGAGAAGTCATATTCGAAAATTCATTCCATAACGTTGCACTCGATCACGATGCTGAATTATTAAATGAAGAATCAATGGATTTCATCTTGGATGTTCTGTCTGGCGAATTGACTCGGGGTGAATCAATATTCGAATCCGATGAGCGCGAATTAATCGATGCCGAATTTGAATCTATGGTTTCTGGTCTATCCCTTGACCAATCTGCGCCAACAACATATCTAGATGAGTTAGATGCCAGAGCGTATGATCCAGAAGGTTTTATCCAGCCAAATCCAAAACTTCCAGCAGCTGATCAAACTTCTAGATTTGCCCTTCTTGGAATTGTCGGTGGTGGTGCATACATGCTCTTTGAAATGTTCACTGGTATTGATTTATTGGGCGCGGGGCCATGGCCTGGAGTTCTCGGATTTATTGGTGGAGTTGCAACTTATATTTGGCGTTCAGCAAGACCTGAAGATGATTTTGGAGATGGCATAGAACTTTAATTTCTTGCTAAATCAGCTACTCCAACTAGACCTGCATCGTTTCCAAGTTTTGCCGCAACAATTTCTGGAACAGGATGTTTGCCGACGAATGGCATTTCACGCATCATCGCCTTTCTCGCTGGTTCCAAAAGTAATTCACCCGCATCAACTACTCCGCCACCAATAACAACTATTGATGGATCGAAGAGCATTGAAAGTGTTGCAATTCCAGCTCCTAGCCAATCCCCTGTCGTAGCAAGTGCGTCGATTGCAATTTGATCACCGTCGCGTGCTGCATCAGTTACATGCCCGCCTAGCAAACCTGAAATAGTTCCATCACCTCGAGCTAATAAATCTTTGGCAGCAGCAGGATCTTTAGCAATAGCTTCGCGAGTGTGGCGCATCAATGCTGAACCAGATGCATATCGTTCAAAACAACCTTTGATTCCACAGCCGCATTGTTCGCCATCTGGCACAACGCGCATATGACCAAATTCGGCCCCAGTTCCATTTGCCCCGCGAAGTGGTTGGCCATTAACAATTGCTGCGCCACCAATTCCAGTTCCGACCGTAACCATAATTACATTTTCTAACCCTTTGCCAGCGCCATAAACTCGTTCTGCCCAGGCCGCGCTATTCGCATCATTTTCTACAACAGTTTTAGCGCCACAAAGATCAAAAAGTGCACTAGCAATATTTACGCCATCCCAATCTTTAATATTTGGTGCACCAAGCATGGTTGCTCTGTCTGATGAGACTAAACCCGCGGCTGAAATTCCAATTGCATCTGTCTGATGCGTTGTTAGCAATTCGGTAATTACATCTGCGATGCTCTGATTTAAAGCGTGGCCGCCAGCTTTAGGAGTGTCGACTCTAAAGGTGCGAAGAATTGCTCCACTTTGATCAACAACGCCACCAAGAACTTTTGTGCCACCTATATCAATTCCGATGGCTAACTCTGAAATTGCCAAGATAAATTAACCTTCTAGTTTTGCTTTAAGTTGGCTAAGTGCAAGATCTATTGTCGAACGTTCTGCCTTCTGACGCATCATTGATGGAACCGGCATCGATAGCGCAACAGTTAATTCATAAGTGACAGTTGTTGTGTCATCACCATTATCAACCAACTTATATGCCCCGGTCATTTCCGTAAGCAGGTCAGCGTCATCTAACTCGAAGGTAATTTCGGTTGGCGATTTGCTCCAGTCATAATCCAAAGTGACTCGATCTTTCATGACACCAGCATCAATTGAAATCTTTGCTTTAGTAGCCCGCCCAGCGTCATCACTTGCCTGAACCTCAACGCTTTTAATTGCAGTGGACCAAGTTGGATATGCGGGTAAATCACTTAGGACTGTTGCCACATCAGAGATTGCTGCTTCGATGGTTACCGAATTCTTAGAAATATCGCTCATGGTCGAAGATTACCCGCATTATTGGGTTGAAACATCTATCGAAAATGCGTACCTCGGCGCTAACGTATGCCTCATGGATCAATACACCGTCCCAGCAATCGTTCCACCCGCAACCTCTGGAAACCTATCGGCACTCGTCGCTGATCGCGCAAAAAATGAACCCAATCGAATAACGCTATCGCGTCCACTGGGTGAAGGTTGGCAGGGAGTTACGGCGAAAGAATTTGATGATGAGGTTCGCGCAGTTGCTAAAGGATTGATCGCTGCAAATATCAGCGCCGGGGATCGTGTAGCAATAATGGCAAAGACTAGATATGAATGGACGGTTCTAGATTTTGCTATCTGGTATGCCGGAGCCGTATCTGTCCCAATTTATGAAACTTCAAGTGCAGAGCAAGTCCAATGGATTCTCGCTGACTCCGGCGCTATCGCAATTATTGTTGAAACACCTGCACATCGGGAATTGGTAAATCCCGTAATCACCTCTTCATGTAAATCGCTCTGGACAATTACCGATGGCGCGCTAGATGAAATCACAAACCTTGGAAAAGATATTGCAGATACCGAAGTCGAAACTCGCAGACATATTCCAACGCCTGCTTCACTTGCAACCCTTATCTATACATCTGGCACCACCGGAAAACCAAAAGGCGTGCAATTAACTCATGGGAACTTCTTATCGGAATGCGGAAATGTTGTGCAAGGGGCTAGCGATCTCTTCCTAAAACCTGGTGGCTCTACACTTCTATTTCTGCCAGTAGCGCATGTTTTTGGTCGTATGGTTGAAGTTGGCGCAATAACGGCAGGTCTGCACCTTGCGCATTGCGGTGACATCACAAGACTTCCTGCCGATCTTGGAACATTCAAACCAACATTCGTACTTGCTGTACCAAGAATTTTTGAGAAAATTTATAACGGTGCTGAAGCAAAGGCTGATGCTGCAGGCAAAGGCGCAATCTTCCGTAAAGCCGCTGAGATAGCGATTGCATATAGCGAGTCTCTAGATTCAAAGAGTAAGAACGTTGGACTTATCTTGAAGCATGCAATTTTCGACAAGCTTGTCTATTCCAAAATTAGAGCAGGCATGGGTGGCCGCGTAGAGGCTGCGATATCTGGCGGCGCACCACTTGGCGCGAGGCTAGGACATTTTTATCGTGGTGCCGGAATTAATATTCTGGAAGGTTACGGTTTGACTGAAACAACGGCCGGCGCGACTCTAAATCTTTCTTCTGCGCAGAAAGTGGGCTCCGTTGGTAGACCACTTCCTGGAACAACAATAAAAATTGCTGAAGATGGCGAAGTTCTAATCAAGGGCGCAATCATCATGAATGGTTATTGGCAGAACGATGCTGCAAATACTGAAGTATTTACAAGCGATGGCTTCTTTAAGAGCGGAGATCTCGGAACAATTGATCACCAAGGCTTCTTAGCAATTGTTGGTCGCAAGAAAGAGCTGATTGTTACATCAGGTGGCAAGAATGTAGCCCCAGCAGTTCTTGAAGATCGAGTACGAGCTCATCCACTTGTAAGTCAGTGCCTGGTAGTTGGAGATAACAAACCATTTATTGCCGCACTTGTAACAATTGACCCGGATGCAATTAAGAGTTGGATTGTTGCAAATAAGAAAGATGGCGCAACTATCGCGACTTTAACGAAAGATCCAGATTTGAAAGCTGTTATTCAAACGGCGATCGATGAGGCCAATAAAGCGGTAAGTCGCGCGGAATCGATCCGCGAGTTCACAATTCTGCCAACTGATTTCACAATTGCTGGCGGTCAATTAACTGCCAAACTTTCGGTCAAACGCCATGTTGTTGCGCAAGAATTCGCAGAGGAAATCGAAGCGCTCTTTTCGTGAGAACCGCTCGTGATTTACACGACGAGATAAGTGAAAACCTCTTTGCAATTGGCACACAGCTAGATACCTTGGCTGGGCTAGATGGCTGTTCAGTTGAACTTCGAACGCTTATTAGGTCTATTAGAAATAAAGTCAGCCAACTTTGCGACCTTTTAACTGGCGATATTCCTGCGGTAGATGAGGCTTCCAGAACTATTTTTTCAATTGAAATCCGAAGAGCTATTTCAGAGATTAATGGTCTTCTTGATAATTTAGAGCTTGTTGATGAGACTTTAATCGAACTTCGGACTCTTTTAGATTTTCCGAAATACTTCTTGGCAGAAAGTAGAAAATCACACGTTCTGCTTCAACCTTTAACCAAGAGAGAGAAGGAAGTACTTCTTCTGCTGCCACGTGGGATTACCGCGAAAGCAATGGCAAGTGAACTTTTTCTAACCGAGGCGACCATCAAGAGCCATCTGGCCTCGATCTACCGGAAATTCGAAGTTGTAAATCGAACTCAAGCGATAGCAATTGCGATTGAAAATAAAATATTAGCCTTCTAAAACTTTAGCGAATTTACTTCCCCATAAATTCCAATTCCAGTATTCAACCGCCCAAGTTCGTGCATTTGCCCCAAATTCTGCAGCCAATTTCTTATCTGATAGAAGTTTTATACATGCACTTGCAATTTCATTGACATCGGTCCCATCAACAATTAAACCGGTCTTATTAACCTGCACAGCATCCGGAGCCCCTCCCGAATCCCCTGCAATAACTGGTAGGCCACACGATCCCGCTTCTAGATAAACAATTCCTAAGCCTTCAACTTCAAGTCCAGCCAATCTGGAACGCGATGGCGAAACAAAGACATCACCTAGCAAAATGTGTTTAGGTAAAAGGTCATAAGTAATTCGGCCAAGCAGGAGAACGTCATTTGCGAGATCCAATTTTGCAATCTCTTTACGTAAAAATTTTTCACGTGGACCGCTTCCGATGATCAAAAGGAGCGCATCTGGAATCGACTTCTTTATCTGAGGCATGGCCGCAATCAATTGATCTTGACCTTTACGGTGGACTAACCGGCCCACGCAAATAAGTGTCGGACGATTGTCAATTTTATATTTACTAATTAAATCCTGTGGCTTTGGGCCCGGAGTGAAGAAATCAGTTGAAATTCCTGGTGCTATTTGGATTAGTTCTACGCGCTTTCCAACCGAACTTTCTATTGCCGATTTTGTAAATTCGCCTAGATAGGTAAGGACATCGCAAGAATTTCCAATTCGCCGCATCGCTAGATTGAACAATGGAACTTTTGCCCACCAAACTTCATGGCCATGAGTCAGCGCCACTATCCGCTTGGCACCGGCCTTGCGCAGATTGGGCGCCATCAGCGCTAGTGGCGCTGATGCACCAAACCAAATGGTTGTTGAATTATGAGTGCGCATAAGTGCCTTAACAGCCCTGGTAACTCTTCTTGTCGGAAGTAAAATTTTTGCGCGATCCCGGTAAACAAGAACACCATATTGGCTCGTAAGTTTCTGATCGAATTCGACATCTCCGACTTGAGATGAGGTATAGATAGCAATTTGGGATCCATCAAGTTTTTCCAACAAACCTAGAATAAAAGTTTCAATACCGCCAGATCTTGGTCCCAAATCATTGGTGACAAGAAGAATCTTGCGGTCGTTAGATGCGACGGGCACCGTAATAACTTAAAGAACCAAAATTTGGCGAGAAAGTCATAATCTTTACGCGAGATCCCGGTTTTGGCGCGTTCACCATCCGCCCCTTACTAATAAAAATTCCGACGTGTGAGATATAGCGATTTCGCCCGAAGAATACTAAGTCGCCAGGTTTTAATTGATTTAACGAAATGCTCTTTCCATACCTTGCCTGCGCGGCTGCTGAATGAGGAAGCGAAACCCCAGCGCTTCCAAATGCCCTCATGGTTAAACCACTGCAATCCCAGAGCGTTGGACCAGCTGCGCCATAAACATAGCGATCGCCCATCTGTTTAATTGAAAATCTAAGTGCGATTGAACCGCGGCCAGATCCAAGATTAGATTTTGCGGCAAGTGCTTTAGATTTAGCCTGATCCGCATTTTCTGCATCGTTATTCAATTTAGCGAGTCGAGCTCGTTCGGCTTTTGATAAAGAATTGAATAATTTCTGCGCTGAAGCCAATTTGTTTTTAACTGCTTGCTCTTGTGCCAAATATCTAGCTTGAGCACGTTTCGCCAGAACTAACTTGTCATTTACTGTCAAAGACGTTGCGGTCAATCTCTGTTTGGCAACGCTATATTGCTTCAACTGAAGTGATTGCTTTCTTGTAACTGATTCTAAGGAACCTGCCGCAGCTAAGAAAAGTTTAGGGTCAGATGAGAAAAGTAATTCTAGACTGCGACTCATCGAACCATTCTTATATTGTTCAATTGCTATTGCGCCTAAGGAATTCTTAAATTTTGCAACTACCGCAGCATCTGATGCGGCTTGACGTTGGACTGATTGAAGTTTGCGAGTAAGAGATGCGTACTCAACTTTTGCTGCCTGCGCCGCTTCGCCTGCAGTTGCCGCATCCTCTTGGAGAATTCGAATTTGCGTGCGCACATCATTTAAAGATGGTGCTGCGCTTGCACTGGAAATGGGTAAAAGCGAGATTGCCAATACCGCAGAGAGAATCTGCGCAATCAATCTCGACAATTTCATTCGAGAAGGGTAACCAAGGCCTATGCTCGAACTCAAATAAAAGTAAATTTCACGCTTATTTTGCGTAACGAAGTGGTGGAACTAAACCTTTCTCAGAGAGAAGTGAGAGCGCGCTGATTTGGCTATTAGATATTTCACTCGCAGGAGCAGAAGTGATATTTAGTAGTACAGATACAACGCAATCACCACAAGAGATGTCGCGCATTGTGCAGGTCTGGCAATCGATGATCATGTCCAAAATGATAAATCGACCCACTGACACTACGGTTTCACCATGGGCATCATGGCGAATCTAGTTATGGGAAGCGATGGCAGCACGACCCATTCGGGAAGTTCCAAGCCACTTAGCTCACC
This sequence comes from uncultured Actinomycetes bacterium, assembly GCA_903871555.1. GTDB lineage: Bacteria > Actinomycetota > Actinomycetes > Nanopelagicales > Nanopelagicaceae > AAA044-D11. Next base: position 35,913 of record CAIQHM010000100.1, on the reverse strand, counting down.
CTCCGATCGCGCTCGATTTCATGAACTTAGAGCTCTGGCCTCAGCGATCTTGATTGGCGGGAATACTGCACGAAATGAGCCTTATGCATCTACGCCAGTTCCGCTTATTGTCATAACCAAAACTGGTCAGATTCCAGAAAGCGTTCTGGCTAATCACCAATTAAATATTTGGGAACTAGATCCAATCTCTGCGGTTGCCAAAGCGAAGAAGGAATTTGGCGAAAATATTTTAGTCGAAGGTGGAATTGCACTTCTAAAAGAGCTGCTCTTGGCAAATACGATTGATGAACTCTACTTAACAATAAGTGCAAAAACTGGTGGTGAAAATATTTATGATCTAAGTGCTTTGACTCGAAATTTCACAGTTGAATCAAGTGAGAAATTTGGAGATGAAACTTTCCTAAAATTAATTCGAAACTAGCCAATCGAAATAAGAGAAACACCGGCTACTGCCAGAACTATTCCAAGATACTGAACTTTGTGTAACCGCTCATGTAAAAATTTAAATGCAAGGAGCGCCGTAACAATTGGGAATAGCGAACCAAATACCATCGCAACCGAGATCAAACCTTTAGTTGTTGCTACGCCAAGAAGTAAGTTCGCTACGAAATCAGTTGCACCGATTACAAAGAGAATTCTTAAATCTGAAATTTTAAATCCACCAACAGTTCTAAACCGGAGTGCAAGCAAGATACAAAAGGCAACCGAAGCCACACGCATTGAAGTCATAGTTAAAAGTGAACTAGTTTTTGAACCTTGCGCCATCAACGCCAAGGCAATTCCAAAACCGAGTGCGGCACCAAGCCCAAATAGAAGTGGCTTAATGGGAAGCCCTTTTACAATATCCGGACCCGATGCGCAGAAGGCGCCGATTATTGCGACAGCCATTCCCAAAATTTGAATTAGTGATGGGCGCTCACCTGAAATAAATGCAACTGATAAAGGAATAACTGCGCTCAATGTACTTATCGGAGATACAACTCCCATACGTCCAGTTGAAAGCCCTGAGTAGAAAGAGACGAGTCCAAAAAATCCTGCAATGCCAGCACCGATCGCTGGCAGAAAATAACCATTCCAACTTAAAGTTGGTGCAAGATAAGAACCAGTACTGAAAACTAAAATCAATCCGAGTACCAGACCAAATGCTTGTGATGCGCCGGTCACTGCTATCGCTGCAAATCGCTTTGCAAGATTTCCACCTAAGAAGTCGGCGGTGCCCCAGAGGACACTGGAAAGAAGAGCAAGAATTGAGGCCATTGGATGAGGTTAATGCAGGCCACAGTAAATATCGCTCGCGCCTTCATCGGTAAGTCTGATTAACGCCTTACCATTTTCACATGGCCGCGAATTTTGATGACATCACTGCTGCAATTCGCGCTATTAAACCGCGATCCGAGATTCTCTTAGAGGAAGTGCCGGCGCCGCAAAAACTTGCACCCTTCGCCTTTGCTATGACAGCCGATGTTTTAGAAGATGCTGCAACCGGAAGATTCGTATTACTTCACGATCCAGATGGTCAAGAAGGATGGTCTGGCAAATATAGATGTGTAACTTTTGTGCGTGCTGCAATTGATAATGAAATGGCTGCAGATCCAATGCTCTGCAATATTGGCTGGGCATGGTTAATGGAATCACTGAAAGCAAATGGCTGTGAATTTACCGCCCCAAGTGGGACTGTTACTAAAGTTGCAAGTGCATCTTTTGGAACATTGGAGAACTTGGAAGAAGATAGCGAGTTAGAAGTCAGAGCATCTTGGACGCCAACTTCTGGTGAAAATATTGCCAACCATATTCGGGCCTGGGTCGAACTCTTAGAAATGTCTGCTGGACTTGCACCGATTCCAGATGGTGTGACCCAGCTAAGTCGCAGTAAATAATGGCAGAACCACTCCTTGCGCCCTTAGGCGGAGTTCCAGATTTAATAGAGACTCCTGATGCTCTTGCTGAAATGATTCTGCAATTGAAAAATGGCGAAGGTCCGATTGCAATTGATGCCGAGCGAGCTTCTGGTTATAAATATTCGGCGCGCGCATATTTGATTCAAATAAAACGAAATGGCGGCGGACTGCATTTAATAGATCCCATTGCAGTTGGCGAAACGAAATATTGGCAGGAATTAAATTCAGAATTTGCAGATCAAGAGTGGATTATTCACGCCTCAACGCAAGACTTAGCCTGTCTGCGCGAAGTGGGAATTAATCCGCAGATTATGTTTGATACCGAGTTAGCCGGGCGAATTGCTGGTTGCGAGCGCGTTGGCCTTGGGCCACTTACCGAACAACTTCTCGGCATCACACTCGCGAAAGAACATAGCGCTGTCGATTGGTCGATCCGACCGTTGCGGCCCGAATGGCTTAACTACGCCGCCTTGGATGTGGAACTTTTAATTGAACTGCGCAATGAGGTCGAGAAATTATTAATTGCTAATGGAAAATTGGAGTGGGCAAAAGAAGAGTTCGCTTCAATTTTAAACGCTCCTGCCCCACTGCCGAGAAAAGATCCATGGCGCAGGGCATCTGGAATTCATAAGGTGCGGGATTTAAACGCCTTGGCAATTATTCGTGCGCTCTGGCTTGCTAGAAATGAATTTGGCAGAGAGATCGATCTTGCACCTGGTCGGGTATTCAACGATGAGACTCTGCTTCTGATCGCCACAAAGCCACCGAAAGGTTTTGGAGATTTCAAGAAAGCACTTCTGCGACGTACCCGACTTACAGATATGCCCTTTGAATTATGGTTTAAATTATTTGAAGAGGCGCAAGAGTTAACTGGCGAGGACCTTCCTAAACTTCGTCTACCTTCTGAGGGTTTACCACCAGCGAAAATGTGGCAATCTCGCAATGCACTTGGCTATGCCCGTCTGACACATGCGAAGGCTGCAATTATTGATTGCGCCCTTGCCCATTCAATGCCGCCAGAGAACTTAATATCGCCCGAGGCGGTAAGGCGGGTCTGTTGGCCAACTCCACCAGAAAATGATTCTGATCGCCGCAAGTTTGTCACCACCGAGCTAGCGGAGTTTGGGGCTAGGCCATGGCAAATTGAGCTTGTATTAACGCCTCTGGTGGGTATTTTGGGCGCATTAGAGCCACTTGTAATAGAGGTTGAGCAGGCTGATTTGGTCGAAGAGGCCGTAACTGAAAGTGACTAATTACGCAACGCTTAAGTTGCGAAAATCCCTTATTTGGTTTTAGGCTTCAACACATGTTCAGCACATTCTTGATTGCACTTCGTGAAGGCTTAGAGGCTGCGCTGATAATTGGAATCTTGGTTGCATATCTAGTGCGATCGAATCAACGCCGCGCCCTACTTTCGTTATGGACTGGTGTTGGCATCGCAGTTATTTCAAGTTTGGCTTTTGGTGCATTTTTAACTTTTACCTCAACTCAGTTATCAGTCGCTGGCGAACAAGTCTTTGCAGGAACAACTTCGATTGTTGCAGTAGTTCTGGTTACTTACATGGTTTTCTGGATGAAGCGAATCGCCCGTAGCCTAAAGAATGAATTACAGAGCAAAGTTGAAAGTGCAATTCCACTGGGCAAATTAGCTTTGATTTCAGCCTCTTTTTTTGCGGTTGCCCGCGAAGGATTAGAAACAGCGCTCTTTATTTTCTCAAACTTTAAAACCGTCTCTACTGATTCTGCCCCTGCCCTTGGCTTGATTCTTGGCCTGGCCGCAGCGATCGGACTTGGAATAGCAATCTATAAGCAGAGTGTAAAAATTAATTTGGGTAAGTTCTTCACTGTCACCGGAACCGCACTGCTAATTGTCGCTGGCGGAGTTTTGTCTCACGGAATTTATGAATTCCAGGAATTTGGTGCACTACCTGGGGCTAACTCCTATGTCTGGAATTGGGTTGGTGCCAACGATGTTATTTCTACTCTTCTGGCAGGAACAATCGGTATTGGAACAACTCTTACCTGGTTGCAGCTGATCATCTGGGCTTGCTTCTTGACCTTGACCCTGCGCGCCTATTTAGCCCCAAAGAAAGCTGTATCCCAGAAGCTTTAAGTATTTCTTTTCTTGCTACTGACGAGTAACCTTACGGGAATACGAGTCAATTTTTAGTAGGAGCAATTCATGAGTGAGCGCGTTGTATTAGTTGATGCTGTTCGATCCCCTTTTGGTAAGGCCGGAAGTTTGTATGCCGAAACTAGGGCCGATGACATCATGGTTCGAATCTTGCGCGGCCTTTTAGAGCGCAATCCAAAAGTTTCACCATCGTCAATTGATGATGTTGCGATTGCCGCGGCAACTCAGAGCGGAGATCAAGGAATGAATATCGGGCGAAGCGCTTCATTGCTAGCCGGAATTCCAAATAGCGTTCCAGGTTATTCAATCGATCGCTGGTGCGCCGGCGCACTTACTGCTGTTACAACAGTTTCGGGCGCAATAGCGATGGGCCAATATGACTTCGCAATTGCAGGTGGCGTTGAACATATGGGACACCATCCAATGGGCGAAGGTATGGATCCAAATCCCAGATACCTAGCTGAAAAATTAGTTGACACCGATGCCCTGCAAATGGGAATGACTGCCGAGCGGTTGCATGACAAATTTCCACATTTAACGAAGGCGCGCGCCGATGCTTACGCCGTTGCATCTCAGAATAAGACAGCTGCTGCATATGCTGCGGGAAAAATTCAACGCGATTTAATTCCAGTTGCAGTTCGTTCTGTGGAACTTGGTTGGGGTGTTGCAACGGTAGATGAACCACCACGTCCTGGCACAACTATTGAAGCTCTGGGCGCACTAAAAACACCATTTCGCGCTATGGGAAATGTAACTGCTGGAAATGCCGCTGGACTAAATGATGGTGCAACTGCCGCAATTCTCGCTAGCGAATCTAAGGCGCAAGAACTTGGCTTAACAATTAAGGCAAAGTTAGTTTCATTTGCTTTTGCTGGTGTTGAACCAGAGATTATGGGATACGGCCCAGTTCCAAGCACAATTAAAGCCTTGGCTAAAGCAGGTTTAAAAATTGAAGATATCGGTCTCTTCGAAATTAATGAGGCATTTGCAATTCAAGTTCTCTCATTCCTTGATCACTTTGGAATTGCAGATGACGATCCGAGAGTAAATCTTTACGGTGGCGCGATTGCAGTAGGCCATCCTCTTGCATCGTCAGGTGTTAGATTGATGATTAATTTGGCTCGCGGATTTGAAGAACACCCAGAAGTTAAATATGGCGTAACCACAATGTGCATCGGGCTAGGTATGGGTGGAACTGTAATTTGGGAAAACCCACACTTTAACGGCAAGGTGGCAAAATAATGAGCGATATTAAATTGCCAGAAGGCGCACCTGAAGAAGTTATCACTGCAGCACATGTACGCGAAATTGATCTTGTGCCATTTGGGCACAGTGGAACTATTTCGTTAATAACTTTAGATAACGCAATGGACCACAACCGACCAAATACTTTTGGTCCTCAATCACTTGCAGCGCTCAACGCCGCAATAACCGTTGCCGAAAATAGCTCCTCCGTCGCAATTGCAATCACCGGAAAACCTTTTATCTTTGCTGCTGGTGCCGATCTATCAGGGCTATCATTTTTAAATGATCGTGGGCAAGCCGTCGCAATCGGAAAACTTGGGCATGATGTTTTTCGTTGCCTAGGCGAAAGCAATAAACCAACCTTTGCATTTATTAATGGGTTGGCACTTGGTGGCGGGCTTGAAGTTGCACTCCACTGCAAATATCGCAGCCTTGCGACAACGGCATTTACTGGGCTTCCTGAAGTATTTTTGGGGCTAGTTCCGGGCTGGGGCGGTGCAACAATCTTGCCTAAGTTAATTGGGCCAAAGAACGCAGTGCAGGTAATTATTTTAAACCCGCTGAATAACAACACAATGATGAAGTCGAAAGAAGCCTTAGCTCTTGGTGTTGTCGATGCGGTTTTTGAACCAGCAGATTTCCTCGAGAATTCAATCAAATTCGCTGCTTCAGTTCTAAATGGAAGTAAGAAGATTGAACGCGCTGATCACACTAAGAATGAAAACGAATGGCGCGAAGCTATCGCTATCGGTGAGGCTGCAGTCGCTAAGAAATTTGGTGGGGCACAAATTCCACAAGCAATCAAAGCACTGGATTTAATTGCGGCGGCAAGAACAAATACTTTTAGCGCTGGATTTGATGCTGAAGATCAAGAACTTGCAAATCTCACCATGAGCGATCCGCTACGTGCATCCTTATACGCATTTAATTTAATTCAGAAGAAGCGCAAGAAAGTTGAAGGTGGACCAAAGCCTGCGCTCGCCCGCAAGGTAACCAAAGTAGGTGTGGTCGGAGCCGGCCTAATGGCCTCGCAACTTGCCCTTGTCATTCTGCGCAACTTGAAAGTTCCTGTCGTAATAACTGATCTTGATCAAGAACGAGTCGACAAGGGTCTTTCATATATCCGAGGCGAACTTTCAAAGCTTGTCGAGAAGAAGCGTATGAGTCCAGAGAGTGCGGCCAGACTTGGTTCACTCGTATCTGGCTCCACAGATAAAGCGATCTTTTCTGATGCTTCATTTGTAATCGAAGCAATCTTCGAAGAACTCGAATTGAAGCGGTCTCTCTTCGCCGAACTTGAAAGAATTGTTTCGGTCGAATGCATTTTGGCAACAAATACCTCATCACTTTCGGTGACGAAAATGTCCGAAGGATTGGCCAATCCAGAGCGCGTTATCGGTTTTCACTTCTTCAATCCCGTTGCAGTGATGCCACTTCTTGAAATTGCGAGAACACCAGCCACTGATGATGTAACTACAGCGACAGCTGTTGCGATTGGGAAAGAACTAAAGAAGACCATGGTTATTGTTAAAGATTCGCCAGCATTTGTCGTCAATCGTCTGCTGACCAGATTTATGGGCGAGATTACTGATGCTATCGATGAGGGAACTCCCCCGGATGTTGCAGATGCCGCTATGAAGCCACTTGGCCTTCCAATGACATCACTTGAACTTCTAGGTCTTGTTGGACCCGGCGTTGCTCTGCATGTTGCAGAAACTCTTCACAAGAATCTTGGTGATCGTTACCGAATCTCACCTACAATGCAGGCCTTTGTAAAAGAAGGTGTAAAAACTTTCTATCTTAAAGATGATAAAGGTGTGTTGACTCCAAACCCTGCGGCTCTGGCACTTATTAAAGCTGGCAACAAAGCATCTACCGAAGAAGAAGTTCGAATTCGCGCACTTAAGGCTTTAGCAAGTGAAGCACGAATGATGCTAGATGAAGGCGTTGTCGCGACACCTGGCGAAATTGATATCTGTATGTTGCTTGGTTGCGGTTGGCCACTACATCTCGGCGGAATTTTGCCTTACCTGGATCGGACTGGAATCAGTCTTGAAATTACAGGTCAGCGCTTTCATCCCGCTGGTGTTGCTTCACTTGCGTAATTTCATTATTTAGATCTTCCTTAAGTGAACTGCTCCAGGAAACTAATTGATGAGTGATGTTCCGCGAAGTAATTCCAAGATCGGACAAGATTTCAGAGCGCTTTGAGTGCTCGATGAATTCAAGCGGAACTCCTATCGAATGAATTGGCACTTCTAATTCAGCATCTCTAAACATCTCGGAAATTGTGCTTGCGATACCGCCATGTCTAATTCCATCTTCAACTACGACAACTGATTTATATCGTTGTGCCATGGTCAGCAAACTTTGTGGTAATGGTTTTACCCAGCGGGGGTCAATTACCGTGACTCCTACACCTTCGCGATATGCCTGAGCCGCCGCTTCAACACAAATCTTTGCCATTGCGCCAACGCTTACCAATAAAACATCGGCACTTTCTCCACGGTACAAAACATCGATTCCATCTCGACGTTCAAATGCTGGAATATCAGCACCTACTGCGCCCTTTGGGAATCGAATCAAAGATGGGGCGTCAGAAATATCCAAGGATTCATGCAGGACTTCTTTTAAGGTTGCACCATCGCGTGGGGCCGCAACATGAAGCGTGGGAACAATTCCAGTTAAAGCCAAATCCCAAATTCCGTGGTGAGACGGTCCATCATCACCAGTGATTCCAGCACGATCCAAGACAAAAGTGACTCCAGCCTTATGCAGCGCAACATCTAACAATAATTGATCAAAGGCACGATTTAAGAATGTTGAATATATCGCGACGATTGGATGCAATCCGGTGAATGCTAAGCCAGCTGCACTTGTTGTGGCATGTTGTTCGGCAATTCCAACATCAAATGCCCGTGACGGAAACTTCTCAGCAAATTTATCGAGGCCAGTTGGACCAAGCATTGCGGCAGTTATCGCAACTAAATCCTCACGCTTTGAACCGATAGCGCAGAGTTCATCAGCGAAAACGCTAGTCCAATTTGGTTCTGACTTGGAAATTGGGATTCCAGTTTCGGGATCAACAATTCCAACCGCATGAAACTTTTCAGCATCATCATTGATTGCGGGTGCATGTCCGCGACCTTTTTCCGTAATTACATGGACTAAGACCGGTGCTCCGTAATTCTTTGCATGAATAAATGCACTTTCCAGCGCCTCCATATTGTGGCCATCAACTGGCCCGAAATATTTAAGGCCAAGATCTTCAAACATTCCTTGTGGCGCGACGATATCTTTCAAACCTTTTTTAACGCCATGCAATGTTTCATAAATCGGGCCGCCAACAACCGGAGTCTTCTCTAAAAGACCCTTGCCCCAATCTAAGAATTTTTCGTAGCCACTAGTAGTTCGCAAAGTTGAAAGATATGTTGCAAGGCCGCCAATTGTTGGTGAATAAGAGCGTTCATTATCATTTACAACAATCACTAGTCGTAAATCATCGCTAGATGCAATGTTGTTTAGCGCTTCCCAAGACATTCCCCCGGTTAACGCGCCATCGCCAACGACGCATACAACAGTCTTATCTAAGTCACCTTTGATCAAATTTCCGCGAGCAACACCATCGGACCAAGAGAGGGCTGTAGACGCATGAGAGTTTTCAACAACATCGTGCTCGCTTTCGCTACGGTTCGGGTAGCCAGAAATTCCATCGCGTTGACGTAATTTATCAAAACCAGATAAGCGACCTGTTAATAATTTATGAACATAACTCTGGTGGCCAGTGTCGAAAATTACTGTATCTTTTGGTGATTCAAATATTCTATGAATTGCAATCGTTAATTCGACAACCCCAAGGTTTGGGCCTAAGTGTCCGCCACTTTTTGAAACTTTCTCAATCAAGAACTCGCGAATTTCACCAGCAAGCTCAATCAGTTGCAAATGTGAAAGTTTGGTCAGATCTTTTGGACCACCAATACTTTCAAGGTAATTCGACATTTTCCTATTCTAGAGCAGGCTTAATTAATTAGAGAAGTGAGCGCAGTACATATTGCATGATTCCTCCGTGGCGGAAGTAATCAGCTTCGCCAGGGGTATCAATACGAACGATGGCATCAAAACTCTTATCGCCAGCGCTTACCTTGACAGTCTTTGGGACTCCCCCAGTATTTAAGGCTTCGATTCCTACGATTGAAAATTCTTCGACTCCGGTTAAACCAAGTGATGCGGCATTTGCACCGACAGGAAATTGCAATGGAAGAACTCCCATTCCAATTAAATTAGAACGGTGAATGCGTTCAAATGATTCAGCGATTACAGCTTTGACCCCGAGAAGCGCTGTGCCCTTTGCCGCCCAATCGCGCGAAGAACCAGATCCATATTCTTTACCAGCAAGAATCACAAGTGGAACTTTTGCAGCTTGATATGCCATTGATGCATCATAAATAGATTCTTGTGCACCGCTATTTAAGAAGTTCTTAGTAAAGCCACCTTCTACGCCATCTAACAATAAGTTCTTTAACCGAATATTTGCGAACGTTCCACGAATCATTACTTCATGATTACCGCGACGAGAACCGTATGAATTAAAATCCACGCGTTCGATTCCGTGTTCAGCCAAATACTTTCCGGCAGGTGAATCAGCTTTAATGTTTCCGGCAGGTGAAATATGGTCTGTTGTTACAGAGTCACCAAGAATCGCCATTACCCGAGCTTTTGAAATATCTTTAACCGGCTCTGGGTTTCGTGGCATGCCATCAAAATATGGTGGCTTGCGCACATAAGTTGATTTGAGATCCCAATCAAAAACTTTTCCAGTTGGAGTATCAAGTGATTTCCAACGATGATCGCCTTCAAATACCGTCGCATAATCTTTAGTAAACATCTCAGAAGAGATCGAGCTATCTACAACGCTCTGAATTTCTTCAGTACTTGGCCAGATATCTCTTAAGTAAACCGCGCTTCCATCTGAACCGGTACCGATTGGATCATTTTCAAAATCGTGGTCCATAGTTCCAGCAATTGCGTATGCGACAACTAGTGGTGGTGAAGCTAAGTAGTTCATCTTGATATCGGGGCTGATACGTCCCTCAAAGTTTCGGTTACCAGAGAGAACCGCTGTTACAGCTAAATCATTATCGTTAATAGCTTTGCTGATCTCCGCAGGAAGTGGTCCAGAGTTACCAATACAAGTTACGCAGCCATAGCCAACTAGGTTGAAACCAAGTTGTTCCATATAAGTCGTCAAGCCTGCGCGATCGTAATAATCAGTAACAACTTTAGAACCGGGAGCTAGCGTTGTTTTAACCCAAGGCTTACTGCGCAAACCCTTTTCTACAGCCTTCTTAGCAAGTAGCGCAGCACCAATCATGACGCTGGGATTTGAGGTATTTGTACATGAGGTTATCGATGCGATTACAACAGCACCATTTTGAACTGAAGTGGCTTCTCCATTAAGTGAGATATCAACTGCACCTTTTGCAGTTTTTTCTGAGAAATAAGTTGGGACAATCTTTTCGTAAGAAGACTTAGATTTTGAAAGTTCAATTCGATCCTGCGGACGCTTTGGTCCGGCGATGGAAGGAACTATCGTTTTTAAATCTAGTTCAAGTGTTTCAGAGTAACGAGGGGCTTCATCAGGATTGTGCCAAATTCCGATGCGCTTCGCATACTCTTCGACAAGTGCCAGCTGATCAGCAGTGCGACCAGTTAGCGCGAGGTAGCGAATTGTTTCTTCATCAATAGGGAAGATGGCGCAGGTTGATCCGTATTCTGGTGACATATTTCCGATAGTTGTGCGGTTTGCCATCGGTAGCGCAGTTACGCCTGGACCATAAAATTCTACGAACTTTCCAACAACTCCATGTTTGCGCAGCATCTCAGTGATTGTCAGAACTAAGTCAGTTGCAGTTGTACCAACAGGAAGTTTGCCATTTAGTTTAAAACCAACTACCCGCGGAATAAGCATCGATACTGGTTGACCCAAAAGCGCAGCTTCAGCTTCGATTCCCCCAACGCCCCAGCCCAATACGCCAAGTCCATTAACCATTGTCGTGTGTGAATCTGTTCCAACTACGGTATCTGGATATGCACGAAGCACTCCATTGACACTTCGCGTCATGATCACGCGAGCTAAGTATTCAATATTTACTTGGTGAACAATTCCTGTTCCTGGTGGAACAACTTTGAACTCATCAAATGCGCTCTGTCCCCAACGAAGGAAACGATAACGCTCTTGATTGCGCTGGTATTCAATATCAGTATTCTCTTCAAATGAAGTTGTAGTTCCAAACTTGTCGGCGATAACTGAGTGATCAATTACAAGTTCTGCAGGCGCAAGTGGATTTACCTTTGCTGGGTCGCCACCAAGTTCAACTATCGCCTCACGCATTGTTGCGAGATCTACAACGCAAGGGACACCAGTGAAATCCTGCATAATTACGCGAGCCGGTGTGAATTGAATTTCAGTATCTGGTTCAGAATCTGGATTCCAATTTGCAAGGGCGTCGATCTGAGCGGCAGTTATATTTGCGCCATCTTCGGTACGGAGTAAATTCTCGAGCAGAACCTTTAAGCTAAATGGAAGTGATTTTGCTGCTGGCAATTTTGTAATATCAAAGATCTCATATTTCTTACCGGCAACTTCAATTTGGCTCTTGGCATCAAAAGAATTTTTACTCATGCCCACATCCTAACCGAGGGTAAAGCGCGCCACACATTCCACATGGGAGGTCATCGGGAATAGGTCGAATCCGACGATGTGATCTATGTGATATCCGCCCTCTTCAAGTTGCCTTGCATCTCTGGCTAGCGAAGCTGGGTCGCATGAAACGTAAACAATTGTGCGTGGCTTCTTAGCCATCATCTGTTTTACTACCATTTCGCCGGCGCCAGTACGTGGCGGATCTAACAAAATAACATCTATGCGATTTATCAATGGCAGCTTCTGTTCAACGCGGCCAGAGTGAATCTGAACATTCTTTTTCTTATCGAAAATTTTAAGTGCATCTTGCGTTGCCCTATGACTAGATTCGATTAGATGTACCTTGCCAATATCTCCTACATCTTCTGAAATTGGTGCGGTAAATAAGCCAACGCCACCGTAAAGATCACATGCTTGATCACCTGGACGCAGTGCCAATAAATCCATTACTAATTTTGTAAGTGTTTCAGGCGCGGCGCTATGGCTCTGCCAGAATGATGATGGTGAAATTTCAAAGGTATGTTCGCCGACTACTTCATGAAGTTGGGTTGGACCAGAAATACTTCGCCCGCCTCTTGAAACATTTCGTTCACCTGAATTAGATACCGCAACTTCTAAGCGATCTTCACCCTTCCAGTTTCTGGCAAACATTGCTGGATCATTTATAGCCTCAACTGCAATTAGGCACTTATCAATCTCGGTAACTTCTTTGCTGCGTGCAGAATAAAGTCCTGGTTTTCCATTCTTTGAAATTGCAAAATCCATCCGAGTTCGCCAATGCAAACCATCTTTTGGTTCTACCGTGACGACATCTAGATCTAATTCAATTCTGCCAAGGCGAGAGAATTGCTCTCGAATTACTGCACGTTTGTAGTCGCTCTGTTTGGAAATTTCGATATGTTGAAAATCGCAACCACCGCAACCGCCTGGAATTGCATACTTGCAAGGTGGAACTACACGATCTGGTGATGGCTTAAGGATTTCAATTGCATCCCCGCGGGCTAACTTTGAAGATATCGAAGTAATTTCAACAACTGCTTCTTCGCCAGTAATTCCGTACCGCACAAAAATAACTTGGCCCTTATGTCGAGCAATAAAATGGCCGCCATGAGCAACTGGTCCTATTTCGACTGTAACCCGGTCGCCTACTTTTAATGAACTTTCGGCGCTAGCTATGTTGGACCCCATAGGGGCAACCTTAAGGGTGTAAGTTGTACTTCGTGCACGTAGTGATAATGGGTTGCGGTCGAGTCGGTTCTGGTTTAGCCACTGATTTAGAGGCCGCCGGACATTCAGTCTCCATAATTGACCAAAATAGTGAGGCATTTCGCAGATTAGGCCCAGATTTTAAAGGTCAAAAAATTGCTGGCGTTGGATTCGATAGAGATATTTTGCTTGAAGCAGGAATCGAGAAAGCTGATGCCTTCGCTGCGGTATCAAATGGAGATAACTCAAATATTCTTGCAGCGCGTGTTGCACGCGAAACATATGGCGTTGAAAAAGTAGTTGCCCGAATTTATGATCCTGCCCGTGCCGAAATTTATCAGCGCCTAGGTATCCCAACAGTTGCTACAGTTTTATGGACAACTGACCAGATAATTCGCAGACTTGCACCTGAAGGTTCCAGATCTGAATGGCGCGATGCAAGTGGCGTTGTTCAACTTTGTGAAGTTCACCTCCATCACGATTGGTTTGGTCAACCTGTTTCTCTAATTGAAACTTCCACCAGAGCTCGGGTTGCTTTTGTAACACGACTCGGCGAAGGAATGATTCCTAACGAAAATACTGTTCTGCAAGAGGGCGACTTAGTGCATGTAATGGTTGTGGACTCTGAACTTGCTAATACTGAAGCTGCACTAGCAAAGTCACCGGAAGAGGCATAACAAATATGAAAATTGCCATCGCCGGAGCCGGAAATGTTGGGCGTTCGATTGCCCGCGAACTAATTGAAAATGGCCACCACGTTCTATTGATTGATCGTGATCCAAAAGCTTTGAAACTCGAGAGCGTCCCAAATGCCGAGTGGTTAATGGCCGATGTCTGTGAAATTTCGGCGCTAGATAATGCCAAGTTAGATACCTGCCAAGTTTTAATTGCCGCAACCGGGGACGACAAGGTAAATCTTGTGGCATCGCTGCTCGCAAAGACTGAATATGGTGTTCCAAGAGTTGTGGCTCGAGTTAACCACCCAAAGAATGAGTGGATGTTTGATTCCTCATGGGGCGTAGACGTCTCAGTCTCTACCCCAAGAATTATTTCAGCGATTGTAGAAGAGGCTGTTTCTGTAGGCGATGTTGTTCGCCTATTCTCATTGCAGAAAGGTGAAGCCAGCCTTGTCGAAATAACTCTGCCAGAAGACGCAAAGTGTTTAGGCCGAACTGTTGAAGAAGTTAAATTGCCAGATAATGCGACTCTTGCTGCAATAGTTCGCGATGGCCAAGTAATAACTCCCCACCCACACGATGTTTTCTCCGCCGGGGATGAACTGCTATTTATTGCAACTGCTGCTGCTGAAGAACTACTTAAGAATTGCTTTATTGCAAGTAACTAGTCGGCTTTCGCAATTGGTACAGATTTAATTACTATCCAAGTTCCCCAGAGCGTTGCTAGATAAAGCGGGAAGCCTAAGAAAATATTTGCTATTCCGAGTGCATTTAATTGATTTGCTTTGAATAATGGATATTGAATTGCTAAGCGAATTGCAAAGAGCGCGAACCAAATCCAAGTTGCTTTCTTATAAGCCGCTAATCGCTCTGGATTCTTCCGCCAATTAAGGTTCTCACCCAATATTGGTCCCAAGAGAACACCGATGAGCGGCCACTTAACTAAATTAGAAATTAAATAAACTAACGCAAATCCAGAGTTCTTCCAGAGACTTGGGGCGTAATAATCTTTTGCCGCGCCAGTCTTCCAAGCAAACCAGCCACAGAAAGCGATACCAACAAATCCAGAGATGGAATGGGTCAGAGTGTCGCGCTTGATCAGGCGCCAAATCATTAGCAACGCTGCTGTTGCGATTGAAACATAAAGACAGGCTCGAAGATTGTGTGTGACGTTATAGGTAAGTAGAAATACTAGAGAAGGAATTGTGGAATCAATTATTCCTTTCTTCCCACCAAGCGCATTTACAACCTTTGCTTTATCTTCTTCTTGCATTAACTCTTGCCTCCGGTTGATCCAAATCCACCACTGCCCCGATCAGAACCTGGCAAAGTAGCTACTTCAATAAAATCTGCACGTTCAACTTTTTGAATTACTAATTGTGCGATGCGATCGCCTTTCTTAAAAGATATTGCTTCTTTAGGGTCATGATTAATTAAAATAATTTGTAGCTCGCCACGAAATCCAGCATCAACAGTTCCGGGTGAATTAACCATTGTCACTCCATGTTTTATGGCCAGGCCAGATCGTGGATGCACGAGGGCTACATAACCATTAGGGAGAGCTATTGAGATTCCGGTAGGGACTAGAGCCCGTTCTCCTGGTTGAAGAGTTACATCAACTCGGCAAGTTAAATCTGCGCCGGCATCTCCCGGTTTTGCATAACTGGGCGCGGGAACTGATTCATCTAAGCGAGTTATTAAAACTTTAACCGTCATGGATTGATTTCAAACTCTGGATCAACGAAAGCAAGCAGTTCAGGATGGGCAGTTACATGATCTAAATATGCCTTCGGTGCATTATCCAAGAAATGCTGCATTGGAACTATTACAAAGAGCGCTGCCGCGCGAACCGCGATTGGACCGTCGGCAGAGTCAATGCGACCGACTGCACTGCAATAAACTTTTCGATTTACTTGACCAGTAATCTCAGCACTTATATGAAGAACTGTCCCCATTGGAACTGGGAGAAGAAAATCTGTTTCTAACCTTGCTGTAACTGCTGGCGAGCGAATCAACCACATTAATTTTCCAAGCGCTTCATCAAATGCCAATGAGAGCAGGCCGCCATGTGCAAGTCCTGGCGCCCCTTGATGATCTTCAGTAACAGTAAAGACCGCTGTGAGATTCTGTCCTTCACCGGCATGCGCAACTAAATGCAATCCAGTCGGATGTAATTCACCACATCCAAAACAATGGCCGAAGTGTGAAGGAATTTTTGTTCCGGGTAGTGGAGCTTTAGGATGACGTTCAGGTATTAGTGATCCCTCTGGTGGCACCGTACTTGGAACGCGACTCATGACTTAAGCCTAACCTGCGAAGCAACCTATGCAAACAATGGCGTAGCGTGTGCCCGTGGCAAAAAATAATAGACATCAAGATTTAAACTATGGGACACCTATCTTTCAAGAAAAATTGAGCTGGAGTTGGTGGCTCTGGGCCTTTGCAATATTTATGGCAGCTTCGGTTTCACTTTCATTTTGGGCGGCGCTGGGAAATGGCGCAACTCTTACTGTTTCATTGATTGAACTTGGACTCCTAATTTTCGCAGCGCAGCGCACCGCCTTAGAAATTACTGTTACCAAAGGCTGGTTACTTGTTGGGCCAGCGGCAATCGAGCGAGCATTTATTCATAATTTTAAAGCGCTCGAATCCACAGAATTCAAACGTATTCGTGGCGTAGATGCCGACCCAGCAAGTTTTCTTCAGATTAGATTCTGGGTTAATACCGCAATCAAGATTGATTTGCGCGACCCAAAAGATAAAACGCCCTACTGGCTTATAAGCACCAATAGAGCGAATGAATTAGCAGAGTTACTTAACGTTGCAGAGCACTGAATTAAGCACAATCTTTACAGACTGCTTTTGCACCTTCACCCTTTGCGAGTTGTGAAGCGTGGTGAACCAAGAAACATCTTGAGCAAGTGAACTCATCTTCTTGTTTTGGAACTACTCGAACAGTTAACTCTTCACCAGAAAGATCAGCGCCCGGAAGTTCTAGATTTTCGGCCGCATCTTCTTCATCAATATCAACTTGACCAGATTGAGCATCTGCTCTGCGCGCTTTGAGTTCTTCAAGAGATTCTTCGTGAAGTTCTTCATCTTGCTTTCGCGGTGTGTCGTAATCCGTTGCCATGGCACCTCCCTCTAAAAATTAAATACGGCAATTGCTGTAACTGCCAATCGTTCATCTGACGATAGGGCGGATAGTGTCGTATAAGTAGCTCGCCTACCTAATCAACTCTCGGCGTGTCGAAAATATTCCCGCCAGTAGCACTCATCTTCTATAAAAAGTGATTAATCCTTAAGGCGGATTGGATTTTGCCCTCTAGCAACTAATCGATCGAAGTGTGCATCACGTTTTTCAACAAATTTAGAAACATCGGCCTCTGCTGATGCAATATATGCACCTAACTCATCACGGGCTGCTGCGCCTTCGGCTGTGAAATCTTCACGACCAAAGATATTCCAAGCGCGCAATACCGGAGCTACAACATCTTCCAAGTGAGATTTCGGATCATAAATTCCAGCAAGAGCGATTTGAACTGATTTACGTCCCCAACCTGGCATACCTGCACCTGGCATTTGAAAGTTTGTAACAACATCTTTGATTGCAACCATAGCTGCATTTGGTTCCATATCAATTGCTGCGCCCAAAAGATTGCGATAGAACAACATATGAAGATTCTCATCTAACGCAACACGCGCCAACATACCTTCGCAGATTGGATCGTCAGAAATTCGTCCGGTATTACGGTGTGAAATTCTTGTTGCAAGTTCTTGGAAAGTTACATATGAAACTGTGTGCAACATATCGTTGTCATATGGTGTTTGATAGCCGGCCATCATGTGGGCCATGCGCAAATCTTCAAGTTCATTAGGATCAACACCACGAGTCGCCATTAAATAATCGCGCATAACTATTCCGTGACGTGCTTCTTCTGCGGTCCAACGATTAATCCAGGTATTCCATGCACCTTCGCGGCTCATGGAAATTGCAATTTCGGTGTGATAGCTAGGCAAGTTATCTTCGGTAAGTAAATTTAAAACTAATGAATCTTGGGCAATCGCACTTAACTTAGAATCTTTTGCTTCCCAAGCATCGCCATTTAGCGGGCCAGCAAATGTGCGACCTTCACTCCACGGAACAAACTCGTGTGGATACCAATCCTTTGTTGTTGCAACGTGACGTTCTAATTCGACCTCGACTGCTGGTTCTAGGTCGCGAATTAAACGCGCCTGAATCTTTGGGTCAATTGATGCCATTGGGCGAACTTAGCGCAGGAGTTGTGCTACTCGCGAGTTAAAATCAATTAACTAGGGCGATTCTTGGTGCGAATTACGGCTTGTTCTAATCGCCACTTCGCGATTTCACCGTGATTGCCAGATAGCAAGACATCTGGGACGTTGAGCCCGCGCCACTCTTTTGGCTTTGTGTAATTTGGGTATTCAACCAAAGCGCCATCTTGCGAAATCAAAGTATGGGACTCTTCATCAAGTGATGCTGGATTGCCAATGACTCCTGGCAACAGACGAATAATCGCCTCCATTATTACTAGCGTTGCTACTTCCCCGCCACCAAGAACATAATCACCGATAGAAATTTCTCGAACTTTAAAGTTTTTCTGGGTTGCGTAGAAATCACTTACGCGAACATCAATTCCTTCATAACGGCCACATGCAAATATCAAATGCTTAGATTGAGTTAGCTCTTGGGCTAAGGCTTGAGTTAATTTCTGGCCAGCAGGAGTTAACACAATTAATTCGTGGATTTCATCTGGTGCAAGTTCGGCAACCTCATCAATAGCTTTGCCCCAGGGTTCTGGTGACATAACCATGCCAGCTCCTCCACCATAAGGTGTGTCATCTACCGATCCATGAACATCGGTTGTCTGGCTGCGCAAATCATGAATGCCGATTTCAATTAGACCTGCGCTCTGTGCCTTGCCAATCAAAGATAAATTTAGCGGCGCAAAATATTCAGGAAAAATCGTGATTGCATCAAAGCGATTTAGGTTACTCATCTAATAATCCAACTGGAGGCACAACAGTTATTTTACGGTTAACAACGTCAACAATTGGAACAATTGCTTTAACAAATGGGATTAAAACTTCACGCCCGTTGTAATTCACTGCTAGAACATCTTGACCAGGCAGATTTATCACATCGGTTACCGGACCCAATACTTCGCCTGCATCAGTTGAAACTATGCATTCCAATAATTGCTGCACATGAAAATCATCTTCGTTAGAGCTTGCTTCAATATCGACTTCCGCCAATAAGAGAACATTTCGTAGCTTCTCAATTTGATTGCGATCAGAGATTCCGGAGAACCCAAGAAGCAAAGTTCCATTGTGATCACGGACTGAGGAAATAGTAAGTGGACCAAAAGTTGTTGGCTCTGTCGCTAAGACAGAGCCAACATAAAAACGATCTTCTGGTTGATCAGTGCGAACTTCTATTGTCGCCTCACCAAGTACTCCATGTGCGCGACCAATTCTGGCAACGACAAGTTGCACTATTAACGAGCCTCGTCAGCCTCGATGAGATCTACGCGAACTGAACGACCAGCAATTGCGCTTATAACTGTGCGAAGCGCACGAGCAGTACGACCATTGCGGCCAATCACTTTGCCAATGTCATCTGGATTAACTCGAACTTCTAGCGTTGTCCCACGACGATGATCTTTTGTTGTAATAACAACATCATCAGGATTATCAACAATCCCCTTTACTAGATGTTCTAGCGCTTCATCAATCATTGTTATTCAGCTGCCGCTTCTGCTGAAGTTTCATCTGAAGCTGGAGCCTCTGCCTCAACTGTTTCTACTTCGGCTTCTACTGAAGCTGGAGCCTCTGCCTCGATGGTCTCGGCAACAGCTTGGACTTCAACAACTTCTTCAGCTACAACAGGTGCTGCCTTGGCAGCTAACTTCTCTGCAGCCTTCTTCTTCATAGTTGTTGCGCCATCTGCTGGCTCGTTCATTGCATCCTTAACAGCTGCTTCGTATGCAATGCGCTTGTGTGGCTTTTCTGCAATTTTCTTAAGAGTTCCCTCTGAACCAGGAAGACCCTTGAACTTCTGCCAATCACCTGTAATTTTTAGAAGTGCTGATACTGCTTCAGTTGGTTGTGCACCAACAGATAACCAGTACTGAGCGCGATCCGATGTAACTTCAATCAGTGAAGGCTCTGATCCTGGTGAGTAACGGCCAATCTCTTCGATCGCACGTGAGTTACGAGCAGCACGTGAATCGGTTACAACAATACGAAAATGTGGAGTACGGATTTTTCCCATACGCATTAATCTAATTTTTACGGCCACGAAGGCTTTCTCCTTGTTTTAAGCGGCGCTAATTTCGTTGTGACAGTGGGAGCGTCACTAAAAAATTAAAACCTGTTTTGAAAATATCTTTCACCTCTTGGCGAAGATCGCTTGGGGGTAGAGGGCCCCTTGCAGGGTGCCAATCTTGCCAGCCACACGCGCATAACCCAAATTGCGAATTAAAATGCGGATATTGCCTCAAACTTCAGCTTTCTAACGCTCGTTTCGCTGGGTTTCCAGAGCGAGATTTCTTCTTATTTACGAGTTGAGCCGATGGAGATTTCGGCAGATTAGGCATATTAGGTAATCCCGGCGGCATCGCAATTCCCCCCTTGCCGGTACGCATCTGCTTCATAACCTTTTGCGCCTGGGTAAATCTCTCAACTAATGAATTCACATCTGAAACTTGGCGTCCACTTCCCTTGGCAATTCGTGATCGCCTTGAACCATTCAATACTTTTGGATCATGGCGCTCAAGTGGCGTCATTGATTGAACAATCGATTGCGTCTTTACTAATTCACCTTCATCGAATTGTTCAAGTTGTTTCTTCATCGCACCAGAATTGGCGCCGGGAAGCATCCCGAGCAACTTAGTCATAGAACCCATCTTCTTCATGGCCTCAAGTTGAGAAAGAAAATCATCAAGTGTGAAATCTTCACCACTAGCAAATTTCGTCTCTAACTTTGCTGCTGTATCAGAATCAAATGCGCCCTTTGCTTGCTCAGCAAGAGTTTGAATATCACCAAGTCCAAGGATTCGTGAGGCCATACGATCTGGATGGAATAAATCAAAATCGCTAACTTTTTCTCCAGTGGCCGCGAACATAATTGGTTTACCGGTGACTTGCGTAATAGAAAGTGCAGCACCACCACGAGCATCACCATCTAATTTAGTGAGCACAACGGCATCGAAACCAACGCCCTCTTGGAAGGCCTGCGCCGTACGAACTGCATCCTGTCCGACCATTGCATCAACAACATAAAGAACTTCATCTGGATTAATCGCATCGCGAATCTTCTTTGCCTGCGCCATTAATTCTGCATCAACACCGAGGCGGCCTGCGGTATCAACAATTACGATGTTATGTAATTTATCTTGCGCAAAACTTAGACCATTCTTGGCAACTTTGACTGGATCACCGACTCCATTACCGGGTTCGGGTGCGAAGACTGGAACACCGATACTTTCACCGACAACTTGTAATTGAGTCACAGCATTTGGTCGTTGTAGATCAGATGCAACTAATAAAGGGGTATTGCCTTGATCCTTTAAATACTTAGCAAGTTTTCCCGCTAGAGAAGTTTTTCCTGCGCCTTGTAGGCCAGTAAGTAAAATTACCGTTGGCGGCTTTTTTGCTAACCGAATTCGACGTGCACTTCCGCCAAGAATTTCGGTAAGGAGCGAGTTCACGATTTCAAAGACGGCATTGGCTGGATTAGTAGATTTATTAAGATCGTCCAGAACACTTGCGGTACGTGATTTAAGTTCTCCAATAAATGAATCTACAACCGAGAGTGCGACATCTGAATCTAAAAGAGCGGCTCGGATTTCTAAAGCAATCTCATCAATGTCATCAGATTTAAGTCTGCCCTTGCTGCGCAGCGAGGCGAAAGCGCCTTGGAACTTTGCCGATAGGGATTCAAACATGGGCAGGAGATTACTAGTTAAAGGTGTGTGATTAAAATATTTTCAACTTTAGTCGCAAGCAGCTGCGCACGTTCGCCTGATAACGGTTGCCCTGAAAGATCGGTCACATAGAGAGTATCGAAGGCTTCGGCGCCAAGAGTCGAAACAATTGCAGACTTGATATCAACGCCAAATCTGGAAATCGCACGGGCAACGCTAAATAAAATTCCTGGCCGGTCGTGCATCCGGACCTCGATGATTGTGGCATTTGTTGCTAAATCATTTGCTGCAAACACAACCGGTGGTGGCGTAGGAATCCCTGGATATTTTCGATAACTATCGATTCGCTCATCAATTTTGCGCCCGAGATCTAATTCGCCAGAAAGCGCCTTCTCTAACTGATCAGTTAGTTTCTCGACCGTAGGCATTTCAGCATTTGTATCTAATTCAACAACCCAACGCATCACCGCAATTTCATTGGTGGTTCGAGTTTTTGCCGAACGCACATTAAATCTAGAAATCGTCATTAACCCAGCAACTGCAGATAGCAATCCAGTCTGATCTTTTGCAATAATTTCAATCTCAATCTCTTCGCGATCACCGAGAATCTTGATAGAAATCTCCTCAGTCATTGGACCAGTAGGCAATAAATCTGGTTGTGACACCGGCTTAACACCAGCCATCACAGTGAGACATTTGGTTACTAAAATCGAAACTAGCCCAGCCTTCCAATCACTCCAGCCAGTCTTACCCGTTGCCTCGCCATCGCTAATACTTAATGCATGCAGAAGTTGGAGAGTCTCTGGATCTTTAATCTTCTCAACTACATATTGAATAGTTGCTGGATCATCAAGATCTCGACGTGTTGCAACTGCTGAAAGAAGAAGATGTTCGCGCACTAGTAAGGCAATTTGTTGACTATCTATCTCGTTAAATCCTAAACGTTTGGCAAGCGGCAAAATTAAAACTTCACCATATTCCGAGTGATCTTTACCCGGGAATCCCTTACCGATATCGTGAAATAACGCTGAAACCAATAAAATATCCGCTCGCTTAACTGTGCGAGTTAGCGCCGCGGCGTGCACGGCTGTTTCTAACATGTGGCGATCAACTGTATGTCGGTGCAACACATTTCGCTGTGGCAAGAAACGCATATGCGACCATTCAGGAATCCACTTTTCAATCAGCCCATCTTGATCTAGCGCTTCAAATACGCGAACCATTGGTGCACCAGCACCAATAAGTGAGACCAAATCATCTAGAACATGCTGCGGCCATGGTGTTGGCAGTGGCGCAAAAGTTTCTGCCAGCAAAACGCAGGCATCAATTGAAAGTGGCAAACCGCGTTGAGCTGCGGTTGCAGCTGCGCGAAGGCCGATTCCGGAATCTTCACTAATGTTGTAATTCTCTTCAATTGTTACTTCCGAATTTAGAATTACCAAACCCTTTTCGATAACCTGCGATTTATTTCTTCGAAACCAACTCTTTGCTTCTTGGGAATCAATTCGATGCCAGGTTAAATTCATCAAGTAATCTACAGCTCTTGCTGCCTTTGCAACCTCAAGCATTAAAGCATCTGCATCACGAAATTTCATTGTGGCCGCAACTCGATCTTGTTCGGTTAACAGAAGTTGATCTCGGGCTTTTGAATTTTCGCCATGCAATACATCGCGAACATTTGAAAGTAGCGCTTCCGATTCAGCAACGCGGGCAAGTGAAACTGTTACCGCACCTGACATTTCGATGGCGCGAAGTGCATTTATATCGCGCAGCCCGCCACGCGCTTCCTTCAAATCTGGTTCCAATAGGAAGGCTAATTCACCCGATCTGGTCTCGCGATCTTGAATTAATTTCCGTAATTTAGGTAGGTGTCTACTCTGGTTCTTACGCCAATTTTCAATTGCATCTGCGCCCACTGCAGATGCAAGATCAGTGTTGCCTGCAACAAATCGGAGATCAAGTAGGCCAAGTGCAACGCGAATATCTTCTTGCGCTAGCTCGCGAGTTTCACTTCTAGTTCTTACAGAATGATCTAATGCAATTTTCTTATTCCAGAGTGGATAGAGAAAAGCATTAACAAAATCAGCAAGAGTCTTCGGTTTTTCACTACCGTCATGCAAAATCAATAGATCTAAATCAGAACCCGGTGAAAGTTCACCGCGCCCATAACCGCCAACTGCAGTAAGCGATACTGCTTCAGGTTTAATTAAGTGTTCTGCTGCAAAATGCAAAAAAGAAACCCGGAGCTCGTTATCGAACTTATTAGATCGATCGCGACGCTCACGGGTTCCCATGGAGTTAGTCTATTTATTCCGCTACTAAATAGCGTCGGTGCCGCGTTCTCCAGTACGGACTCGAACGATGTTATCTACTGGTGAGGACCAAACCTTTCCATCACCGATAGCGCCAGTTGATGCAGCCTTCACAATTACATCAATGACTTTGTCTGCTTCCTTGCCATCAACCAAGACTTCTAGTCGAATCTTTGGAATTAGATCAACAGTGTATTCAGCACCTCGGTAGACCTCAGTGTGTCCGCCTTGGCGACCAAAGCCACTTGCTTCTGAAACTGTCATGCCTGTGATTCCGAAAGCAGTCAATGCCTCTTTTACATCTTCCAATTTAAATGGCTTGATGATCGCGGTAATTAGTTTCATAGTGATGATCCTCCTCGTGATGAGCTATACAGTTCATATGCTGATTCAGCATGTTCATTTAAATCGATGCCCTCAACTTCGGAATCTTTCTTTACTCGGAAGCCGATTGTTTTTTCGATTACGAAACCGATTATTAGAGTTGCAACGAATGAATATGCCGCAACTAATCCAACGCCGAGAGCTTGCTTGCCAAGAAGTGTTGCTCCCCCGCCGTATAACAAACCATTTAGTCCAATGCTGTTTACAGCGCTTGCACCGAATAGTCCGATTGAAAGTGAACCCCAGATTCCGCCGACTAAGTGCACGCCAACAACATCTAGAGAATCATCAAATCCAAACTTGTACTTAAGTCCAACAGCTAGTGAACAGAGAATACCTGCGATGAAACCGATTACAACTGCTGCCCATGGTGCTACGAAGGCACATGCTGGCGTAATCGCAACAAGTCCGGCTACTGCGCCTGATGCCGCGCCGAGTGAAGTTGGGTGGCCGTTGCGAATTTTTTCTACAAGGATCCATCCAATAAGTGCACCTGCGGTTGCAACTTGAGTATTCATAAATGCTAAGCCAGCGATTCCATTTGCAGCTAGCGCAGAGCCAGCATTAAATCCAAACCAACCGAACCAGAGCAGACCAGAACCAAGCATCACGAGTGGAAGTGAGTGTGGACGCATAGCCTCTTTGCGCCAACCAACGCGCTTGCCAAGAAGAATTGCAAGTGCCAATCCAGCAGCACCAGCATTTATATGCACTGCAGTTCCACCGGCAAAGTCTTCAAGACCTTTACCTGCAAGGTAGCCAACTCCAGTTACATTGTCGCCAACTTTGTGACCGAAGGCGAAAACCCAGTGTGCAACTGGGAAGTAAACAACTGTTGACCAGATAGCAACAAAAACTGCCCAAGCAGAAAATTTCGCACGATCAGCAATTGCACCAGAAATAAGTGCGGGCGTGATGATTGCGAACATTAATTGAAATGCTGCGAAGACAAGTAGTGGAATTGGATAAGTACCACCATTGTTGGTGAAGTCATTTACCTGAGATCCAAGTCCTGACAATGAGAATCCGCCGAACCAAGGTGAATCAGATGTATAACCAAAAGCTAATTCATAGCCATAGAAGACCCAGAGGATACTTACTATTCCAATTGTCACCATGGACATCATCATCATATTTAAAACGCTTTTACTTCTAACCATTCCACCATAGAAGAATGCAAGACCTGGAGTCATAAGAAGTACAAGTGCGGTACTCGCTAACATCCATGCCGTATCTCCGGAGTTAAGAACTACATCCATTTTTAACTTCCCTCACTAATTTCACGAATTTCCTGAAAAAGGCCTCGCCATTGAGATGCGCATAGATTCATGCTTCTTCGTTACATAAGATGCGCTGGAAGATTACAAACGGGTGAAAGCTTGCTCCCTTGTGTTACGAACTGGTTACAACTCCCTATAAATGCTCATAAATTTGAGGAGTTAGTGGAAAAGACCGTTCAAATACCCCTCGGCATCAAAGGGTGCCAAATCATCAGCGCCCTCGCCAGTACCAAGAAATTTAATTGGGGTTCCGGTCTCGCGCTCGATCGCAAGGGCAATTCCACCCTTTGCCGACCCATCCATCTTGGTCAAAATTAACCCGGTAATTGCAACGCTCTCCATAAAAACTTTCGCCTGCACAATTCCGTTTTGCCCCGTCGTTGCATCTACAACTAATAAAACTTCATCAATTGGTAAAACTTTCTCTACTACACGACGTACTTTGCCAAGTTCATCCATTAAATCTGATTTGGTATGAAGCCGGCCCGCAGTATCAATAATCAAATAATTTGTTGAATCCAACTTTGCTTTTGTTGCAGCATCAAATGCGACTGAAGCTGGATCTCCATTTGCTGGGCCCGTGATAACTTCAACGCCTAAGCGATCTCCCCAAGTTTGTAATTGTTCGACAGCTGCAGCTCGAAAGGTATCGGCAGCGGCAAGCAGAACTGATTTATTTTGCATCTTTAAATATGAGACTAACTTTGCAGTTGATGTGGTCTTTCCAGTTCCGTTTACGCCGACAATCATTACAGTAGTTGTTCGATCCGAGTTCGATGCAAGTGTCCGATCTTTTGCACTTAACCAAGAGCTAAGGGATTGCGTTATCGCCGAATCAATCTCATCGCCCTTTGATTTCTTGGCAATCTCTATGATTTCAGCTGCGCTCTTGGCCCCTAAATCAGCCGCGATTAACGCCTCTTCAATTTCTGCCCAGTCACTTGGCGATGTTGAACCACCGCGAATCTTTGAGAAGAGCTTGCTGAAAATCGCCATCCGATTTAATTAACTAGTAAGTACTAGTTGGCGCTTTCAGATTCCCGAATACGTTGCGAGATAACTTCTGAAACGCCATCGCCACGCATTGTTACGCCATAAAGTGAATCTGCAATTTCCATTGTGCGTTTCTGGTGGGTGATGATAATTAATTGTGATTTTTCCCGAAGCTCCTCGAAGACGCCAAGCAAACGACCTAGGTTTGTATCATCTAGCGCAGCTTCAACTTCATCCATTACATAAAACGGACTTGGCCGTGCTTTGAAGATCGCAATAAGTAGCGCAACTGCAACAAGTGAACGTTCGCCACCGGAAAGTAGAGATAGGCGCTTAACGCGCTTTCCTGGCGGTCTCGCTTCAACATCAACACCAGCAATGGTTAGGTCTTCTGGGTTAGTCAGAATTAAACGACCATCACCACCCGGGAATAGGCGAGCAAAGATAATTTCAAATTCTTTTGCTGTGTCTTCGTAAGCTTCCTTAAATATCTGTTGAACTTTGTCATCTACCTCTTTGATGATTTCCAAGAGGTCGCGCTTAGTCTTCTTCAAATCTTCGAGCTGCTCTGCAAGATAGCGCAGGCGCTCTTCAAGCGATGAATACTCTTCAAGTGCAAGTGGATTAATTTTTCCAAGTAGGGCAAGGGAACGCTCTGCTTGAGCCAGGCGCTTCTCCTGTTGATCTCGACGATATGGAATTAAATCACCAGGAACGAAGTTCCCTTCTTCATCTTCAACAAAAGTTGGAACATCATTTTCTGGGCCGTATTCACTAACCAAAGTGCTTACATCGACTCCGAGTTCTTCAACCGCTTTCTGTTCTAGAGCTTCGATACGAAGTCGTTGTTCGGCTCGAGCAATTTCATCACGATGAACGCTAGATGTAAGAGCATCAAGTTCTGTTGTAAGTTCACGACTTCTAACGCGCAGGGCAAGAATTTCACTTTCGCGTTCAGAGCGAGAAATTTCTAAACGTTCGCGTTCGGTCGATGCCTTAGCGATTGAAGATTCGATTTGAATCAACGCTTCGTAAGCCGCATCCGCAACGCCTTGGGCAGTTAGTGCAGCTAAGCCACGTTGTTCGCGTCGACTTACTGCGCGTGTGGCAGAGTCTCGTTCGTTTTGGGCGGCAGCTTCAAGTGCATTAGCACGAGCAACAAGTGCTGTAACTCTTTCTTCTAAGGTACGAAGATTTAATCGGGCTTCAACTTCTGCAGATCTCGATGCCGAAACTCTAGAACGTAGATCTTCTAAATGAGTTAGATCTGGATCAGCCGGAGTCTGATGGGATTCAAATTGTGAAATTGCGGCGCTTAAATCAGCTTCGTCGGATTCGCGTTGCGAGTTAGCTTCAACCAATGAGACTAAGACGCGCTCTACCTCGCTCTGGGCGTTCTTTACATTCTGACCAGCAACTGCCATTTGTTCAGCAAGACCAGAAATCTTGGCATCCGATTCATTTAATTTGGCAAGTGCTAACTCAAAGATATTCTTTCGTGAGGCTAAAGTTTCAGTTGCCCTAACTAAATCAAATTTAATGCGATCACAATTATTTGTAACTTCTTGCAACTGACTCTCAGTTTTTTCAATTAGAGCAGATATTTCAATCGCGGAACTCTGGGCACTAGAACCACCGCGGACACGAATTCGACTAAGTACATCGCCCTCGCGGGTAATTGCAATAACTGAAGCATCTGCCCGAAGTGCACTTTCCGCCTCGGCCAAATCCTCAACCGCCACAAAGCCAGAGAGCAGAGATGCAATTGCACTTGAAACTTCATTTGATGAAACCAGGCTTGCCAGAGAGGTGAATCCTGAAGGAACTGCGCGATTTGATGATGTGAAACCGTTATCGCCATCTATAACCAGAAGTTCAGATTGCCCGGCGCTCTCGCGCTTCAACATTGTTAGGGCTGAAACCGCAGATGAAATATCTGAAACTACAACTGAATCAGCTAGTGGTCCGAGCGCTGCAGCAACGGCAATTTCCCAACCAGGCGTTACATTTATTAAAGATGAGAGGCGGCCTCTGGTTCGGGTTCCGCTAGTTAGTACAACACCAGAACCATCGCGGTGAACCAAACTTTCCTGCAGTGCGCGAAGTCGACCATCTAACCCAGAGCGATTTCTTTGCGCTTCACTATCTTTTGCCGCAAGTGCATCTAATTCATTTTGGGCGCTAGCAAGTGCGCTCTTTGCTGCTTCAAATTCTGAATCTAAACCAGGTTCGTTTGCATCAACAGATGCAATCTGTGTTTCGAGTAAAGCAAATTCTTCTTGGAAATTTTGCAGGCGACGTGATGCTTCATCTTTCGTCTTTGTTAATCGCGTAATCTCGGCATTAGTTGCATCGATACGAGATTTCAGCCCATTGATATGGCCTTCTTGACGCGCAGTACCTTCGCGTTGATCTGCAATTGCTCGAAGCGCAGCAGAAACACTATTTTCTTCGGTAGTTAAATTTGCTTCTAGCGTTCTAAGCTCATTAGATAAATTGGCTAAACCTGATGTTGCTGAACTTACTTCACTTCTAAGTGCTGCTTCATCACCACGTAATCCGGCTGCTTCAAGATCCATGCTCTCTGGATCACGGCCGCTAGCCCGGGCTTCATCTGCTTCTTCTGATAAGAATCTCGCGCGTTCAGATGCCAAATTTTGAATTCCACGAAATTTTTCGCGTTGGGCTGTTAATTGATAGTAATTTTCTTGCGCTTTAACCAGCAATGGATTTTCAATCAACGCAGTTGCATCAATCTCTTCTTCGCGGGCCCGAGCCTTATTTAATTCTGCTTCAACGCTATCTTTTCTGGCACGAAGTGCGGATTCATCTGCAACTTCGGCATCTACGGTAGAACGCATTTTAATTAAATCATCAGCTAGCAAGCGCAACCTAGAATCGCGAACATCGGATTGAATTGTTGACGCCTTGCGCGCCACCTCGGCCTGCTTGCCAAGTGGCTTTAATTGCCGGCGAAGCTCAACTGTTAAATCTTGAATACGTGCCAAATTGGCAGTCATCGAATCTAATTTACGAAGCGCTTTCTCTTTACGTTTGCGGTGTTTTAGAACTCCGGCCGCCTCTTCAATAAATGCTCGACGTTCCTCGGGGTTTGCAAGCAGAATTGCATCGAGTTGTCCTTGACCAACGATCACATGCATTTCGCGACCAATACCGGAATCACTAAGCAACTCTTGAATGTCCAGAAGTCTTGTTGTCTCACCATTCAATTGATATTCACTTGCGCCATTTCTAAATAAGATTCTAGAAATAGTTACTTCGGTGAATTCAATTGGAAGAACACCATCACTGTTATCAATTGTTACTGAAACTTCAGCGCGACCGAGCGGAGCCCGACCAGATGTTCCAGCGAAAATAACATCTTCCATCTTTCCGCCGCGCAAAGATTTTGCGCCCTGCTCTCCCATAACCCAGGAGAGGGCGTCGACCACATTTGATTTACCCGAGCCGTTTGGACCCACCACACAGGTGATACCTGGCTCGAAGTTGAGCGAGGTTGATGAGGCAAAGGATTTGAAGCCTTTGAGGGTCATGCTCTTTAAATACACAGGCGCAACCTATCGGAAAACTGGTTACCGATTTCTGCTAGCACGCGGTGTGGGCTGACATTTTGGGCAAAAATGTGAAGATCTATTGGCAAAAGTGATCCTTCGGATTTGGCGGCCACATCGCGGGCAGCCTTCGCCCTCCTGGCCATAGACCGCAAGCGACCTTTCGAAATAGCCGCTTTCGCCATTCACATTTATATAAAGGTCATCAAAAGATGTTCCACCGACTTCAAGTGCTTCTGTCATAACGCTTGTCGCGCTTTGAATTAACTCTTCAATCCGAGAAACTTTCATAGTTTCAGTTCTTGTCTCAGGATGTATTTTGCTGCGCCAAAGTGATTCATCGGCATAAATATTTCCAACACCACTCATGACACTTTGATCTAAAAGTGCGCGTTTGATTTCAGTCTTCTTCTTGCGAAACCTGGCTACCGTTTCTGCCAAATTGAAGTTCGGATCAAATGGATCTGGTGCAATATGTTGCACGCAAGTTGGTAAGCCATCTATTTTTTGCTCAACGCTTAGCCACCCAAAAGTTCGCTGATCAATAAAACGCAACTCTTGTCTGCCAATATTGAATCTAACCCTCAAATGGCGCTCATCCGCTGCGCTTTTGGGCTGTATTAAGAACTGTCCACTCATACCTAAGTGCCCCACTAATACCTCTGGGCGATTTAATTCAAACCAGAGAAATTTACCGCGCCGATTTATATTAATTACTCGAGCGCCCTTTATCGATGTTAGCGCCGTAATTGAATTGGGCGATGTCGCCCTGTGATGCAGGACTTGAATATCTCGCAATTTCTTTCCGACAATATGTTCGGCTAAACCACGCCTGACTGTTTCTACTTCAGGAAGTTCTGGCATTTAAAATGTCGTAAGCCAATTTCGCCGCAGCTTGTTCAGCCTCGCGCTTTGACTTACCCTCGCCAATTTCAAACTTTTCATTTGAGATAACTGCAGCTGCAGTAAAACTCTTGTCGTGATCTGGGCCAGATTCTGTTACTTCATATTCCGGCGTACTCAATCCCCGGGCTGCACATAATTCTTGGAGCGCGGTTTTGCCATCCAATCCAAGTCCTTGCGCATTTGCGGATTCAATTGTTGGCCTAAACCAGTTAAGAATAATTTCTTGAGTTTTTTCAAAACCAAGATCTAAATAAATTGCGCCAACTAGCGCTTCAAGAGAATCTGCAAGGATTGAATTCTTATCGCGACCACCAGTTGTCTCTTCGCCTTTACCAATTCTTAAATATTGGCCAAGTTCAAGGTCTCGTGCAATCTGTGCAAGTGCTCGCATATTTACTACGCCAGAGCGAAGTGGCGAGAGCCTGGATTCATCTAGTTCTGGAAATTTTGTATAAAGCTCTTCTGTAACAACTAAACCAAGAACACTATCTCCGAGAAATTCCAGACGTTCATTAGTTGGCAGGCCACCAAATTCATAAGCATACGAACGGTGGGTTAATGCAAGTTCTAGCAATTCACTTGAAACCGAAGTCCCAAGTGATGCAATTAAACGATCGTACAGATTAAACCTCTACTACTTGGCGAGAATTATAAGTTCCGCAAGTTGGGCAAGCTGTGTGTTGCAACTTTGGTTGTTGGCACTGTGCGCAATTTGCAATTGCTGCTGGTGTTGTCTTCCATGAGCTACGACGATGACGAGTGCGTGAGCGAGACATCTTTCGCTTTGGTACTGGCACTTTAGGCACCCCTTTTTGCTAATAAATCCATTACTAAAATATGAATTGTTGAAGGGCGTAAGTATCCCTCAAATCCTCAGATATTCAAAAACGGGGCTACTCCCCTGTTGGGCCGGCCCAATTTTCCAATCCCGCCCAGCGAATATCAGCTGGTGCGTGGGCATGGTCTTCGGGAAGTTCAATCCACTTAACGCCGCAATCCGGACACAGTCCTGGGCAATCGGGGGAACAGAGTGGGTTAATCGGCAAATTTAAAATAACCGCATCACGAATTGGTCCATCAAGATCAATCATGTCGCCATCCATTTGGCGAACTAAATCTTCATCCAAATCATCTTCTTCACTTTTCTGCGGACGTTTTTTACCAGGCTTATTCCGCTTCCGAGCTTGTCGTGGATCTTCAACATATTCATATAACTCTTGAAAAGTTTCATCGACATCGTAATAAACCGCATCAAGACAGCGGCCACATTCTCCGCTTGCTTCGGTACGTACTGTTGCTGTTGCAAGAATTCCTTCAGCAACCGATTCAATTCGCAGATCGATATCAATTGGTTCATCCGCAGCAATCGAGAGCACTTCAAAGCCGAGTTCTTCATGGGAATCAATTGTTAACTCGTATTCCCGCATCTCACCTGGGCGGCGCGGCAAATCATGAGTGTTAAAGAGGAAGGGGTTTTTATTCATTTAAAACTTACTTATCGCCCAATTCCGAGAGCGCAGATTTAGCATCGACGCCTGCGAGTTGGTCACGACCGCGATTAACAACTTCCATTGTCTTGTGAAGTATCACTTCAAGAGTTGCAAGTCTAGAATCAACATAAGCATCGATCTCGCTCTGTTGACTTTCAGCCTCTTCAGCAACCTCATCCAAAATTCGACGCGCTTCTTTCTTGGCAGCAGCAACTATCTCAGTCTGTGAAATCATTGATTCAACTTCTTCGCGGGCATGGGCAATAATTTGATCGGCGGCAACTCGTGCATCTTCGATTACAGAATCTTGTTCGCGCAAAATTTGTTGAGCGCTTGCTAAATCACTTGGAAATGCCGCACGTGCGCTATCTAGAAGTTCAAGAATCTCGCCACGGTGCAGAACGCAACTTGCTGAAAGCGGAACTCCTCTGGCTTCTTCAACCATTGCAATCGCAGTTTCAATACGTTCGATAACTTCCATTTTCTCTCCTTTATTTTCCAGCCAAGCGAATTTTCAATCGCTCTAAAAGTATTGCCGGGATATAACTAGACACATCGCCGCCGTGGCTTGCGATCTCTTTTACAAGTGAAGATGAGAGGAATGAGTGGGCCGGCGCAGTTGAAAGGAAGAGGGTTTCAACCCCCTGAAGCTGCAAATTAACTTGTGACATCTGAAGTTCATAATCAAAGTCAGTAACCGCCCGCAAACCTTTTACAATTATCGAAATATCATTTCTTTTACAATAATCAACAAGCAGGCCAGACCATGAATCAACTTTTACATTTGGATATTGCGAGGTAACTTCACGAGTCATCGCAATCCGCTCTTCAACAGTAAAAAGCGTCTTCTTTGTCTGATTAACCATTACGGCGATCGTTACTTCATCGAAGATTGAACTAGCTCTTTCGATGATATCTAGGTGCCCAAAAGTTATGGGGTCAAAGGTCCCGGGGCATACGACGCGCTTCACGGCAAAACGCTAGCAGAATAACCACCGTAGAAGATACTTCCCTGCCCATATGAACGGACTTTCTCTTCGATAAATGGTTGTGGCCAAGTAAATTGCGCCTTCTTAGTCTCACGTTCTATCGCAATTATTCCATTTCGCTTCAATAAATTATTTGCATCTATTGCAATCAAAATGCTCTCTATTACTTCATTCGCAACATCATATGGTGGATCCATAAATATTATGTCAAAGGAAATTTGATGTGGCATCGCGACAAATCTTTCAGCGGTAGAACTAATGACAGTAAATTTCCCACTGGTCCCAGTTACTAATTCGAAATTCTTTGTTGCGATTCCTGCAGTTGGAGCATGGTCTTCAATTGAATAAACACTTGCTGCGCCTCGAGACAGAGCTTCGACACCGACCGCACCGGAACCTGAAAATAAATCCAAGAAATTTAACTCGCTCATGGATCCAAATTCCGAATCTAAAGAGGAGAAGAGGCCCTCGCGGGCGCGATCTGAAGTTGGCCGAGTCTTACCAGTTGGTGAGAGCAGAGTTTTGCCCTTACTGCTCCCCGCGATAATTCTCATTGGCGAACGTTAACGCGCTAGCCCTTATCTAAGAAAGCTGAACGCTCTTCTTCCTTCAAAATACTCACTTGGACCGCCAAAGCAGGATGCTTCGCCAACTTTGGATCACTTGCAATCAATTCTGTAGCAACACGTCGCGCTTTCTCAATCAAATCCTCATCACGCAATACTCGAAGAAG
The DNA here is from genome assembly GCA_903871555.1 of uncultured Actinomycetes bacterium. Classification (GTDB taxonomy): domain Bacteria; phylum Actinomycetota; class Actinomycetes; order Nanopelagicales; family Nanopelagicaceae; genus AAA044-D11. The sequence goes on along the minus strand of CAIQHM010000100.1, from coordinate 1,442 downwards.
TCGGAGATGAGATTTTGTTCCAGATTGTGCCCGACCCAATACATCACCCTCGCGACGTTGATCTAAATCAATTCTAGATAATTCAAATCCATCAAGTGTTCCTGCTACCGCGGAAAGCCTGGCCATTGCAGGAGAGCCTTCGACTGCGCCAGAAACTAACAAACATAAACCTGGTGTCCCACCTCGACCTACACGCCCACGAAGTTGGTGCAATTGCGAAACACCAAAGCGATCAGCATCCATAATCACCATCATCGAAGCGTTTGGAACATCAACACCAACCTCAATAACTGTTGTTGCAACAAGAACATCAATTTCTCCGCTTGCAAATGCGCTCATCGTTTCATCTTTCAGATCTGAACTTTGACGCCCGTGCAATGGTGCAAGTTTCAGCCCCTTTAGTGCGCCGGTAGCTAATCTTGGCGCGAGCTCTTCAACGCTAGTCATTTTCTCGCCGCCCGATAATTCCTCACTTGTTATCTCATCGCCCATCAGCTTCGCCATTGCAATATCAGCTTCGGAGATCTTAACTTTGGTTTCGCCGCTTTCATTATCAGAAATTCGCGGTGCAACTATGTAAACCTGGTGGCCCTTGCCGACCTCCTCTTTTACTCGCTGCCATGCGCGATCCAAATAGAGTGGCTTTTCCAGAACAGGAATCACATGAGTTTCAATTGGAATTCGACCACTTGGTAATTGCCGCAAGGTTGAAACATCTAAATCACCAAATATAGTCATTGCAACTGTTCTCGGAATAGGCGTTGCTGTCATTACTAAAAGGTGTGGTGGTTTCTTAGCCTTCATTCGAAGAGCATCACGTTGTTCAACACCAAATCGATGTTGTTCATCAACCACAACAAGTGCCAAATCATTGAATTCAACACCTTCACTAATTAGCGCATGTGTTCCAATAACTATGCCGGCTTCGCCATTACTTATACGACCTAGCGCTTCGCGCTTTTGAACCGTACTCATGGATCCAGTTAGCAGCGCTAGTTGTGTTCCTTCGCCACTTCCAAGCAACGTACCAGCTTGCGCTAAATCGCCAAGTAGTTTTGTGATGGTTTTGAAATGCTGAACTGCTAAAACCTCAGTAGGCGCAAGCAACGCTGCTTGTCCGCCAGATTCAATAACCGAGAGCATTGCACGAAGTGCGACTACGGTCTTTCCAGATCCAACTTCACCTTGCAGCAGGCGGTGCATTGGATGTGGCTGTTGCATGTCTTCGGCAACTTCATTATTTATTTCGATCTGGCCGCTTGTGTATTCAAATGGTAATTTACTTTCAAATACGCTCACTAAGCCATTTGTAGAAATCTTTCTTGGCGTTGCATCGAGTTCTTTAAGTTCAGCCCGGCGCCCAGCAAGTAATAATTGCAACAAGATTGCTTCGTCAAAAGTTAAACGTAACCTTGCAAGATCTGCAGCCTCTAGAGACTCTG
>CAIQHM010000099.1 GCA_903871555.1 uncultured Actinomycetes bacterium | reverse complement strand
CCACGAATAGAAGTTGCGATTACATCAATGCGCTTATCAACGCCTTCGTAACCGACGCCTTGGGCGCCATAGATTTCGCCAGTCACTGCATCAAAAATTAATTTCAACGACATTTGTTCTGCGCCAGGGTAATAACCAGCATGAGAGCTTGGATGAGTGTGAATGACTTTAAAGTTGCGACCAGTTGTTGCAAGTCGTTTCTCGTTCCAACCAGTTGTGGCAATAGTTAATTCGAAAACTTTCACAATTGCGGTGCCAATTGTTGGCACAACACGAACATCGCGACCAAGAATGTGATCAGCCACAACGCGGCCATGTCGGTTTGCTAAATTCGCAAGTGGAACAAGAGTTGATGTTCCATCAAGGGCATCTTTCTTTTGTGCGGCATCACCAATTGCATAAATATCAGAATCATTTGTCTGATTAAATTCATTGACATCGATTCCACCGCGTTCACCAATTGTGATTCCCGCATTTCGCGCTAGTTCAACATCAGGTCGAACCCCAATTGCCATAATCACGAGTTCGGCATCAACGCGACTTCCATCAGATAATTCAACAGTTTTTTCGCCGATTGCGACAACTGATTTACCTAAGAACAACTGGACGCCATTTCGTTCTAATTCGGTATGAACAAAGGTTGCCATTTCCGGATCTAGTGGTGCCAACACTTGTGGCGCAGCTTCAACAATCGAAGTTGCAATCCCCTTATGAATTAAGTTTTCCGCGATCTCGACTCCGATGAAACCCCCACCAATCACAACTGCGCTCTTTGGCTTATCGGTGACGGCAAGTGCGATGCGTTCTACATCTTCAACAGTGCGAAGGGTGAAGGCACGATCTGATCCTGGGAAGTTTGGGCGAATAGGTGATGCGCCCGGACTCAAAACTAATTTGTCGAATTTAATTTCATACTCTTCTTGGGTCAAAAGGTTGCGTACTGCAATGGTTTTAAGGGCTCGATTAATTGAGAGCGCCTCGCTTGCAACCCGGACATCAAGACGAAAGCGCATATGCAAACTTTCTGGTGTCTGCAGTAAAAGTGCGTCTTCAGTTTCAATTACACCACCGACATAATAAGGAAGACCGCAATTCGCATAAGAAACGTGACCGCTTTTTTCAAGCACAATTATTTCGGCGGTCGCATCCAATCTACGAAGTCTGGTTGCAGCAGACATTCCACCGGCAACTCCACCAACAATTACTATTGTTCGCATTTAATTTGTAACCAATTGCTGACCAGCGGCACTCCATGCACCGATTCCGCCATCAAGATTAAATAATTTAGAGAATCCAAGCTTTGACATTTCTGACGTCGCTATTCCAGAACGGCGACCGCTGTGGCAATAAACTGCATAAGTCTTGGTCTTGTCTAATTTGGAAACATCAGCGTTGAATTGCATGCCTTCAACATCAATATTGATTGCATTTGCTATGTGGCCAACCATAAATTCACCGGGAGTTCTAACATCTAGAACGACAACACTTGAATCTGTGATTGTCTTAGCAAAATCAGCCGCACCTTGATTTGTAACTGATGCGCCTGATGAGCCACATCCGGTAAGGAATAGGGCAGAGATACTTAAGATTGCAATTAGTTTTTTCAT
>CAIQHM010000098.1 GCA_903871555.1 uncultured Actinomycetes bacterium | reverse complement strand
CGGTTGGCTCTTTACTGAAGCAACCAAACCAGAGAGCGAGACTCTTGGAAGGGCGGTCTCGTCATCTGATTTATTAATGAAATATGGCGTTGATTTCCAGATGCCATACAACGTGGCGAGCCACATAAAAAACATAAGAGTATCGATATGCCAAGCAAGAGAGACATATGGCGTAATTGCAATTGCAAGAATTGAAGTCAAGAGTGCACCAAGACTCCAGAGCCCATGCAGTTTGGGAAGTATCAATTCACCAATCTCTTCTTGGCGGTGAATAGCTTGACCATTCTTTGAAATATGGAAGGAGACCCAGAAAAGAGCAACCAAGATATTTGAGATTAACCAAATCTGTGGGTTCTTAATATGAGGCACTGCTGCCATCGTGGCAAACATGCCAGTCGATGCCACAAGAATTACTGGCTTAATACCTATCTTGTGAACAATATTTCCAACAAAAATAAATCCAGTAAGTGAGCCGATTCCACCAAGAGTCAGGTAGGTACCAAAAACACCGTTATTCAAATGTAAATTGTCACGGATCTCGGGGAATCTAGTTGCTGTTGCCATCGCTCCAACCCCAAATGGGAGGAACAATAAATTAAGTGCCCAACGTTCAGATTTTGAGAATTTAGATTTCAATATAGGGCGCTCGCAAGCTCTTTGCGAGCCGTGATTAATTCTGGATCAGCTGGATCGACAAGCGAGAATAGTTGTAGCAAATGTTCGCGGGCAGTCTTCTTATCATCGCCTGCGCTCACTTTTATCAGACGTATCAACCTAGTAAAAGCCTCTTTATTTAGCCCACTTGCGATCTCTACATCCGCAGCTTTTAACTGGATATTAATTTCATCTGGATTCGCCCCGGCAAGAGTTAAAACTTCTTTGGGATCCAAATCTTTAACACGAAGAATAAGCTCGGTCTGCGCCAGACCAAGTTTTGCCAAGATATCTCCTGGTTTGCGGGCTAACCACTTTTCATACTGCGCTTTAGCGCCCGCAAGATCGCTCTTTTCAAGTGCTTCCATTGCGGCAATCTCTTCGGGCTCCATCGGTGCTTCGACAACTTCTGATTTTTCTAGTGGCGCACCAACTCCGCGTTCTGCGGCAAGGCCTATAACTTTATCTATTACTAACCTGATTTGTTCAGGGGTAGGAACCGCTTCAAAAAGCGGAACCATCTGCTCTTGAATTATTGCGATAGCGATGGGTACTGATTGAATTTGAAGTGCTTGTGCAACCTGGGTTTCGGTATCAACATTTACTGTTCCAAGAATCCAAGCAGGTTCGCCGTTTTCAAGTACATCTGTTTCCTGGTACTTACCCATTATTTCTAAAAGTGAAATTGCTTGGGCGCTTCGAGGTGACCAGCAGATAAGGATTACAACTTTTTGATTTGATGCTGGAAGAACTTCGGCAACCAAATTTGACTGTGTTACAGGAATTCCAGGAGTCGGAATTTCTTCGGCAGGTGCTTTTCCTAAAGTGCTTAAATCCACTGCGCTTGCAAAATTCTTGGGCAATGGTGGCAAACTCATGCTGCAATCCTAGCGAATAATTATCCGCAATTATTTTGATGGAGGTTCGTGTATACCCGGAACGCTCACGCCAACATAGGTTCTAAAGGGCAGAATATTTTCAATGTAATCCTTAGTTGCGAAATCCAGACCTAAATCGTGGCCCGCTTGCTCGCCTAAATACCAACGATGTTCGAGAATTTCATGGAACATCTGAGTTTGTTCAACACGATCTTGTAGCTCATTTGGTACTTGATTCATTACATGGTGATAGGTGTCTCGAAGCCATCTGCGCGCACTGTCATGAATTGGTGGTTTTGGAGTTGCCTCACGACCGCGAAAGCGATCAAAGGATGCAAGCAACCGCTTTGCCTGAAATTCTTCAGCATGAATACCGAGAAGTTCTAGTAAACGATTTTGGTGATAGCCAGCTGCCACAAGTTTTGGTTGAAACTTTAATTCACCTTTGTCGCCGTTAATTGAAACTTCGACTTCTTCAACGGCAAAACCGAGGTCCTGCAATTGACGCATTGCACCTTCAACTGCGTGGCGATCATTTGGATCAAGTATTTGTGGTTCGCGAAGTGCTTTCCAAAGTCTGCGATACCTTTTTATAACACCTTCGCTTGCGCGTACCGGATCCATATCTGTTGTTAAAACTCCAGCAATCTTTAAATCTTCAAGTTCGGCAGCTACGTTAAAAAGTGAAATATCTAAATCATGTTCGCGTTGGCCATCTGTAAGTTGTGTTTGAAATTCTCCAGTTTCTGCATCCACAAGGTAAGCCGCGAATTGATCGGCATCGCGACGAAATAAAGTATTTGAAAGTGAGCAATCCCCCCACCAGAATCCAAGAAGATGAAGGCGAACCAATAAAAGTGCAAGCGCGTTAGCCATATTTGTAATCTCGTGCGGAGTTATCTCAGCGCTAAGAATTACCCGATAGGGCAGAGAGAATGGTAAGTAGTGAGTAACAAGTGCCGCAGGAAGTTCATTGCCATCTTGATCTGTTCGATTTTCGATGACTGCAACTGGTTCTACGCAGGGCGCTTCCCGGCTGTTTAACTCTCTTAGGAGTGCGTATTCGCGGTTAGCAAATTCTGGAACTGTTTCCTTGATCGCAAAAATTGGTGAATCGTGGTTTTCATTGACTTTAATTAGGCGAACAATGTGTCGAGAAATACCGCGCATATCTGTAAGTGAGGAATCTTCTGGCCACACTTCAAGTTGTTTTGACCAAGGCATCCGAGCCAGCGAAGACATCTCTTCCGCAAGTCCAGTTATTCGTAGGTCAGCCACGGGGCCATTCTCTCCTATTTTTTCGCAACGCGACGTTAAAATAACGCCATGGCAAAGTTAAAACCAATCTTAAAGCGACCTACTCTCACCAGAAAAAAGAAGGCAGTTGCCCCGGAAGATTTTGGAACCATGGGTGAACCCTTAAATCATTCGCATCCCTTCTATTTTGGTTTTCTTGCCGCATCGGGCGCAGTAATAGCCATCACACTTCTTCGCGCATTGGCATCTGCAAGCCAAGTATTTGTTCTAATTGTCATATCTCTCTTCTTCGCCATGGGACTAAATCCGGCAGTGAATTTTTTTGAAAGGCGCCGGTTAAGTAGATCTATGTCTGTTGCCGCTACCGTCTCGCTTGTAGTGGCTTTCGTAGGATTATTCATCTGGGTCGCAGCGCCACTAATTGTCGATCAGGTAAATGCCCTTATTCATAACGCACCACAGATGATTTCGGATTTAAAGAACAATTCGACCATCAATGATTTGAATGCTAATTACGGAATCATCGATACGATTCAAAGCAAAGTGCAATCATCTATCAAGGATGGAAAATTTGTAATCGGCGCCTTTGGTGGCGTAATCGGCGTTGGTAAGGCCGTTATCTCTGGCGCACTTTCGGCGCTGACAATTCTTGTGCTTACTCTCTATTTTCTAGCTTCACTTCCAACTGTTACTGAAGATGCCTATCGATTGGTTCCAGCAAGTCGTCGGGAACGTGTTGCGAAGATAAGTGATGCGATTATTTTCCGAGTCGGTGCCTTCGTCGGTGGCCAGATAACAATCTCCTTCTTCGCTAGCATATTTATTTTCATACTTGGGTTAGCTCTTGATCTACCTTACAAAGCCGCATTAGCCCTGGTGGTATTTGTTTGTGGCTTAATTCCTTTAATTGGCCACTTCATCGGCATGACGATTGTTACCTTGATTGCCCTAACTGATTCACCGCTGATTGCCGCAATTGCACTCGCCTCTTATATTATTTATGTGCAATTTGAAAACTATGTTCTTACGCCGAAGGTTATGAAACGTTCACTTTCGATACCTGGTCTCGTAACAATTATTGCCGCACTAATTGGTACATCTCTTCTTGGTTTGGTCGGTGGAATCTTGGCAGTGCCATTAGCTGCTGCTGTTCTACTTATCCTTGATGAAGTTGTTTATCCCCAAGCCGAAAAAAACTAAAACTCGGTTGGTAGCGGCAACCTTGCTGGTGCAATAATTTTTGTGATTTCAGCAAGCACGCGATAAACGGCAGGTTCACCAACCCATAGGTGTTTTGCGCCATCAACGTTTATTAAATTAATTTGTGGAATCACAGCAAAAGCAATTGCGGCTGCATCTGGTTTTAAATAATCATCATGCTCTGGAATTAAAGCAGTGATCGGTCTGCCATCTTTGGCCCAAAATTCTAAATCTGCGCCATTCGTTTCAAGTAGTGTTGGGCTCAATAAAATTAGCCCAAGTACCCGGGGATCTCTTGCATATTTAAGAGCCAAATTTGTTCCGAAGGACCATCCCATTACCCAAAGTTTTTCCACGCCAATTTCATTAAATGAAAATTCAATCGCTGCTTCGACATCAAATTTTTCAGTAACGGTTGCACCATATTCACCCTCGCTAGTGCCAGCCTCCGAAGTAGTGCCGCGGGTATTGAAACGGATAATTTCGATACCTGCCATATCAGGAAGACGGTTCGCAGCCTTCTTGTAAATGTGGCTATCCATCATCCCCCCGCCAGTCGGGTTTGGATGCAGGCAGAGAATTGATCCAATTCGATCGCCAATGGGGGTTGCCACTTCGCCAATTAAATTCAAGCCATCAGCGGTTCGAATTGTTATTGGTCTGCGACTTGCCGGCAACACAGTGCTTGGGCGTATTAACTCTGACACGAAATAAGTTTAGTCTTACGCAATGGAAACCTTTACATCAAACACATTTCAAAGCCACAATCCGGTAGATGGCAGCGTTATAGCTAGCTATCCCAATACTTCTGCTAGCGAAGTAAGTACTGCAGTAGATAGAGCCCGCGTGGCAAGTATCGCGTGGCAGGAACTTGGCTTTCGTGGTCGCCGTAAAGTCTTACTTAAATGGGCAGCATCTATAACTAATAGCGTTGATGAGATTGCCGAATTAGTGCGCGCTGAAACTGGTAAACCAATTAGTGATGCAACTTTGGAAGCAACTCTGGCACTTGGCCATTTAGCTTGGGCTGCAAAGCATGCAGAGAGCGTTTTATCAAAGCAACATCGGCCATCTGGCTTGTTGATGTTTAATATGAAAACTAATGTAACGAGAGTTCCCTTGGGAGTCGTAGGAGTTATTGGACCTTGGAACTATCCAATTTTTACGCCAATGGGTTCAATTTCTTACGCACTTGCTGCCGGGAATACCGTCGTTTTCAAACCAAGTGAATTCACACCAGGTGTTGGGCAGTGGCTTGCAACTAGCTTTGCAAACATCGCACCGTTCGCGGATATCTTTACTTGTGTAACTGGCTTGCCTGAAACCGGAAAGGCACTTACCGAATCTGCCGTAGATAAAATCTCTTTCACTGGTTCAACTAGAACTGCGAAGAAAGTCGCAGCCTCTTGCGCCGAACGAATGGTTCCAGTAGTTCTTGAATGTGGTGGCAAGGATCCAGTATTGGTTGCAGCAGATGCCGATATTGATCGCGCTGCGGAGTACGCCCTCTGGTCTGCGATGTCTAACGCCGGACAAACATGTATCGGCGCTGAAAGAGTTTATGTAGTCAACGAAGTCGCCGATAAATTTATTGCGAAGATAACTGAATTAGCTAAGCAAGTTCATCCAGGCAAAGATGGAAATTATGGGCCTGCCACTATGCCTTCACAATTAAAAGTTATCCAGAGCCATATTGATGATGCGGCTGCAAAAGGTGCGAAGTTTGTAATCGGTGGTGTTGATTCAGTTAAAGCTCCATTTGTGGAACCAGTCATCATGATCGATGTTCCAGAAGATTCAACAGCAGTAACTGAAGAAACTTTTGGGCCCACTCTTGTAATTAATAGAACTGCAGATATGGCCGAAGCTATTCGCTTAGCAAATGCCACTAGATATGGCCTTGCCGCATCTGTCTGGTCAAAGCGCAATGGTGAAAAAATCGCAGCGCAATTGCAATGCGGAATGGTCTCTGTTAACTCTGTAATTGCCTTCGCAGCAATTGCTTCTGTTCCATTTGGCGGCGTGAAAGATAGTGGATACGGTCGAATTCATGGACCTGAAGGTTTAATGGAGTTCACATATCCAAGAACAGTTGTTAAAACACTATTTAATATTCCAATAGTTTTCACAACATTTGGTCGAACTAAGTTTGCAGATAAATTTATTAAAGTTGCAATAAAGACTCTGCACTCAAAAGGTATTGGCTAAAACTTAATAACGCGGTGCGCCTTTTGATCTAAGAGTTCTTGGTTTGCGATCGCTGCGCTTTGTCCAACATACGGTATGCCAATGCCTGCGCGATTCAACATCTTCTTCGAGCCAGGCAACTGTGTGTGGTGTTGCAGTTGGAATTAATTGATCGCAACCAGGACAGCGATAAGGCTTTGTAGAAGTTGAACCAGTTATACGTCGCACTCTAAAAACACCCTCTGAATGCTCTTCTATGGATTCACTTGAAAGCGAAATGTCACGCTCTTCATCGCTATCTGTAGCCCGCTTCTGGGAGCGCTTAGGATGATTTCTACGTGGACTCACAGCCTTATTCTCTCGCAGCCATTCCGTAATTCCCAACTTTTAGGGCAGGATATTGACGTGGCAAATGAATCAGCAATATCTGTTCGCGGCCTTACCAAGACTTACACCTCAAAGGCCAATGGTTCAAAAGTTGCCGTCGCAGGCATTGATCTTGAAGTTGCAAAGGGCGAGATCTTTGCAATTCTCGGCCCTAACGGCGCCGGCAAAACCACAACAGTTGAAATCCTTGAGGGCTATCGAAATCGTGATGGCGGCGAAGTTAAAGTTCTTGGCAAAGATCCCGCAAAACTTGGTAACGATAGTTGGGCTTGGCGAAATCGTATTGGCATAGTTCTGCAGTCAACTAATGACTCCCAAGATTTATCGGTATCTGAAACTGTTAGCCACTTTGCAAATTATTATTCCAATCCCCGTGATCCAGATTCTGTAATTCGCGATGTCGGCTTGGATGAGAAAAAGAACGCCAGAATTCAAAGCCTCTCCGGTGGCCAGCGCAGACGCCTTGACGTTGCACTCGGCATAATCGGCAATCCCGAGATCTTATTTTTGGATGAACCAACAACTGGCTTTGACCCAGAAGCTAGACGCGCTTTCTGGGATTTAATCCGCAATCTGCGCGATGAGGGAAGAACGATTCTGCTCACAACTCATTATCTAGATGAAGCAGAAGCTTTGGCCGATCGAGTTGCGGTAATAGTCGATGGAAAGATAGTTGAAGTTTCTACGCCAGGAAATCTTGGTGGTAGAAATACTGCAAAGGCTCGGATTAGCTGGCTTGAGAACGGTTCTAAACAAGAGATTGAAAGTGACTTTCCGGCAGCCGAAGTTGCAAAACTATCTGCAAAATTTGGTGGCGAAGTTCCAGAGCTAACTGTGATTCGACCATCACTTGAAGATATTTACTTAAAAATGATTGGGCAATTATGAGACCAAACATTATTAAGGTTGGTTTCCTTCGTGGCGGCCTAGAGATAAAACAATTCATGCGCCAGCGAGAATCTGTTGTATTCACCCTTCTCTTTCCAGTCATGTTGTTATTCATTTTCGGTTCGGTCTTTAAAGGTGATCTCGCGCCAGGTGTAACTTTTAGCCAATACTTTGTCGCTGGAATGATTGCATCGGGCCTTGTTAATACTGGTTTCCAACAACTCGCGATCATGATTCCAATTGAGCGAGATTTCGGAACATTAAAGCGCCTTCGCGGAACTCCGGTCTCACCAATTTCATATTTCATTGGAAAAGCGATTCTGGTTTTCACTGCAATGATTGTTCAAGTAGGTGCACTTATGGCATTTGGCGCAGCTTTGTTTGGATTAAACCTTCCAAACACAACCGAGAGATGGCTACGTTTTGCTTGGCTAATTCTTCTTGGAAGTATCTGTTCCACAATTCTCGGAATTGCCTTCTCGGCAGTGCCGAAGAATGGTCGCGGCGCTTCAGCTGTGGTCTCCCCGATTGTGATAATTCTGCAATTCTTTAGCGGTGTCTTCTTTGTTTTCTCTACCTTGCCACAATGGATGCAGCAATTCGCAGCACTCTTCCCACTTAAGTGGCTGACTCAAGGTATGCGTTCAGTATTTCTGCCAGAATCGTTTGCTACGCAAGAAGTAGCAAAGAGTTGGGAAATCCCACACATCGCAATCGTCTTACTGGTCTGGACTGTGCTTGGCACAATTTTGGCACTTAAGAGTTTTAGGTGGTCAGATAAGTGAAGCGGTTAATAGCTGTTGTTATTGCACTTTCCCTAATTATCCCGGGGCAAGCCAGCGCAGCTACAAAAAAGCCAACTCCCAAACCAACTACTTCTAAATCTAAAGTTGTTACTAAGCCGGTTGTGAAAAAAACTGCGACAAAAAAGCCAGTGGTCAAGAAGCCGGTAGTTAAAAAGAAAGTTGTGCCAAGGAAAAAGCCACGAGTAAAACTAAAACCGAAAGCACCAATTAAATGGCCACCACCAGGATTTGAAAAGAAGGGTGAGCTTTATGCAAAGACTGCGACACCTAAGGAGCTATTAATTGCTGGAAGTGAAAACAAGTACATTCAGGCGAATTTAATCGCAAAGTGTCATACCACTGCTTGCCTGGGCATATTTGTTGGCTCTGAAACTGGATGCGACTGGTGGGAAATTAATTCAAATGTCTTAGGCGTTGATCCTAATGATCCAACCCAGAGGATAATTTTTGGTTCACTTATTACATTGGTCACGGGTTCAAAAGCTAAATCGATAAAACCAATTCTGCTTATCAGCGATGAACCAATTGCAGATGGCTTAGGAATTGGTGCCTACACCGCTAATTGTCGAATCGGTTCTCCGATCGGAAAGATCCCTAGCGATACCTACACAAAGAGCCCAGCTAGAAGTTAGCGGTTGGCTCCGGGGACCCAGAGCACATCGCCTTGAGCTTTATTTTCATGGCGAGCAAGTACGAATAACAAATCTGAAAGTCGGTTTAAATACTTTGCAGTTAGTGAATTAACACCTCCACCAAATTGGTGAATTGCATGCCAGGTATTGCGCTCTGCGCGACGTGTGACGGTGCGAGCTACATGCAATAACGCAGCAGCGGGTGTTCCGGATGGCAGAACAAAGCTACGTAATTCTGCAAGTGAAGAATTGTATAAATCGATCTGTTCTTCAATATATGTAACCTGAGATTCGATAACTCGAAGTGGCTCAATCTTTGGTTCATCCACTACTGGGGTACAGAGATCTGCGCCGACATCGAATAAATCATTTTGAATTCGGATTAATAATTTAGCAATCTGCGGGTCTGAAATCTGGCCAAGTGCCAGAACTACACCAATCGATGAATTCGCTTCATCTACAGTTGCGTAGGCTTCCAACCGCGGGTCATTCTTTGAAGTGCGGCTCATATCCCCAAGTGAGGTTGTGCCATCATCGCCAGTTTTTGTATATATCCGCGTTAGATTTACCATGGGGTGAGCCTAATTGACTCACTACGATTAGACCACTCGAAACGACGAAGCTGGAGGTGATCGCTATGGAAAATACAAATGAATATTTCCAAATAGTTGGCGGCGCCCGGCTTGCCGGTGAAGTCACTGTATATGGCGCAAAGAATTCTGCCCTTAAATTAATGGCCGCATCACTTCTTGCCGTTGGTGAGACAATAATTGAAAATGTTCCTGATATTGCCGACGTTCATATTATGGAAGAACTTTTAACTCGTCTTGGCTGCAAATGTTCTTATGACCGAAAAGCGCTGACAATGAAGATTTTGGTTCCAGAAGTTCCGGGCCATCGCGCTGATTATGATTTAGTTCGCAAAATGCGCGCCTCGATAAATGTTCTTGGTCCGCTTGTAACCCGCGTTGGTGAAGTTGAAGTTGCACTTCCAGGTGGCGATGCAATTGGTTCTCGCGGAATTGATTTTCATATTAAAGGACTCACAGACCTTGGCGCCGAAGCGCATTCAGAACACGGATATGTAATTGCTACCGCACCAAACGGTTTAACTGGTGCTGCAATATCTCTAGATTTCCCAAGTGTTGGCGCAACCGAAAATATTATGACCGCCGCTGTACTTGCAAAAGGCATAACAACAATTGATAACGCGGCACGCGAACCTGATGTTGTTGATCTTGGAGAATTTCTAGTTGCTATGGGCGCAAAGATTGAAGGCCTCGGCACACCAGTCATAACAATTACTGGCGTTAAAGAACTTAAACCAACAACACATGCGACACTTTCCGATCGCATTGTTGCTGGCACTTGGGCCTTTGCTGCAGTTATGACCCAAGGTGACATAACAATTCATGGTGGTCGCCCCGAACACTTAGAAGTCCCACTAGATAAGTTAGTCGCGGCCGGTGCAGTAATCACAACAACGCCAGATGGATTCCGAGTTCGGATGGATAAGCGTCCAGTTGCAATTGATATCGCAACACTTCCCTATCCAGGTTTTCCTACGGATTTACAACCATTCGTAATCACCATGAATGCAATTGCTGAAGGAAATTCCATTGTTACCGAGAACGTTTTCGAAGGTCGCTTTATGTTTGTAAGTGAATTACAACGACTTGGCGCCGATATTCATGTCGACGGCCACCATGCCTCTATCGCGGGCAAAAAGCAGTTATCAGGTGCGCCGGTAGCAGCTACCGATATTCGTGCTGGTGCTGGGCTAGTTCTAGCTGGCTTAGTAAGTGAAGGAATCACAACAGTTGAAGATGCTTTCCACGTTGATCGTGGTTACCCTGGATTTGTAGAGGCGCTGCTATCACTTGGCGCAAAAGTTTCGCGCCATATTTAACTAATTCTTAATCAGTTGATTCGCCGAGAATTGATACTCGGTTATTTGAAACAGAGATAAAACCACCATGAATATTGAAATCTTGAGTTGTGCCATCTGCAACTTTGATGCTCACTTGACCATCAACTAGTACTCCAAGAAGCGGTGCGTGACCCGGTAAAACACCGATGTCACCTTCTAGTGTGCGAGCCGAAATCATTTTCGCCTCGCCAGACCAGACCCGCTTCTCCGGAGATACAACTTCAACAGTTAAGTTTTCAGACATTTTAAATTATGCCTTTGCCAATTCTGCTGCACGCTTTTCAACGTCTTCAAGACCGCCACACATGAAGAATGCTTGTTCTGGAACGTGGTCATACTTTCCATCTGCAAGTGCTTCGAATGCTGCGATTGTTTCAGTTAGCGGTACGAATGAACCATCGATACCAGTGAAGACCTTTGCCACGAATGTGTTCTGTGACAAGAAGCGCTGGATACGACGAGCACGTCCTACAAGAATACGATCTTCTTCAGACAATTCATCGATACCAAGAATTGCGATGATGTCTTGTAGATCCTTGTAGCGCTGAAGGATTTGCTTTACGCGGTTAGCAACACGGAAGTGGTGCTCGCCGATGTAACGTGGATCCAAAATACGTGATGTTGAGTCAAGTGGATCTACCGCAGGATAGATACCGAGTTCGGAAATTGGACGAGACAACACTGTTGTTGCATCCAAGTGCGCGAATGTTGTGTGTGGTGCTGGGTCGGTGATGTCATCCGCAGGAACATAAATTGCCTGCATAGATGTAATCGAGTGACCGCGAGTTGAAGTAATACGTTCTTGTAGCTGACCCATTTCATCGGCAAGTGTTGGTTGGTAACCCACTGCAGATGGCATACGTCCAAGAAGTGTTGATACTTCAGAACCAGCTTGTG
>CAIQHM010000097.1 GCA_903871555.1 uncultured Actinomycetes bacterium | reverse complement strand
GGACGGTTTTTTCTGAAGCTGAAAAACGAGTAACGGAATTTGATATTCGATTGCAATCAGTTTCAGATGCAGTGTCAACACTTTCTGGCGGCAATAAGCAGAAGGTTGTAATTGCCCGTGAACTTTCACGTCCAGTAAAAGTCCTGGTTGCTTCGCAACCGACTCGTGGTTTAGATGTTGGGTCAATTGAATTTGTGCACGAGCGCATTCTTGCTGAGCGAGACCAAGGTCGTGGGGTTATTTTATTTAGTACAGAACTTGATGAGGTAATGGCGTTGGCCGATCGCATTGCAGTTATGTATCGCGGCGAGATTCTTGAGATTGTGGATTCGGGCGTAACTCGCGAAGAGCTTGGGCTATTGATGGCTGGCGTCGTAACTAAAAAGGCGAGTGCATAATGCGCAATTCGCTAGCCAAATTTTTACAGGCAATTAAGTTACCTGGCCTCTCGTTCTTTATGGCCTTCACGCTAACTGGTCTAATAATTGCAATCTCTGATGCAAAAGTCATAGCAAAGTTTTCAACGCCTCTTGAATTTATAAAGAGCGCGCTAGCCGCCGTCGGCAACGCCTATTTAGCTTTATTCCAAGGTGCGGTTTTTGACGTGAACTTAACTAAGGGCCACACATTTATCCATGGCTTCTATCCACTTTCAGAAACTATTGTTATTGCAACGCCTCTAATGCTCACTGGACTTTCAGTTGCCCTAGCTTTCAAATCCGGTCTCTTCAACATCGGGGCGCAAGGACAATTCATTTTCGGCGCCATCGGCGCTTCATACGTTGGTTTCCATTTCCATCTTCCAATTGGAATTCATATTCTTGCAGCGGCTCTTGCGGGTGCGTTTTTCGCTGCAATTTGGGGTGGAATTGTCGGTCTATTAAAGGCGCGAACAGGTGCGCATGAAGTTATTTTAACTATCATGATGAACTACATCGCTAGTTATTTCATCCTCTGGATTTTAAAGACTCAAAGTTTCTTGCGTCCAGGACGCATTGATCCAATTGCGCCGGAAGTAAATCAGAGCGCCCGACTTCCCTTGCTCGCAGGTTCAAATTTCAGATTGAATTTTGGAATCTTTATCGCGCTAGCAGCAGCAGTATTTGTCTGGTGGCTTCTAACTAAAACCACAATTGGTTTCAAATTCCGTGCGGTTGGTGCAAATGGTCAAGCAGCAAAGACTGCTGGAATTTCGGTTCCATTTGTAATTACTTCCACGATGATGATCTGTGGTGCCTTGGCCGGTCTAGGTGGCGCTGTTCAAGTTCTTGGAAGCGAGTATGCGCTAAATGCCGATATTGCAGGTTCATTTGGTTTTGATGCGATCACGGTTGCACTGCTTGGCCGGGCACAACCTCTCGGGACTGTTTTTGCTGCGCTGCTCTTCGGTGCACTCCATGCGGGTGGTCGGACAATGCAATCAAGTACCGGAGTACCACTCGATATCGTTTTAGTAACCCAGGCGCTAATTGTTCTATTCATAGCTGCTCCAGCTTTTGTCCGCTACATATTTAGAATCAAAAAGATGAATACATCTGCTTCGCTTACTTCAAAGGGGTGGAACGGATGAAGAAAGTTAGATCTAATATTGAAAAACGCCGACTTACTGGCGTATCGGTTATCGGTTTGCTTTCGGTTCTTTCGTTTCTATTTTTCGGAGTAATTTCCCCGGGCAAAGATAAAACGACCTTTGGTTTTGTTCTAAATAATGAATGGGTTCTGATCAAAGAGTGGGTTATTTCATCTGCGACAGGGGCAAAAATCTTCTCACTGATAGCACTCGTAGCTGCAGTTCTTGCAGTATTAGCTTTTCGTGCTAATCGGAAAATTGTTATTCCCGCAGCAATCGCAACATTCGGAATTCTGATGTCATTTATTACATGGGTAGCTTCAGGAAAATTTATTCCTTTCACTGGCTTGTTGCAGGGCGCGCTTCTCTTGGCAGTCCCACTTGTCTTCGGTTCGATGTCCGGCTTAATTTGCGAGCGATCAGGTGTAATCAATATTGCGATTGAGGGGCAGCTACTTGCCAGCGCATTTGTCTCCGGAGTTGTAGCCAGCCTCACTCATAAAACAATTTGGGGTCTCATCGCTGCTCCAATCGCGGGCGCGGCAATTTCATTCCTACTTGCAACATTCGCTATTAAGTTCTCTGTAGACCAGGTGATTTTAGGATTCGTCTTGAACGTCCTTGTCATTGGACTAACCGATTTCTTATATAAGAAGTTATTGGTCCCATACCAATCGACTTGGAATACCGCGCCGACCTTTGGACATATAGAGCTTCCGATACTCGCAAAAATTCCGGTTCTTGGACCAATTTTCTTCAGCCAATCAATAGTTGTGTACTTAATGTTCGTAATAGTGGCAACAATTACCTTTGCCCTATTCAAAACTAAGTGGGGTCTACGTACTCGGGCAATTGGTGAACATCCAACTGCCGCTGACACAGTCGGCATTGATGTTAATAAATTGAGATTTAAAAATGTAATCATTGCTGGCCTGATTGCTGGTGTTGGCGGTGCTTATTACACAGTTGGTTCCGTTGGCGCATTTGGTAAAGAGATGACCGCAGGAGCAGGTTTTATTGCACTTGCAGCCTTAATCTTTGGTAAGTGGAGTCCAATTGGTGCGGTCTTCGCAGCGCTGCTATTTGGTTTCGCAGATAATCTTCAAAGCACGCTAACAATTATTGGCGTATCAATTCCATCTGAATTCATGCTTATGGTTCCTTATATTGCGACAATAATCGCGGTTACCGGTCTGGTCGGAAGAGTTAGAGCTCCAGCTGCAGACGGTGTGCCATATCTACGTGGGGGAGCGCACTAATTTTGGAAATTAATTGGGATTTACTTCACGATCAAGCAAAAGAAATTATGACCAAGGCCTATGCGCCTTACTCAAAATTTCCAGTTGGGGTAGCCGCATTAGTTAGTGATGGCCGCATCGTTACTGGATGCAATGTTGAAAATGCGAGTTACGGACTTGGACTATGCGCCGAATGCGGTCTTGTTTCTAATTTGGTTGCAAGTGGCGGTGGCCGTTTAGTTGCTGCCGTATGTGTAGATGCAAAAGGCAATTTTCTCTCACCTTGCGGACGCTGTCGCCAATTACTTTTCGAGCATGGTGGAAATGGCTTGCTCTTTATGACCCCTGATGGCCCTGCTCTAATGTCAACACTTCTACCGTGGGCATTTGGTCCGGATGATCTACCTAAATGAGTGAAGCATTCGATGCCGTCGAAATAATCGGCGCAAAGCGGGATAAGAAAGAACTTTCCGATCCGCAAATAGATTGGATAATAAACGCCTACACAAAGGGCGTTGTAGCTGACGAGCAAATGTCAGCGCTGCTAATGGCTATTTTGCTAAATGGTATGAACTCCCGTGAAATTTCTAGATGGACCGATGCCATGATTGCAAGTGGCGAACGCATGGAATGGTCGATGCTAGATCGTAAAACGGTTGATAAACATTCAACCGGTGGCGTCGGAGACAAAATTACATTGCCTCTTGCACCACTTGTTGCTGCATGTGGCGGGGCTGTTCCACAACTTTCTGGTCGCGGACTTGGTCATACCGGTGGAACTTTAGATAAATTGGAATCAATACCGGGTTGGCGCGCATCGCTTACAAATGCTGAAATGCTAGAAGTTCTTAAGAGTTGCGGTGCAGTAATTTGTGCTGCAGGTGCCGGTTTAGCACCAGCTGACAAGAAACTTTATGCACTTCGGGATGTCACTGGAACCGTGCAAGCAATTCCACTTATCGCCTCTAGCATCATGAGTAAGAAAATCGCTGAAGGAACAAGTGCGTTAGTTCTAGATGTTAAGACTGGTTCAGGTGCATTCATGTCTGATCCAAAAAAAGCTAGCGAACTTGCCAGAGTAATGGTTGATCTCGGTACTCGTGCTGGTGTTAAAACAAGAGCACTTGTAACTGCAATGGATGTCCCTCTCGGATTAACTGCCGGCAATGCCCTTGAAGTTCGTGAAACTATTGAAGTCCTTGCTGGCGGGGGACCAAGCGATGTCGTCGAATTAACTCTGGTCTTAGCGCGTGAAATGTTAGATGCCGCGGGTATTAAACCGCTGATGGACCCAGCCGATGCGCTAAAGAATGGCGCTGCGATGGATAGTTGGAAGGCGATGATTCGGGCACAGGGTGGCGATGTTGATGCAAAACTGCCGGTTGCCAAAGAGAATATTTCTATCGTGGCAGATAAAGATGGCACTCTCTCATCGATGGATGCCATGAGTGTAGGAATTGCTGCTTGGCGATTGGGCGCTGGCCGTTCAAAGCAAGGCGAAAAAGTTTCTTTCGGTGCTGGAATCGAGATCCATGCTAAGCCGGGCGCACAGGTTAAGAAAGGTGATCTTATTTATACCTTGCATGCCGATGAATCAGATCGCTTTGCTCGAGCAGAGAGCGCGTTGGAAAATTCATTTGTTATTAGCCAAGATGGTTCGGTAGCTGATCGCCTGCCTCTTATAATTGAGAAAATTGAGGGATGAGATGACACTTACAAGTATTCCAACTGCAGAACAGATTAAGCGCCTACCTAAGGCCGTAATTCACGACCATTTAGATGGCGGACTTCGACCACAAACAATTATTGATTTAGCAAAAGAAATTAATTATGAACTTCCGGTGAATGACGCGACAGCTCTAGCTGACTGGTTTTACGAGGCCTGCAACTCTGGATCGCTCGTGCGTTACATTGAAACTTTCGAACACACGATAGCTGTTATGCAGACAAAGGAATCCATTCATCGAGTTGCGAAAGAATGTGCTCTAGATTTAGCAAGAGATGGTGTTGTTTATGCCGAAGTTCGCGGGGCGCCAGAGCTCTTTACCCGTAAGGGTTTGACTCTTGATGAAGTTATTGAGGCGACCATTGCCGGATATCGCGCAGGTGAAACTGAGGCGAAAGCTGAAGGCTTAACTATTAGAGTTGAATCTTTATTGTGCGCACTACGACAAAATCCGCATGCTCAAGAAATTGCTGAAAGGGTTATTAAGTACCGTGATCTCGGTGTCGTTGGATTTGATATTGCAGGTCCGGAAGATGGTTTTCCACCAACAAATCAATTAGATACTTTTAATTATTTACGACAAGAAGATGCGCACTTCACAATCCATGCTGGCGAGGCTTATGGTCTTCCTTCGATCTGGCAAGCGATTCAAATGTGCGGGGCAGAACGATTAGGTCATGGTGTTCGTATTATCGAAGATATTGATTTCTCTGGCGCCAAACCAAATTTGGGGAGGTTATCTGCGTATGTTCGCGATCGACGCATCCCACTTGAGCTCTGTCCTACTTCAAATTTACAGACAGGTGCGGCAAAAGATATTGCATCTCATCCAATAGGTGTTCTGGCTAAGCTGCGATTTAGAGTCACTATCAATACCGACAATCGCTTAATGAGTCGGACCTCAATGACTAACGAAATGGTAGAAGTTGTAAAGGCTTTCAACTGGTCTTTTCAGGATCTGCAACGTGTAACTATAAATGCGCTTAAGAGTTCATTCATTCCATTTGAAGAGCGACTTGCAATTATCGAAGAGATTGTTAAACCGGGATATTTAGCGGTATCTAGCGAATAAGGCTTCGAATTCTGCGCTTATCTCTTTAACCAAAGAATCAGCTTCACTAACTTGACCAAATTCGTCAACTACTTCGATATAAGTTTTCAATTTTGGTTCAGTTCCGCTTGGGCGAATTATTACCCGTACATTTTCGCCGCACCAAAGACGAAAACCCTCGGTAGGAAGTTTGCCAGCACTTAAATCTTCAAAAGAGGTTACGGGTTTTCCGGTGATTGTGGCAGGTGGATTCTCGCGCAAATCGCTTAGTATCCTTTTAATGATGGTCAAATCCGTAACGCGGATCGATAGTTGTTCAGTACGGTGATAGCCGATTTCACGCCAAATTGCATCTAGATATTTAAAGATACTTGAACCTTTAGCGCTCAACTCAGAACTTATTGCAGCAATCTTTAGGGCGGCAGATATTCCATCTTTATCATTAACTACTTCAGGATCTACGCAATATCCGATGGCTTCTTCGTAGCCATAAGTCAAATTTGGAACTTTCGAAATCCATTTGAATCCGGTCAACGTCTCCACGAAATCGATTCCAAAATTCTTTGCAATCTTGCTCAGTGCGCTGGAAGAAACTATTGAAGTTGCAAATACTTTCCCTTTTAAATCCGAATTCTTTGCCATGTGGTATCCAAGAAGAGTTCCAAATTCATCCCCACGCAACATTCGCCATTCACCCGTTGGATCCTTCGCTGCAATTGCGCACCGGTCAGCATCCGGATCATTTGCAATCACTAGATCCGCACTCTCTTTTATGGCAAGTCTGATAGCTAAATCAATGGCGCCTGGCTCTTCAGGGTTTGGAAATGCAACTGTTGGGAAATCTGGGTCTGGTTCACTCTGTTCTGAAACCAATGTAGGTGGCGAAAAACCAGCGCTCTTAAAGACAGAGAGGAGAGTTTGGGTACCAACGCCATGCATCGCTGTGTAAACGATTTTCTGAGGAACCGATTGGCTATAGCCGGATGTGGTTGCCGAAATATATTTCTCTATTAGATCTTCACCGACAATATCCCAGGTGGAACTGCGTGGACTTGGGAGTTCAACTTTAGAAATTTCGATAGAAATGTCGCGATCTGCTGGCGAAACTATTTGACTGCCTCGGAAATTAATTCCATCTACGTTCTTGCCAAGATAAACTTTGTAGCCATTATCGATTGCTGGGTTGTGGCTTGCCGTGACCATTACGCCGCAATCCATTTGTAATTCATTAACGGCAAAAGCTAATACAGGTGTAGGTAATTCGCGGGGAAGAAGGCAGACCTGCATTCCTGCACCTGCAAATATTTCGGCGCTCTCTTGCATGAATTCTTCTGATCCATGTCTGGCATCCCGACCTATTACAACTTTAGAAAGTCCACGAGATTTCATAAATGCGGCTATTCCTGCGGCGGTACGTCCTACAACTGCTCGATTCATGCCAGAAGGGCCCGGGCGAACTGGTCCACGAAGTCCAGCAGTTCCAAATTCAAGAAATCCACTAAATGATTTGCGCAGTTCGATTTCATTCGCATTTTCAAGCCATTTGCGGAGAGTTCGTGCGGTAATTGGATCTGGATCTTTTGCTATCCAATCAAGAATTTCTAATCGGAACTGCTCTTCAATCACAGTTGTTTTAGAACCTTCGCAAGCAGTTCGCCCATGCGACCAGCAGCAGCTTTTCCGGCTTCCATAACTTCAATGTGGCTTAACTTTTCACCAGTAACTCCAGCGGCGGCATTAGTAACGAGTGAGATTCCAAGTATTTCTGCGCCGAGGGCATGTGCGGCGATTGCTTCTGGAACTGTAGACATTCCAACTAAATCAGCGCCAACAGTTCGCAACATATGAATTTCTGCTGGAGTTTCGTATGCAGGACCGCGCCAATGAACATAGACACCCTCTGCAAGCGATGGATCTTCTTTCTTAACTAGTTCGCGGATTCGCTTGCTATATAAATCCGTTAAATCTACAAAATCAGCACCGATTAGTGGGCTAGTAGCCGTCATCGAAATATGATCGCGAATAAGAACGGGTTGACCAACTTTGTAATCACGATTAATTCCGCCGCAGGCATTGGTTAAAACGATTACTTTGCAACCGGCTTTTACTGCTGTCCGAACACCATG
Source organism: uncultured Actinomycetes bacterium (assembly GCA_903871555.1). Classification (GTDB taxonomy): domain Bacteria; phylum Actinomycetota; class Actinomycetes; order Nanopelagicales; family Nanopelagicaceae; genus AAA044-D11. The sequence continues at coordinate 29,714 of CAIQHM010000097.1, read as the reverse complement.
TACAACTGGTTCAAGTCCTTTGCCTTCATACAAATGGGTACGACCTAGAAATACCAAGGCGTGTAATTTTCCATTGGCCCCGTCAATTTCATAGGAACGAATCAAGCCACCATGTCCCACGACTGTCGGCGGTGGAAATCCTGGAATATCAGTTACAGCAAATTCATGAGTTGGTTTGCCAAGAGCTTCGGTTGCTGGCGTCCACCCAGAGCCCATAACGAGTGCGACATCGTGTTTTGGTTTTCCGGTTAGTTCTGCAATCCTTGCAGCGGCTAGTTCAGCTGTAGCAATTGGATCAGAATATAAATCACTCATGAGTTAAATCTACCCGTTCTTGTCGTGATCTTTAGAGCTCATATTCGCCATATGGTGCTTGCGACAGAGAACTTCATACAAAACAACGGCATCAGGAGCGGTGTCACCAGGTAGAAGTTGATCACCCTCACGAGTCATTCGGCCACCGACAATACGCGCATTGTGTGTAGCGCGTCGCCCGCACCAACATAAAGCTTCAACTTGTAATGGATTAACTCGATCGGCGAGTTCAACTAACCGCATTGATCCTGGAAAGAGTGAAGTTCTAAAGTCGCTCAAGATGCCAAAGGCGAAAACATCAACGCCTAAAATGTCAACGATTCGCGCAAGCTGATCAATCTGGTCGCTCTCGTAAAACTGCGCCTCATCGAAAATTAAATAATCTAATTTGCCATTTGTTTTCTGATGGGCATCAACAAATGCAAAGATGTCCATTCCACTTCCAACTTCGATAGCGGGACTTTGCAGACCGAGTCTCGAAGAGATAATCCCAGAACCTGCGCGATCTTGATTAGTAAAAACTAAACCATGGCGTCCGCGACTCTCATAGTTATGGGCGGTTTGAAGCGCAAGGGTTGATTTTCCGCTATCCATCGTTCCGCAGTAATAAATAAGCTGTGCCATAGCGGCAGTTTGCCATAGGTCTTACTTAATTTATTAAGAGACACTATGTAAAAAATTTAAAACTTGAACTGCTGTCCAGCCCTTTGGATGTATTTTCGAGAGCTCTTTGGCACCAGCAAGATCAGAACCAAAAGTTACGAGCGGAAGTTCTGCACTGCCATCCACACGTAATTGGCCGAGACCGATATCAGCCATCAATGCATTGCATAAACATTTAGATCTTGAGTTATGTTCTGATGCACCACCCTTGAATTCGTAAGTCTTTATTGGTTCTCCGGGGCAGCGATAACCAATTCCACCTTGTGGGCGTTCAAATGGAACACGAAGGTATCCAAGATCGCAATTTCGAGCGCGATCATCAAATGCAGATGCATCAGAGAGAGTTCCAGATATCTCTACGATTTTAAATGGAAATCCAGTTGGAGATGCGAATGGATCTGTCTTCACGTTTAAAGTATCCGTAGCAAGTTTCTCTAGAAGTTCATCCTTAATCGTTCTAGTGAAACCTGATTCATCGGCAAGTGCAAATAGTGATCCAACTTGAATGCCAATTGCACCTTGCGCCTTTGCGGCAGCCAAGTTTGCAGGCGTGCCATATCCACCAGCTAACCAGAAAGGTAAGCCGGTCTTTGCAACTTTTGTTAGGTCAGCTTCATCTAACTCTGTGAATTTTGTCTGCCCATCTTCGCCGACTGAATCTTTGCTACGTGGGGGAGCATTGTGTCCACCAGCAGAAGAACCTTCAACGATGAAGCCATCTGGTCGAGTTTTCTCATCCTTTGCTAAATAAGCCGCTAAGGCGTGTGAAGAAATTATTGCTAAGAATTTTGGCTTCACCAGATTTAAATTAGCTACTGAAATCTGCGCTGGGTCAAATGCAAGAAAGTGTTTGCTCTTCGCATCAGAAACATCCACGGCGAGTTTGACAGCTTTGTGATCTGCAAATTGTCGTAGAAGTTCAGGAATTTCAGTTGGAATTCCGGCCCCCATCAGCACGTAATCAACTTTTGCCAACATCGCGCCATAAAGCGTTGCTGGGGTTGCGAGTTGTATCTTTTCTAGGGCATTTATTCCTATCAACCCTGAATTATTCTCTTTTGCTAGCCAAACTTCGGTGAATGCACTGATGACCAGAAGATTGTTTGTAAGTTTTGCGGGTTTCAAACTTAATTTTGGTACATCTAAATATGGCGCACCAGGATTTCGGCCATTATCGTTGAAATAGAAGTGGAGTATTTCTGCGGCGATACTTTGATTTGGAAAGCTAGCAAAGGCTCTGCGAATCTCGCCGGTGCTATCTCCATCTTGCAATCTACGAGCGATAACAGAATCAATTGCTGTAGCCGACACAACTCCTAATCCGCCATGTGCTGAAACTTCCCTCGCAAGTTGCCAAGTTGATACAGCAATGCCCATTCCACCTTGTATTACATCTGGGAGTTCAAACTCTTGGGTCAATGACATGTCGCGAGTCTAAATGTCAGCAATTGTGCACCTCGCTATTTATCGAGAGGTGGCACTCACGGAGGTTATCTACTGCGCAGTAATGGCGCCGTTAAACACGTTGGGCCACCATCGCCCTTTACTGCAACGTTTTCACCGGCAAAGAGATGCACTTCAATTCCTGCTTCTCGCAATTTACTTTCAATTTCGGGATTACCTGCTGCAAGAATTACAACGTTAGGTTTTACCGCCAAGATATTGCTTCCTTGGGTAAGCATCTCTTTCTCGCTTACAGTGAACCAAGAAATTCCACGACTCTTTAAGAATTCAAGCAAACGCACCGGTGCTAGTGGTTCATACACGACAGCTTTGTCATATGAAATTGGTGATAGAACACTCATTAAATGAAGTACTGCACCTGGGCCTTCATAGTGGGGCAGATCAAAGGAAATTACGTCAATCCCAAATGGCGCAAGTAATTCACGTATTTGCACGATGCCTTCGTTGTTGGTTCGGTAACTGTGTCCGATTAGTAAAGTTTTTTCATCAATCCAAACTTTATCGCCACCATCAGCAAAAGCTGGATTTGTTAATTCACCCAAGATTGGCACGCCAAGTGCTTCTAGGGATTTTCGAAAATGTGCTGGCTCATCCATCCGAATTGGTTTCGCCATTCGCAACAAGATTGCGCCATGTGGGGTCATAATCATTGGATCATGCATGTAGACCGAATCCACTAAGCCATCGAGGCTTTCTGCAATATCAACCTGCGCACCTAGGGATTCGAGTAATTGGGCTAGGGATTTATGTTCTTCAAGAAGTGCGTTTGTATCGGGCTGGCGCCAAAAACCATCTTCGACAAAGTTTCCGACGGTAGTTGGAGTACGAACTAATACCCGGGTGAGTGGGGAGACCATATCCGGTGTTCCCCAAAGCGCCTTCGAATTATTCACCGGTGTAATACTTTGCGATTTCACCAAGGGATTTATCTAAAATCTCTAAACCTAATTTGGCATCAGCCGCTGAAATATTACAAGGTGGACAGAGATGGATCCGGTTGAAGTTTGTAAATGGCATCATGCCATTCGCTTTACAAGCCGCAACTAGTTCGTTCATTGCTGGACTAGATCCTCCATATGGTGCAAGCGGTGCATGAGTTTTACGATCGCTCACTAAATCAATTCCCCAGAAAACTCCGGCACCACGAATATCGCCAATAACTTTATGTTTCTTAGCTAATTCGGCGAGCCCTGGAGCAAAGATTTCTGCGCCGATGGCGGTGGCGTTCTCTAACATTTTTTCATCTTTCATCGCATCGATTGTTGCAACAGCTGCAGCGGCCGCAAGTGGGTGTCCCATATAAGTTAGGCCACCAGGAAATACTGTTTCATCGAATGTCTTAGAAATATCTCCGCTAATTACAACTCCGCCCAGTGGGACATAACCAGATGTAACACCCTTTGCGAAAGTAATTAGATCGGGAACCACCTTCGTGCTCTGGAATGCAAACCACTTGCCAGTACGACCAAAACCAGCCATGACTTCATCGGCGATCCACGCGATTTTGTACTTATCGCATAGCGCGCGAACACCTTCAAGATAACCAGCTGGTGGAATCAAAACTCCGGCGGTTCCAGGCACTGTTTCAATAAGTATTGCCGCAATTGTATTTGGACCTTCAAAAATAATTGTCTGTTCTAAATGTTCAAGTGCTCGGGCGCATTCTTCGGCCTCGGTTGTTGCCCAAAATGGCGAACGGTAAAGGTAAGGGCCCCAGAAGTGCACATGTCCAGTTGCAAATTCATTTGGGAAACGTCTTGGATCGCCAGTCGCATTTATTGCAGCACCGGTATTGCCGTGATAAGAACGGTATGTAGAAAGAACTTTATGTTTTTTAGTATGGATTCGACACATGCGGATTGCATTCTCAATCGCATCCGCGCCGCCGTTTGTAAAGAAAACTTTCGCAAAATTTGATCCTGCAAGTTCGACTATGCGTTGTGCGGCTTCATTTCTAACATCACTCGCATGTTGTGGGGCAAGAGCAGTCAAAGTTGCGGCTTGTTCTTGAATCGCTGCTACAACTTTAGGATGTTGGTGTCCAATATTTGTGAATACTAATTGTGAAGAGAAATCCAGGTATTCCTTACCGTCGTGATCCCAAAATCTGGACCCTGAACTCTTGGCTACCGGGATGGGAGCGATTGCACCTTGCGCGGACCAGGAATGGAATACATATTGGTGGTCAGCTGCGCTTACCTGCGCATTGCTCTTTGAATCTGACTTTCCTGCATTCATTTTTGCCCCTTATTACGTCCGATTTAATTGGCGTCATCATATTCCCCTGGCGTAGATTGCGACCATGAATCAGATAACACATTGGATTAATGGCGCCCTTGACACTCAAAAACCAGAACGCACAAGCGAGGTTTTTAACCCAGCAACTGGAAAGGTCTCTGGCAACGTATCACTTGCCAGTGCGGCAACCGTCGATCGAGCGGTAAATGTGGCCACAGCGGCATTTACAGAATGGCGTCATAGTTCTCTAACAAAGCGCACCCAAGTTCTATTTGCCTTCCGTGAATTAGTTTTGCAGAACAAAGAGAAAATTGCGGCGCTAATAACAGCAGAACATGGAAAAGTATTAAGTGATGCTGCTGGTGAAGTTACTCGTGGACTTGAAGTTGTTGAATTTGCCTGCGGAATCCCACATCTACTTAAGGGTGGATTTTCGGAAGAAGTTTCAACTGGTGTTGATGTTTATTCAATCCGCCAGCCATTGGGACCAGTTGCAATCATTTCGCCATTTAATTTCCCGGCCATGGTACCGATGTGGTTTTTTCCAATCGCAATCGCATGTGGCAACAGCGTTGTATTAAAACCTTCAGAGAAAGATCCAAGCGCAGCGATGTTGCTTGCCGAACTTTGGAAGCAAGCTGGTTTACCGGATGGCGTTTTCAATGTTGTTCATGGCGACAAAGAAGCGGTGGATGCGCTTCTAAATCATCCCGGAATTAAATCAGTTTCCTTTGTTGGCTCAACTCCAATTGCAAGATATGTTTACGAAACAGGAACCAAAGCAGGTAAGCGCGTCCAAGCTCTTGGTGGCGCGAAGAATCATATGGTCGTTCTTCCGGATTCTGATCTAGAACTTGCTGCGGATGCTGCCATTAATGCTGGCTTCGGTTCAGCAGGAGAACGTTGCATGGCGATATCTGCAATCGTTGCTGTCGAACCAATTGCAAGCGCGCTTGTTGCAAGAATCAAATCTCGAATGGCAAATATCAAGACTGGCGACGGAACTCAAGGGTCAGATATGGGTCCACTAGTTACGAAAGTTCACCGCGATAAAGTTGCTTCTTATATTGAAGCTGGCGAAAAAGCTGGTGCAACGCTTGTAGAAGATGGTCGAAATGTAAAAGTGGATGGCGATGGTTTCTTCCTTGGGCCAACACTTTTCGACAATGTGACACCCGAAATGAGCATTTATAAAGAAGAAATTTTCGGACCAGTACTAAGTGTTCTGCGAGTCAATACTTATGATGAAGCCTTAGCGCTTGTAAACAGCCACCCATATGGTAACGGAACTGCAATTTTCACCAATGATGGTGGCGCAGCTCGTAGATTCCAGAATGAAGTTGAAGTTGGAATGGTTGGAATCAATGTTCCGATCCCAGTACCTATGGCTTACTTCTCATTCGGTGGTTGGAAGAATTCACTATTCGGAGATTCACATGCGCACGGAACAGAAGGCGTACATTTCTTCACTCGTGGAAAAGTTGTAACAAGTCGTTGGTTAGATCCAAGCCATGGTGGTATCAACTTAGGTTTCCCTCAAAACAGCTAATTGAAGTTGTAGAAAGCAAGAAAGGCTGCAATAGCGAACATGATTGCAGTAATAATTGCGTCTAAAACCTTCCAGAAAATTGGTTTCGACATAAATCTTGAGGCAGATTTAGCGCCATAGCCAATCGAGGTGAACCATAAGATGCTGCCGAGAGCAGCGCCGGCCGCAAAAAACCATTTGTCACGGCCGAATTGGTTGGAAATACTTCCCAGAAGAATTACGGTATCTAGGTACACATGAGGATTTAGAAAAGTAAGAGCTAGGGTTGTTGTTATTACGTTCTTGCGACTCCCGGATGCTTCACCAACTGCATTAAGCACTTGTGTTGTAAAAGCAGATCTGGCGCTCTTGATCCCAAACCAAATTAAGTAACAAACTCCGAACCAACGTATTATTTCAAGTAGAGAAGAATTTGATTTTATTAAAGCCCCAAGCCCACTTGCGCCGAGTGCTATGAGAAATGCGTCAGCCGCAGCACAAATAGCAACAGTAAGAAGGACATATTTCTTAGTTAGTCCCTGGCGAATTACAAATGCATTCTGGGCTCCGATAGCAATTATCAAAGAGAGACCAGCAAGCAGGCCCGGGATGAACGCAATCATCTGAGAAGGATACTTGGGGAAAGGTGTTGGGTCTTCTATTATCGTCATATGAAACAAGTCAGAGCTTTGCTGCCCAGTGATAGATCTGCATGGGATCCACTTTGGCAGGGTTACTTGAAGTTCTATAAAACGGAGCTGAGCGATGAGCAAAGTGAATTAACTTGGCAGAGATTGCTTGATCCAAATTTCAATCTGCATTGTTTAGTTGCAGAAGTAGATGGAGTTGTCCAAGGCATAACGCATTATTCATTTCAGAATTCAACTTGGGCGCCGAAGAATTATTGTTATCTAGAAGATCTATATGTTGAACCAACTTTTCGCGGCGGGGGTATTGGCAGACTGCTAATTGACGGAGTTAAATCAATTGCTAATGCCGCTGGTTCTTCGAGGTTGTATTGGAATACTGATGCAACAAATGAAACTGCGCGCAAACTTTATGATTCTTATGTAATGGAATCTGGCAAAGTGCAGTATCGGATTGCCTTAAACACAGGTGATTGAGTGCCAGCCCTGTCAAAATTAATCAGAATCGAATAGCAGCAGTAGAAGAATCTCTCATGGAGAGAGGTTCATATGTTGCAAGTTCGGATTCACGGCAGAGGTGGTCAAGGCGTAGTCACAGCCGCAGAGTTATTAGCGCAGGCTGGTTTTGACGAGAAGAAGCATGCGCAAGCTTTCCCAAGTTTTGGTTCAGAACGAACAGGAGCGCCAGTTGTCGCATTCTGCAGAATATCCAAAACACCTATTCGCAGTCGTGAACCAATTGCGAACCCCGATGCCTTAATTATTCAAGATGCGACTCTACTTAAACAGATTGATGTTTTTGGTGGGTTAGTGCGCAATGGTTTTGTAATAATTAATTCGAAGGCGTCGCGCGAAGATCTTGGTATCAGCGATGCGATTGCTGCGGATTCAAGGTTGATAATTGTGCCTGCAACAGAAATAGCAATGGAACATCTTGGCAGACCGGTACCAAACGCAGTTCTCCTTGGTGCCTTTTCAGCTTTCACAAATGAAATTTCATTGAAGTCGGTTGTTGACGCCATTAGTGAGAAGTTCAAGCCAAAAATTGCGGAAGCAAATGCTAAAGCTGCTCAGGTTGCTTTTGATTACGTGAAAGAGATGGTTGCGGCAAATGCTTAGACAAGTTGAGGGTTCGAAAGCGATCGCCGATGTAGTTGCTGCATGTAAACCAGAAGTAATTTGCGCCTACCCAATCTCACCACAAACGCATATCGTCGAAGGCTTGAGTCAACTCGTTAAAAATGGAGAGCTAACTGGTTGTGAATTTTTGAATGTTGAATCTGAATTCTCTGCAATGTCGGTGGCTATCGGTGCTTCAGCAACTGGCGCTAGAACATATACCGCTACTGCAAGTCAGGGACTTCTATATATGGTTGAAGCGGTTTATAACGCCTCGGGTCTTGGTCTTCCGATAGTTATGACGGTAGCAAACCGCGCAATTGGCGGACCAATTAATATTTGGAACGATCACAGCGATTCTATGTCTCAGCGTGACAGTGGATGGATTCAACTTTATGCCGAGAGCAATCAAGAGGCCACAGATTTACACGTTCAAGCTTTCCGCATAGCTGAAGAGATGTCGGTACCGGTAATGGTCTGCATGGATGGTTTTATTTTGACTCACGCTTTTGAAGAGATTGATATTCCAACAGAAGCTGAAGTCAGTGTTTATCTTCCACCATTTAAGCCACGCCAGATTCTAGATCCAGCAGATCCAGTTTCAATTGGCGCAATGGTTGGGCCAGAAGCATTTATGGAAGTTAAATACATGGCACACGAGCGCATGATTGAGTCACTTGAACATATTGCTAAAGCATCGCATGATTATAAAAAGATTTTCAATCGCGATTCTGGCGGACTTATTCGTCCTTACAAAATGGAGCGAGCCGAGACTGTTGTCATTGCACTCGGTTCAATTCTTGGAACTCTTAAAGATTTAGTCGATGAAATGCAGGATGAAGGAGTTCGCATTGGAGTTCTCGGAATAACTTCATTCCGGCCATTCCCAAGTGCTGAAATACGTAGTGCGCTAGCCAACGCCCAGCGGGTAATTGTCCTGGAAAAAGCCTTTCAAACAGGTATCGGGGGAATAGTCACTGAAGATGTCGAACGTTCTATTCGCGGACTTAATATTGAATGCAAAACTTTAATTGCAGGGCTTGGTGGCCGGCCAATTACGACAGCATCGTTGCGAAGTTATTTGACTAGCGCTTTAGCAAATCAGGTCGATCAATTGACCTTTTTGGATCTAGATAAAGAAATTACGGAAAAAGAGTTGGCCCGCGAAAGAAGTTTACGATGACAACAACTCCACTAAAGTTTTATCAAATCGGAAGTTTTGCAGTTGGCAATCGACTTGTTACTTCTGATGAGAGATCAATGCAATCAGATGCAGACCGCGCCAATGCACTTACTTCAGGTCACCGCGCATGCCAAGGTTGTGGAGAAGCACTTGGCGCAAGGTACGCACTCGATACCGCAATGCGCGCAGCAAACGATCAAATAATTGCCGTTAATGCAACTGGGTGCCTAGAAGTTTTTTCGACTCCATACCCAGAAAGTTCTTGGCGAATTGCTTGGTTGCATTCGCTATTTGGAAATGCACCGGCCGTCGCATCAGGTGTTGCAGCGGCTCTTAAGGCGAAGGGTAAAACCGATATTCGCGTTGTTGGTCAAGGTGGAGATGGCGCAACGGTAGATATTGGCTTTGGCCCGCTCTCTGGAATGTTTGAACGAAACGATGATGTTTTATATATCTGCTACGACAATGAGGCTTACATGAATACCGGGGTTCAGCGTTCAGGAGCGACTCCACCAGCGGCCAGAACTGCAACAACTCAAGCAGTTGGAAGTGCCCCAGGAAATGTTTTCGGGCAAGGAAAATTCTTACCAAAGATTGCAATGGCTCATGAGATTCCTTATGTTGCGACTGCATCAATTGCTGATCTTCGCGATCTCGAAGCGAAAGTTACAAAGGCGATGGAATTTCGCGGTGCCAGATATATTCACATCCTTGTTCCATGTCCACTTGGCTGGGGCAGCGCATCTTGCGACACAATCAAAATTGCACGTCTAGCTACTCAATCAGGGCTCTTCCCGTTATTCGAAGCAGTGAATGGCGAAATGATTACATCAACACCAATTCGCAAAAAGGTAGGCGTTGAAGAGTATTTGAAGTTACAGGGTAGATATACCCACCTATTTTCTCCGAAGCGAAATGATGAAGTTATAAATCACTTACAACGCATGGCCGATCGCAACATTCAACGTTATAACTTGATGGGGGAGATGTAATGGAACGCCCATTTGCAATTACGTTAGGGGTTGGTTCCAGCCTTGCTAATCACACTGGCTCTTGGCGAGTAGAGCATCCTGAGTACTTACATCGAATGCCACCATGTAATCAAGCATGTCCGGCTGGAGAAAATATTCAGAATTGGTTATATGTTGCCGAGGATGGTTCGTATGAAGCCGCTTGGAAAGAACTAATTAAGGAAAATCCATTTCCTGCCGTAATGGGCCGAGTTTGTTATCACCCTTGCCAGACTGCATGTAATCGTGGAGAGCTTGATGAAGCAGTTGGCATTAACTCTGTTGAGAGATTTTTAGGTGACTATGCGATTGAACATGGTTGGGAAATTCCTGCACCTGAAAAAGAATCTGGTTTTAAAGTATTAGTAATCGGAGCTGGCCCAGCGGGCTTATCCGCTGCTTATCATCTTCGTCGTCTTGGACATTCTGTTGTTATAAAGGATGCAACCCATTCTCCGGGCGGCATGATGCGTTACGGAATTCCCAAGTATCGCTTGCCCCGCGAAATACTCGATGCAGAGATAGGTCGCATTGCAAAGATGGGCGTGATATTTCAGCTCAATACTCGAGTTGATGATGTTCATGACGAATTAGATTCATTTGATGCAGTATTTCTAGCAATTGGTGCCCAATTAAGTAAGCGCGCATATATACCTGCTGGTGAGAGTGCGCGGATACTTGACGCAATTTCTGTATTGCACGATGTTGAAGATGGAACTCCACCACTACTCGGCCGCAAGGTTGTTGTATACGGTGGCGGAAATACTGCAATGGATGTTGCACGTACTGCGAAACGGTTAGGCGCCGAAGAAGCAATCGTTGTTTATCGCAGAACCCGGGATAAAGCCCCAGCAAATGATCTTGAAGTCACCGAAGCACTTGAAGAGGGAATACTTATTAAGTGGCTTTCCACCGTTAATCATGTTGAAGGCGGAAGGTTAACTGTCGAGAAGATGCAGTTAGATGAGAGCGGATTTCCACAACCAACTGGTGAATTCGAAGATCTTGAAGCAGATTCTTTGATTCTCGCCCTAGGACAAGAAGTAGATTTCTCCGTTCTTGGAAACAGCGCCGATCTAGATGTCAAAGAAGGCACAATGCCAGTTGACGCAACAATGATGACAACACATCCGGGAATTTTTGCCGGGGGCGACATGATTCCTGCAGAACGTACCGTTACAACAAGTATTGGACACGGCAAGAAAGCTGCACGAAATATCGATGCCTGGTTGCAAGGAAAAACGCTAGATGTTGCATCCGAAAAGGTAGCGGTAACAATTAATGATTTGAATACTTGGTATTACACCGATGCGCCCCATGCGGTTCGCGAACGCCTGGAAGCCACTCGAAGAGTGAATGATTTCTCCGAAGTTGTTAAAGGCCTAGATGAATCAACTGCGCTTTATGAAGCGCGCCGTTGTATGTCTTGCGGTAACTGTTTTGAATGCGATAACTGTTTTGGGGTCTGCCCAGATAATGCAATTAAGAAACTTGGTCCTGGATTAGGCTATGAAATAGATTTGGATTACTGCAAGGGTTGTGGCATCTGTGTATCGGAATGCCCCGCAAGTGCAATACAAATGTTTCCGGATAACTAAAGGATAAAAAATGAAACGCGCATTATCAATTTTGGCGGTTGGTTTTTTATCGTCAATTTTAGCCAGCCCTTTCTCTTATGCAGCAGATGCAGTCGCAACACGTGATCAAGCAGTCTCGGAATATCATGTGAGGTTTGATCAGCAATTTAGCGAGATTCATGCCAGATTATTGGATGCTCAAAGTAAAGCCGCAGGGATTAAATCAATTCTAGAATTAATTGCAGTTGAACTTAAAGATTATGATGCTGAAATTGTTCTGCTTACACATACCCTTCAAGATCCAAATGCACCTGTGGAAACAGCAGTGGGGTATGCGATTGAAGAGATTGGTGAGTTGCAATGGAACGTTTCGACTATCGAAACGAAACTTACAAAAATCAAGACGATTAAATGCGCAAAGGGGAGATTGACTAAGAGCGTCACCGAGGTGGCGCCTAAATGTCCTGTTGGATATAAAATTAAAAAATAACACAGAGGCTCGTGATATTGATGATTTCGTGGGCGCTGGGACTATTTTAAGCGACACATTTCATGTATCTGTCGAATATAGCTTTTGTTTGGTTGCCTTAAGGTTTCATCATCCACCCAGTCGACGAAAATGGAGTATTTAATGAAGAAAATTCTGGCAATCGTTCTTGTTTTAACGTTCTACATGGGTGCTCAAAGCGCTTCTGCCGCTACAAAGATTAAAGTCTCACCACAATTCAAAGTATCGAAGAAGAGTCCGGTTGTTTCATTTAAAGTCTCCGGCTTACCAAAGGATCACGGGATATATATCTCGCAGTGCATGGCGCCATCTAAAAAGGTTGGCGAGGCTAAGTCTTGTAATCCTGCGGAGACCTCGAAGTTGTGGATTTCTAACGTTGCTGCAGATCAAGCTATGGGCGCAAAATCAGGAACTGCCAAATTGACGATTAAGGTCGATAAGTATTTTGACGGTGGAGATTGTATACACACGACTTGCGTGTTTTTGGTTTCAAATGATCATAGTGCTGCTGATGATCGCAGCGAAGATCAAGTGATCCCATTCAAGTTTGATGGAATTAATCTTTTTTAGTAATACCGACAAGTGCTCGCAGTCCAGCTATCGCGTATTTTTGTGCAGATGCAATTTCGAGTGTTGCCTCATTGCCTGACTCAATTCGGACTGCGGCTGCTTCAATAGTGTTTTGCAGATAGGCGAGAGCCATGCCTAAGTCAGATAAGCCAATAACTTCTAAGGGTTTAATTATCGTAGCCATCAAATTCTTATGGCCCTGAGCGATATCTGATTTGCGATAGCTCGGGGTGTTTGCAATGTTTAAACTTTTGACCAACATATGCCGACCATCGATGATGTATTGCAGCGCTTCGGCAATCCACAATTCGATATATTCATAAGGTTCTTCAACGTTACCCACTGCAATTAGCAATCGGCTGTTGTAGTGAGCCATCTCTTCCACAACTAGATCCGCTACTAGGTCTGCTGATGAAGAGAAATATTCGTAAATTGATGATCGTGAAAGTTCGGCGCGTTTAGCCACGGCAGAAACCGTTATTGCATCCACGCCGCCTTCGAGAGCCAAACTCAGGGCAGCATCCATCAGTTGTCGCTGACGCATCTGGCGTTGCTCAACAACCGTGGCAGCTTGGATTTTTGGGACCAATTCAAATCACCTCCGTAGTAATTCAGAACTTTGCTCTTGCATTAAAATCTTGGTGGACCGTACTGGGATCGAACCAGTGACCCCCACAATGTCAATGTGGTGCTCTACCGCTGAGCCAACGATCCTTAAGCGAGCTTAAGATGTGGAATGTTACCCCAAAAGATTTGGGTGCTAAAACTCATAAAAGCGTAGTAGTCGAAATAGGTTAGAGATAGCCTCAAGCCATGGAATTTAAGACGATAATCGAGCCTTTCAAGATTCATTCTGTTGCACCTATTGCAATGACGACCGAAGCGCAGCGTGAAAAATTTATTGCCGAGGTCGGATACAACCTCTTCTCGCTTGAATCAGACAATGTGTTAATTGATTTGCTAACTGACTCTGGCACAGGCGCTATGAGTCGAAATCAATGGGCAGCAATACAACATGGCGATGAATCATATGCGGGTTCGCCATCGTGGCTGTTGTTCAAAGCTGCGGTGCAGAATCTTTTTCCATACAAACACGTTATTCCAACGCATCAAGGTCGCGCTGCTGAAAAAATTCTATTCACCGCGATTGGCGGCGAAGGCAAGTTAATTCCGAGCAACACGCACTTTGATACAACACGAGCAAATATTGAGTATTCAAAGGCGGAAGCGGTTGACCTTGTAATTCCTGAAGGCCGCGATCCTTCAAGTCTGCATCCTTTCAAAGGCAATATGGATTTAGTCGCTTTGGAAGAATTTATTAATAAGACTGGTGTTGCAAATATTCCGGTTGTCATGATGACGATTACAAATAACTCTGGTGGGGGACAACCTGTATCACTCGAGAATCTCAAGGGCGTAAGTGCGATCTGTAAAAAGTACAAAATCCCGTTCTTCTTAGATGCTTGTAGATTTGCAGAGAACGCTTGGTTTATTCGCGAACGCGAAGCAGGTCAGGGCGATCGTGATGTCGTAGATATTATCCGCGAAATCTCTGGACTAGCCGATGGAATGACAATGAGCGCGAAGAAGGATCCACTTGGAAATATTGGTGGATGGCTTGCACTAAACGATGATGCGCTTGCCGGCGTTTGTCGCAACCTACTTATTTTGACTGAAGGCTTTCCAACTTATGGTGGACTTGCTGGTCGTGATTTAGAAGCACTTGCTGTTGGATTAACTGAAGTTATTTCGCATGATTATTTGCGCTATCGAATTCAATCCACTGCATATTTAGGCAATGCACTTTCTGCGATGGGGATACCAGTTGTTCTTCCAATTGGCGGACATGCAGTGTATTTGGATGCAAAGGCGTTGTTGCCACATATTCCAGCTTTGCAATATCCAGGTCAAGCTTTAGCGGTGGAACTTTATAAAGTGGGCGGAATTCGTGGTTGCGAAATCGGAACTGTGATGTTTGGGCGCAAACCTGATGGAAGCGAAGTGCCGGCAGCTATGGAGTTAGTTCGCTTGGCGATACCAAGACGTACATATACCCAGAGCCATATCGATTATGTAATTGAAGTATGTGCTGAAGTATTAAAGCGGGCACCAAAACTTGGCGGATACAAGATCACGCAAGAGCCACCAGCTCTGCGCCATTTCACTGCTGAGTTTGCACCGCTTTAAGCGCGGCCGAAGTCATCTTCTAGACGTTCGATATCGTCTTCACCAAAGTAAGTTCCGGTTTGCACTTCCACAAAGATGATTTCATCTGTGCCGGTATTAGCCAGACGATGGAGAACACCAACTTTAAATTCAACTGTGTCACCTGGTTTAACCTTTGATACTTTGCCGTCAATTGTCACTTCGCCAGTTCCTTGAACTATGAACCAATGTTCAGCACGGTGTTTGTGACGCTGGTAGGAAAGCCTTGATCCTGGATTCATCCAGATACATTTAACTTTATGAGTTAGGGATTCTTGGAGAACTTCATAGCGACCCCAAGGTCGTTCTGATTTCTCTAGTTCGCTCATAGTTTCCCTAGTATTCCTAACTAATTATTTGGTTAGATAATTATGGAGGTCGGAACGGGATTTGAACCCGTGTAGCAGGATTTGCAGTCCTGAGCCTCGCCTCTCGGCCATCCGACCATCTTTTCCTGCCTCATGCAATAAAGAATCGTTCACCAGAGCGGACGACCGGGTTCGAACCGGCGACCTGAACCTTGGCAAGGTTCCGCGCTACCAACTGCGCTACGTCCGCATTTCTTCTCTTCAATCTGCGCTGCCGCAGAATCAAGAGGGCAAATCTAGCGCACCAAACGGGCAAGCGCCAAAGCGTGGAGATTGCCTTTTTTCGAGATTGGGTCATCTAGCGTTGGGCCGTGGATATCAACCAGCCCTTCTTCTGGATGAATGGGGTTTTAGCTACCGATTTAATTGAAATAAGTAGCGATCCGAATTGCTTAAGCGATGGTGGTTTTTGGGCAGTTTCATCAACATTCGAAGGTCAATATACCTTCGCGAAATTTAGAAGTGTTGCGTATGGGATCGCATTTCCAGACGTTGGGCAGTGGCTGGGATTACAAGAAGTTTGGAAAAGTTCGATGTCACAGCCCGAATATGAAGAATATGTTTCAGATATTCGGGGGCAGATTGAATTGGGAAATGTTTACCAGGTGAATGCCTGCCGGATTCTTACAACGAAGATAGAGAAGGAGCGCAATCTTGCGCCGCTTTTTGCAAAGATTTTGGCGAAAAATCCTGCGCCAAATGCGTGCTACTTGCAGTTGCCTGATTTTGAAATCGCGTCCGCGTCCCCAGAACTCTTTCTTTCTCGTAATGGTTCCGCCCTCAAAACAAGTCCAATAAAAGGGACCCGGAAATTGTCAGAGACTGGTTCAGCTTTTTCCGAGAAAGATAGATCAGAGAATGTCATGATCGTAGATTTGATGCGAAACGATTTTGCGCGAATCTGTAAAAGCGGTTCAGTAAAAGTTTCAGATCTTTTCCGCAGTGAATTACATCCAGGTTTAGAGCATCTAGTTTCGGATGTTGTGGGCGAAATTCGAGAGGATATTGGTTGGCGAGATTTACTGAGCGAATTGCTTCCACCGGGCTCAGTTAGCGGAGCCCCCAAATACACCGCGGTTAAATTGATTGCAGAGAGCGAGCCAGCAGAGCGATCTCCGTATTGCGGCGCGCTAGGTTGGATCGAAGGGGAGAACGCACATTTAAGTGTTGCAATTAGAATATTTTGGAAAGTTGGAAGTGAACTTAAATTTGGTACCGGCGCAGGCATTACCTGGTCTAGTGATCCGGTTTTGGAGTGGGAAGAGACTGAACTGAAGGCCGCTAAATTACTTGCAATTGCCGGCGGATTTAGAAGTGATAGTTGGCCATTTGGATCTGGATTGTTTGAAACGATTCGAGTCGAGAATGGAAACCCGCTATTACTCCGTGAACATTTAGTGAGGGCCAGAAATAGCGCGGCGATTCTGGGCTTTGAGATTCCATCAGATGCAGAAATTTTTTCAAAGATCGGTTCGCTAGATCGTATTGAACTTGGGAGATTGCGCCTTACTTTCGGCGGCACTTTTCAATTTTCAATAGATCCATATGTTGATGCTACGCATGCTGCGCGGATAGGACTGCGAACTCTGGAAATAGATCCAATGGCAAAAGCGCATAAAGTTTTTCCCTACACAGCTAATTTGCAGATGCTTACAGATGCAAGAGTTGATGGCTTTGATGAAATTATTATTGTTAATCAATATGGCAAAGTTTGTGAAGGCGCCGTGTCGAATTTTGTATTTCGAATTGCTGGTTTATGGGTGACGCCGAGCCTAGATTCTGGCGTACTGCCAGGTGTGATTCGGGGCCTGGTTATTAATTCTGGCCTGGCTATCGAATCTGAAATTGATGTAGCGGAGTTAGAAAATGCAACGCATGCATTTGCGCTTTCTGCCCTTCGAATAGCGCAACCAGTCAGTGAGATCAATGGACGAAAATTGCAGGAAGATGCAATAAGTAAGCAATGGCGCGATAAATTGCGGGAAATTCTGCAGTCGCATTCGGTAGGCTAAGCAGATGTCCGAGATATCGATTTCAGTTAATGGTGAGAAACAATCCGTAGATTCTGAAATCCGCCCTACTCAAATATTCGCGCAAGATCCTGCAATTGTGGTCTGCAAAATCAATGGTGAAATGAAGGATCTCTGGACCGAACTTAAAGAGGGCGATGTTGTAGAAGGCATAAGCATCGAATCCCCGGAAGGCCTTTCAGTGCTGCGCCATTCAACCGCGCACGTTATGGCCCAGGCGGTGCAAGAAGTCTTTGCGGATACAAAGTTGGGTATTGGGCCACCGATCACAGATGGTTTTTATTATGACTTTGAACCCGAGAAACCTTTCAACCCAGATGATTTAGTAAAACTCGAATCTGCAATGCGTAAAATTATTAAATCGGGACAGAGATTTCGCCGCCGTGTTGTTACCGAAAAAGAGGCGCTAGCCGAACTTGCTCACGAGCCATATAAATGTGAACTTATCGGACTTAAGTCAAGTAATGCGGATGATGAAAGTAGCGTTGAAGTAGGCGCTGGTGAATTAACGATTTATGACAACCTAGGTCGCGATGGTGAACCGGCGTGGAGCGATCTCTGTCGCGGACCACATCTACCTTCAACAAAACATATTCCTGCATTTAAGTTGATGAGAACAGCAGCTGCTTATTGGCGGGGTTCAGAGAAGAATCCAATGTTGCAACGAATTTACGGAACTGCTTGGCCATCCCAGGATGCGCTAGATGCATATTTACATTTATTAGAGGAAGCAGAAAAGCGTGATCATCGCCGACTAGGAACCGAACTTGATCTATTTTCATTTCCAGAGGAAGTCGGTTCGGGTCTTGCAGTATTTCATCCAAAGGGTGGAATTATTCGGCGCGCGATGGAAGATTATTCGCGCAAACGTCATGAAGAAGAAGATTATCAATTTGTTTATTCGCCACATTTAACTAAAGCGGCGCTCTTTGAAACTTCTGGCCACTTGCAATGGTATTCCGAAGGCATGTACCCACCAATGATTATGGATGAAGAACTTCATGCAGATGGCACGATAAAGCGTGCGGGTCAGAAGTACTACATGAAGCCGATGAATTGCCCATTCCATAATTTGATCTATAAATCTTCTTCCCGTTCATATCGTGAACTACCTTTGCGGTTATTTGAATTTGGAACGGTTTATCGTTACGAAAAGTCTGGCGTAATACATGGCTTGACTCGCGCACGCGGCTTTACGCAAGATGATGCCCACATTTACTGCACTAAAGATCAGATGCTTGGTGAACTAGACAGCCTTCTAACATTCGTACTTAATCTGCTCCGTGATTACGGGCTTGAAGATTTCTACCTTGAACTCTCAACTCGAAATCCTGAAAAATCAGTGGGCTCTGATGCAGATTGGGATGCTGCAACAGAAGCGCTACGAATCGCGGCAACTAAACAGAATTTGGAACTTGTCTTAGATCCAGAAGGCGCAGCTTTCTATGGTCCAAAGATTTCAGTTCAAGCTAAAGATGCAATTGGCCGCACCTGGCAGATGTCGACCATTCAAGTAGATTTTCAATTGCCACAACGCTTTGATCTGGAATATCAAGCATCTGATGGAACCAGACAACAACCTGTAATGATTCACCGAGCTTTATTCGGTTCTATTGAAAGATTCTTTGGCGTATTAACTGAACACTATGCAGGTGCTTTTCCGCCGTGGCTTGCACCTGTGCAAGTACGCGCAATTCCGGTCGCAGATTCCTTTATCCCTTATCTAGAAGAAATCATCACGAAGATGCGCAAAGCAGGTATTCGAGTTGATATTGATGCATCCGATGATCGCATGCAGAAAAAAGTTCGTAGTGCCCAACTCGAGAAAATTCCTTTCATGATGATCGCGGGCGAAGAGGATCAAAAAGCCGGAGGAGTCTCCTTCAGATATCGCAACGGTGAGCAGAAAAATGGGATCTCCGTAGACGATGCGATTGCAGAAGTTCTGGCTGCGGTTGCAAACCGAATTCAAATTTAGGAAATCTAATGACCCAAGAAGAGATGCATGGCGGGGCCGGAATGCCTGATCGATGGCAACGTTTATGGGCGCCGCATCGTATGTCTTACTTAGAAGGGGAGAATCGTCCACTTCCGGGGAATGCAATTGAATGTCCATTCTGTCGCATACTTAAATTGAGTGATGAAGATGGCTTGATTGTCGCAAGAGGCAAAGAAGCTTATGTTGTCATGAATCTTTATCCGTATAACGCGGGACATTTGCTGATTTGTTCTAATAGACATGTTGCAGATCTAACTGAATTAACAACCAGCGAGCGAGATGAAATTTTCGAATTATCAGCACACGCCATGAAGACGATTCGCAAAGTAAGTGGGGCTGCTGGTTTTAATTTGGGCATGAATCAAGGCGCGGTATCTGGTGCCGGAGTTGCAGAACATATTCATCAACATGTAATCCCGAGATGGGCTGGGGATGCAAATTTCATGCCGCTAATCGGCCAAACAAAAGTTCTGCCGCAATTACTAAATGATACCCGCGCGCAACTAGCGGCGGCTTGGTAACTGATTTAGAAGTGTTGCCACTTCGAAAGATCCCAGACCATTACTTGAGATGAATGGAATTGCTGGGAAACTTAAACCATCTTGAAAACCAGTTTCGCCAAATTCTTCTATGGCCTCTAAGAACTCTTTCCGGAATTCAAATACCAGCACTTTATGCTCGGCATCACTGTCGCGCTCCACCCGAATTCCAGTGGAATAATCAGAAAGTTTGAGACTTTCTAAATCAATTAGCGCAGTCGGGTTTCCGAAATCATCATGGAGAACTAGTAGCGGTGTTTGTACCGGATCTAAGAGACGACCGGCGATTGCGCTCATGTCATCGAAATCGATTTCGCCATTTGTTAATTCAGTTATCAAAACGAGTGATGGGATATACAGATCGCGAGCAGTGTTCCAGAGCGCCACATCTTCAGGGGAGATTCCATCAGTTGCGCTCACTATAAAGATTGCAGCATCGCTATCCTCTAGGGGGCAGGGGTTAAACCCAAAATATTTCGCGATTTCAACACTTGTTTTTCCTACAACGCAAACCTGCAAATTGGGCGCAATTGATGGGAAGATTTGGGTGCTCACGACAACAAAGCCTACGATGGGAAAGATGCTTCAAGAATCATTACGCGCCCCAGTCACCAGATTAATTACTCCAATCTGCCGTGGCTTAATAAGGGTCGGCGTTAGCGCAAACTTGGTTACAACGCTCGGCGCTTTTTTCACCATTTTGGCAGCAACCCTTACATTTCCAAAGGGCCACTTTTTGACTGGAACTTTATGCATAATGTTTTTTGTTCTCTTCGATCTACTTGATGGAACTATTGCTCGGCTCTCAGATAAAGGTTCGAATGCCTGGGGCGCTCTTTTAGATTCGACCCTGGATCGTTTAACAGATGCCGTGATTATTGGTTCTATTCTCTGGTATTTGATTGATGTCGGTGATCGACTTGTTCCCCTTGTACTCATCACGGTTGTGCTTGGTTTTTTGATTTCCTACATCAAGGCTCGTTCAGAGTCGCTTGGAATTCCGTGTAATGGTGGCTTAGCAGAACGAAGCGAACGTTTGATTATCTTGGTAACCGCAACAGGATTAACTGGTTTACAAATTCCCTACTCTCTAGCAATTGGGCTCTGGGTTCTTGCGCTAGCAAGTTTATTTACCGTCCTGCAGAGGCTTTTGATCGTTTATAAAGGATCCAAATGAGTGAACACTTTGCATATTGGGGGTACATCCTTGCCTGGAAAATTGTGCGCTTGTTACCAGAACGGGGTGCATATTCATTAGCCGATCGAGTTGCTGATCTGCTTTATGGCCGAAATGGTAAGGGAGTTGAAAGGTTACGTTCTAACTTTAGGAGAGTTCATCCTGAACTTGACGCGAATGCATTGGAATTTCTTACAAATGCCGGTATGCGTTCCTATTTGCGTTATTGGTGTGACACATTTAGATTTCCAAGTTGGAGTAATTCGCGTTTACTTAACACAACTATTTGCGAAAATGAGAATTTTCTTCGCGATCCGATTGCCGCAAAACGTGGCTGCATTGTGGCACTTCCGCACGCAGGTAATTGGGACCATGCAGGTGCTTATTTCTGCGCAACCGGGATTCCACTTACAACCGTCGCCGAACATTTAAAACCAGAGAAGCTCTTCCGCAAATTCCTGCAATATCGAAATGACATAGGCATGGAAGTTTTGGACTTAGATTCTCGAAGTATCGCAGTACTTGCGCAACGTTTGCGGGCTGGAAAATTAGTAGCACTTGTAGCTGATCGTGATTTATCAAAAAATGGAATCCCAGTTGATTTCTTCGGTGAAGCGGCCCGGATGCCTGGGGGACCGGCACTTCTGGCAATTCAAACAGGAGCGGATTTGATTACAGCTTTCGTTAAGTATGAGCCTTCCGGAATCCGAATAATTTTTGGCGATCCGGTAACAGTTCCAAAAGATGGAACAACTGCGGAGAAGGCTGCTGTAATGACGCAGGTAATCGCATCCCGATTCGAAAGAGAAATTTTTAGCCACACTGTTGACTGGCATATGTTGCAGCGGATCTGGGTAGATAAAAATGGCTAAATTGCGAATTGGAATGGTCTGTCCATATGGATGGGACACCCCAGGTGGCGTACAGATTCATATCAAAGAGTTGGCTGAATGGTTAATTTCCAAAGGCCATGAGGTTTCAGTCCTTGCACCGGTTACCGATGAAGATGGAAGCATTGAACCTTGGGTTGTTTCTGCTGGCCGCCCGATATCTATTCCATATAACGGTGCAATTGCTAAAGTGATTTTTGGGCCACTTGCATCTTCCAGAGTTAAACAATGGATCGCAAATGGAAATTTTGATCTTCTACATTTGCATGAACCGGCTATTCCCTCTCTGTCATTACTTGCTGGTTGGGCTGGAGATGGACCGATGGTGGCGACATTCCATGCCGCAACTAATTCGCAGAAGATAGCCAATGCAATTGGAACGATGCTCGATCCGCTGATTGAGAGAATTACAGCGAAGATTGCGGTTAGTGAGATTGCCAGAGAGACTTTGAAAGATCGTTTCAGTACCGAAGCTGTGGTGATTCCAAATGGAATTGATACGAGCAAATTTGATGGAATTGGCCCGCGCGCAGAATGGGCGCTACCGAACACAATTGGATTTATTGGTCGCTTCGACGAACCACGCAAAGGTTTGAGTGTTTTACTCGCCGCGATTCCGGAAATAGTTACCCAGGTTTCAAATTTACGAATTCTTGTAGCAGGTCCTGGAGATTCTGAAGATTTTTCCAAGCAAGTTCCATCCCAACTTCGTAATCGAATCACTTTCCTGGGTCGGATATCGGAACTTGAGAAAGCCCAGTTCTTCAAATCAATATCGCTTTATATCGCGCCAAACACAGGTGGTGAATCTTTTGGAATCATTCTTGCCGAGGCCATGGCGGCACGAACGCCGATAGTCGCGAGCAATTTGCCCGCCTTCGCAAAACTCTTAGATCAAGGTAAATCTGGTGAACTCTTTACTTCAGAGAGTTCAAACGCGTTAGCGTCGGCGGTATTGCATCTTCTTGGAAATGACGATGCACGCAAGCAGATCGCCGATGCTGGTTTTGAAAAAGCGAAAATATTTGATTGGGATACTGTGGGAAATCAGATTTCATCAGTCTATGAAATGGCTTTAGTGGGAAATTCCAAGGTGAGCCTCGCATCTGAAAACAGATTCTGGAATAGATTGCGATCTAATGATTAAGACTGCAATAGCCGTAATTTTCTTACTCCTTATAGCTGGATGGTATTTGTCCTTTCTGGCGTCCAGGCTTGATGCCTTGCACCATCGGGTAGAAACTTCTTGGGCGCATTTAGATGCGCTTCTTCAGAAACGAGCAGCGATCGCCTTGGAGATTGCGAATTCAAAGAGTGTGGATGCAGCTACCAGCATGGTTCTTACAGCCGCTGCCTATCAAGCACGAGAAGCAAATATTGTCGAAAGAAGTGATGCCGAGATTTCGTTATCACAAACTTTGAAATTGCTCTTAGCGGATGAGGCTTCCGTGCCAAGTGGTATTGAAGTGGATCTTCTTGCTGCACTGCAGGCGATGACTGAGAAAATTGCAGTTGGGATAACAATTCATACCGAAGCGGTAAGAAGTGCCCAACACCTACGAAGTAAGAACCTCTTTAAGTTATTCCGGTTAGCCGGACACGCCCCATTGCCCATGCGTTACTCATTCGAGGATGATATTTTATGAAGAAGTTCTTAGCAGCGCTTTCAATCTTGATAGTACTTAGTTCATGCGCTTCCCCTTCAAATATCGTAAAAAAAGTTACCGGCAAAAGTGTTGAAAAAAATATCTTGACCAATCTCCCAGGAAAGAATGGGCCGGTACTTGCGGTGAAGATTGACGACACTTCTGCAGCCCACCCACAAGTTGGGTTGGCTAGCGCCGATGTAATTTACATCGAACAAGTTGAAGGTGGGCTAACGCGTATTGCTGCGATTTTTAGCAACGAGATTCCACCTCTGATCGGACCAGTTCGTTCTGCTCGAATTAGCGACATTGAAATTCTCGCGCAATATGGTCGAGTTGGATTTGCTTACAGTGGTGCGCAGAGCAAAATGCGTCCAGTACTTGCGGCTGCTAATTTAGAAAATATGAGCGCAGAGCGAAATCCGCCAAGTATCTATCAGACAGATAAGAATCGCTTTTCGCCGACAAATATGATGCTTGATGGCAATGCATTGTTGAAAAAAACAATCGAAATTGAAGGCAAGAAAATCGACACAGTTAGATCGATTGGTTGGCAATTTGGCAAGGGTTCAGATTTAGCGAAAGAAGTTTCTGCCGTCTCCATTAAATGGCCGGCCTCTCGTTACGGAATAACTTGGTCGGTTGCCGAAAAACGATGGCTACTTTCTTATAACGGAAAACCTAATTTCGATTCGAATGGCAAACAATTAGGTTCGCCAAATTTTGTAATCCAAAATGTGAAAATCACCAATTCGATTTATCATGACAAAGTTGGTGGAATCACTCCGCTGAGCAACACTGTTGGATCAGGCACAGGCTACTTACTGCGAGATGGAAAGGTTGTTGCAATTAATTGGCAACGTGCAAGCGCCGAGGTCGGCACAATTTGGACCCTGTCGGATGGCTCTGTAGCCAACTTCGCTGATGGCCAAGTGTGGATCGCGCTGACCGATAGCGCACCTGCCTTCACCTACCCGCAACCGGCTGCGAGTGCGAGTCCGTCAAAGTCAAAGTAGACTCATCTCCTCATAGAAGAAGCGCTAACAATAGATTGGCAACAGGAGCAGATGATGTCCAAGGCAAATGAATCACAAGTAGGCGGCGCAAGAGTAAAACGCGGCATGGCCGAAATGCTTAAGGGCGGCGTCATTATGGACGTTGTAAATGTTGAACAAGCAAAAATTGCGGAAGATGCTGGCGCAGTTGCAGTGATGGCTCTAGAACGTGTACCTGCTGATATTCGTGCGCAAGGCGGAGTTTCGCGGATGTCAGATCCAGACATGATTGAGAAAATTCAAGCTGCAGTTTCTATCCCGGTTATGGCAAAAGTTCGTATTGGCCACTTCGCTGAAGCTCAAATTCTGCAGACACTTAACGTTGATTACATTGATGAATCAGAAGTTTTAACACCAGCAGATTACGAACACCATATTAATAAATGGAATTTCACGATTCCTTTCGTTTGTGGTGCGACAAATCTAGGTGAGGCGTTACGTCGCATCAGCGAGGGTGCAGCAATGATTCGCTCGAAGGGTGAAGCAGGAACCGGCGATGTTTCAAATGCAACAACTCACATGCGCAAGATTGGTGGCGAAATTCGTCGTTTAACATCTATGCGCGAAGATGAACTTTATGTTGCAGCAAAAGAACTTCAAGCGCCCTATGCGCTCGTTAAGGAAGTTGCTGAAACTGGAAAGCTTCCAGTAGTTCTTTTCACAGCTGGTGGTATTGCCACACCAGCGGATGCCGCAATGATGATGCAGCTCGGTGCTGATGGTTTATTTATTGGTTCTGGTATTTTCAAATCAGGCGATGCCGCAAAGCGTGCCGCTGCCTGCGTAAAGGCAACTACTTATTACACAGATGCAAAAATTGTTGCTGATGCATCTCGCGGACTTGGTGAAGCAATGGTCGGAATTAATGTTGCTGATATACCTGTTCCTCATCGATTGGCTGAGCGGGGCTGGTAGGCATGAACGTTGGAGTATTAGCGCTCCAAGGTGATTTTCGCGAACATCTCTTAGCTCTTGGCGATTGTGGTGTCACGGGTAATTTAGTTAAAAGCGCTGCGGAGATATCGCAAATTGATGCATTGATAATTCCTGGTGGCGAATCAACGACAATAAGTAAATTGGCAAAGGCTTTTGATTTATTCGATTTGATAAGTAAAAGGATTGCAGATGGTATGCCGACATACGGCTCTTGTGCGGGAATGATTCTGGTAGCAAAATCAATTTTAGATCCGGCGTCACAACAGGAAACCTTCGGTGGGATCGATATGCAAGTTCGCCGCAATGCGTTTGGTCGACAGACTGAATCCTTCGAAGTTGATTTGGATTTCAAGGTTATTTCTGGGGCGCCATTTAGGGGAGTCTTCATACGGGCTCCTTGGGTTGAATCATGCGACAAGGGCGTGGAAGTACTTGCAAGTCTTGAAGTAGCCGGGGTGAAACATCCAGTTGCAGTTAGACAGGCTCACGTTCTCGCTACCTCATTCCATCCGGAACTGACTGGGGATAATCGAGTTCATCGATATTTCCTAGAAGAGGTTTGTAAAAAGTAATTCAAGATAAACTAGGCGAATTGATTTATAGGGGGTTTTAAAGTGTCAGGCCATTCCAAGTGGGCAACAACTAAGCATAAGAAGGCTGTTATTGATTCACGCCGAGCCAAGAATTTTGCCAAGTTAATTAAGGGGATTGAAGTAGCTGCAAGAAATGGTGGCGCGGATATTTCTGGAAACCCAACGCTCTTTGATGCGATTGCAAAAGCCAAAAAAAGCTCGATGCCGGCTGACAATATTGATCGTGCAGTAAAACGTGGAGCTGGACTCGAATCTGGCGGCGCGGATTGGCAAACAATTATGTATGAAGGTTATGGACCAAATGGAGTAGCGCTTCTAATCGAATGTCTATCTGATAATCGTAATCGCGCTGCATCTGAAGTTCGTGTTGCCGTAACACGCAACGGCGGAAATATGGCCGATCCTGGCTCAGTTTCTTACATGTTCAATCGCAAAGGCGTCATCATTGTTTCTAAAGCGCCAGGAATTACCGAAGATAAAATCCTTGAACATGTTCTGGATGCAGGCGCTGAAGATGTTAGTGATCTTGGGGAATCATTTGAAATCGTAAGTGAACCAAGTGATTTGGTAGCAGTCCGTACTGCGTTGCAAAGCGCCGGTATTGATTATGAATCTGCAGATACCTCGTTCCTTCCTTCAGTTTCAGTTGAACTAGATGCCGAAGGTGCAACAAAAGTTTTTGCTTTAATCGATGCCATTGAAGAATTGGATGACGTACAAAACGTCTTCGGAAACTTTGATGTATCAGACGAGGTAATGGCTAACCTTTAAGATGCGCGTTCTTGGCGTAGATCCAGGTTTAACAAGATGCGGTCTGGGAATTGTTGAAAATGGTTCTGCTCAAAAATTGGTTATGGTCGGCGTCGGCGTTATTCAGACACCATCTGACCTTGAACTTTCGCAGAGATTGCTCGCTCTCGAGACAGAATTGATCCAGTGGATAACGGAATTTAAACCAGATGTAATTGCGGTAGAAAGAGTATTTTCGCAATTAAATGTTCGTACTGCGATGTCTACGGGGCAAGCTGCCGGAGTGGCTCTTTTAATTGCGGCCAGATCAGGAATTCCGGTCGCGATGCATACACCTACTGAAGTAAAGGCTGCGGTTACTGGTTCTGGCAGGGCTGATAAAAAGCAAGTGGCACTTATGGTTCAAAAATTGCTTTCACTAAAAGAAATCCCTAAACCCGTAGACAGTACCGATGCCTTAGCTCTTGCTATCTGCCATCATTGGCGAGGTTCGGGAGATGCACGTATTCAAGCAGCGCTTACGAAAGAGAAGGCGCGTTTAGCGAAAGCGAAGAAGAGATGATTGCCTCGGTATCTGGTGTTGTGAAAGCTACAACGCTCAATTCTGCTGTTATCGAAGTAGGAGGAGTGGGACTACAAGTCTCATTACCGGCGCGCTTTGCAGCATCTTTAACCGTTGGTACCCATTGTGAAGTGTTCACAACCCTTGTTGTTCGTGAAGATTCTTTGACGCTCTTTGGTTTTGACCGCGCAAGTTCTCGAGATTTCTTTGAATTACTGCAAACCGTAAGCGGTATTGGTCCAAAAGTTGCCCAATCGGCACTTTCAATTTACGAGCCGGAAGAGCTGGCTAGCGCCATCGCAAGTGAAAATTCTGCAGCCTTAGAACGCATCCCTGGCCTTGGTAAGAAGGGTGCACAGCGCACAGTTTTAGAGTTGAAAGAGAAAGTTAATGATTTAACTTTAACTACCAAATCGGGCAAGGGCGCGAAGTCGCATTGGCGTACCCAACTGCAGAGCGCACTTATTGGACTTGGGTTTACTGCTCGCGATGCCGAAGCAACAATCGATGGCGTGGCAAGTGATCTTGGTATAAAGATTGATGAGACAGATATTTCCACACTTCTTAAATTGGCACTGCAAAGTCGGGGTCGTGGTTAAACATGAGCGATGAAAATCGAATTATTGATTCAAATTCAGATGAATTTGAACGTTCCCAAGAATTAGCCTTGCGTCCCAAAACACTTGCAGAGTTTGTGGGACAGAAGAGAGTCGCAGATCAGCTCGATCTCCTATTGTCTGCGGCAAGAAATAGAAAAGCACCGGCTGACCACGTATTGCTTTCAGGACCACCGGGGTTAGGTAAAACAACTCTTGCAATGATCATTGCATCTGAAATGAACGCACCTATTCGCATAACAAGTGGACCAGCGATTCAACATGCTGGTGATTTGGCTTCAATACTTTCATCGCTTGTGGAAGGTGAAATTTTATTCTTAGATGAAATCCATAGAATGTCTCGCCCGGCTGAAGAGCTTCTTTATTTAGCGATGGAAGATTTTCGGGTAGATGTAATAGTTGGCAAAGGTGCTGGCGCAACTGCAATTCCACTTGAACTTCCACATTTCACACTTGTTGGTGCTACAACTCGCGCCGGTTTATTGCCAAGCCCACTTCGCGATCGCTTCGGATTTACTGCGCAATTAGATTTCTATGAAGATTCTGAACTTTCGATAATTGTTAAACGAAGCGCTGATTTAATGGGAATCGAAATCGATAAGGAAGCCATTAATGAACTTGGTTCACGTTCTAGAGGCACTCCTCGAGTAGCTAATAGATTGTTGCGTAGAGTTCGAGATTTTGCCCAAGTCCATTCAAATGGAAAAGTTGGAATTAACGAGGCTAAGTCAGCCCTTGAGATGTATGAGGTAGATGAAATCGGGTTAGATCGCCTCGATTTGGGTGTTTTAGAGGCGTTGGTAAAAAGATTTAACGGGGGACCAGTGGGAATCTCAACCCTGGCCATGGCAATTGGCGAAGAGGCTGAAACTATTGAATCCTTGGCCGAACCTTTCCTAGTCCGCATGGGTTTTATCTCAAGAACTC
Source organism: uncultured Actinomycetes bacterium (assembly GCA_903871555.1). Taxonomy (GTDB): domain Bacteria; phylum Actinomycetota; class Actinomycetes; order Nanopelagicales; family Nanopelagicaceae; genus AAA044-D11. The sequence goes on along the minus strand of CAIQHM010000097.1, from coordinate 598 downwards.
CGCGTGGGCGCATAGCTACGCCTGCAGGATTTGAACATCTTGGCTTAACGCCCCCTATAGGTGCGCAAAATCTCGCTGGCAATCAGATCGGGCTTTTCGACACACCAGCCTCTGATGCCTAGACTTGCGTCCCATGTCTGCCCTTAATAATTCCCAGAGTCCAAAGGCTGCTAAAACTTCAGCCAAGTCCGCGAAGTCAATTGCGATCCTTGCGGTCGCCTTAATTGCTTTCAGTGCCGTCGCAGTCATACAAGGCGCCACGAAAATCAAGTTAGGTCTTGACCTACGCGGAGGTACAAGCGTCACGCTAACACCTCGCGCGAGTGAAGGAACTAAAGTTACTACTGAGGCTATCGATCAAGCAGTTGAGATTATTAGGCAACGCGTTAACTCTTTGGGTGTTGCCGAGAGCGAAGTTGCCGCACAAGGTTCAGGCACTAATCGCCAAATTGTTATTTCAGTACCAGGTCAAACAGGTGAAAAAATCGTGCAACTTGTTGGCCAAACAGCCGAGCTGCGCTTCCGCCAAGTGTTAGTTGAGGGTGCACCAAACGCTACGAGTGCGTCGTCAGATACAAAGACAGCAACACTGCCAACT
>CAIQHM010000096.1 GCA_903871555.1 uncultured Actinomycetes bacterium | reverse complement strand
GTCGAGATGCTTCTCTAAATGCTTGAAGTCCTGCAATTTTGAATGCAAGTTCTGATGAGTCAACATCGTGGTAAGCACCGTCAAGAAGAGTTACGCGAACATCAACTAGTGGATAACCAGCTAGTGGACCGTTCTGCATTCCCTCTTTACAGCCGACATCAACTGAAGGAATGTATTCCTTAGGGATGCGACCGCCGGTGATCTTGTTTACGAATTCGTAGGTATTTTCGCTTCCAGTTGGAAGTGGTTCGATTGCAATTTGAACCTTTGCGAATTGACCAGAACCACCAGATTGCTTCTTGTGGGTGTAGTCATAACGATCGACTGGCTTACGAAGAGTTTCGCGGTATGCAACTTGTGGCTTACCAACATTTGCTTCCACTTTGAATTCGCGGCGCATACGGTCTACAAGAATTTCTAGGTGAAGCTCGCCCATACCGGAAATGATTGTCTGGCCGGTCTCTTCATCTGACTTAACGTGGAATGTTGGATCTTCTTCAGCAAGACGTTGGATAGCAATACCAAGTTTTTCTTGGTCAGCCTTTGTCTTTGGTTCGATAGCTACAGAAATAACTGGATCTGGGAAGTCCATAGATTCAAGGATTACTGGCTTATCTGGATCACAGAGTGTGTCGCCTGTTGTGGTGTTCTTAAGACCCATAACTGCGATGATCATTCCTGCACCAGCTGAATCTTTCTCTTCACGCTTATTTGCGTGCATCTGATAAATCTTTCCGATGCGTTCCTTATTATCTTTTGTTGAGTTAAGGATTGCAGTTCCGGTATCTAGACGACCAGAGTAAATACGAACGAATGTTAGTTTTCCAAGGTGTGGATCAGACATGATCTTGAATGCAAGAGCAGAGAATGGTTCTGAATCTGCAGGTTGACGATCTACTTCAACATCTGGATCGCCCATCTTGTGTCCAACAATTGCCTTGATATCTAGTGGGCTTGGAAGGTAGCGATTTACTGCATCGAGCATTGGTTGAACGCCCTTGTTCTTGAAAGCAGAACCTGTAAGAACAGGAGTCAACTTGTCAGCAAGAGTTGCGCGACGGATACCAGCAATAATTTCTTCATCTGAAAGTTCAATACCTTCTAGGTACTTCTCCATGATTGCATCGTCAGCATCTGCAAGAGTTTCAAGCATATTGTGACGAGCAGTCTTTGCTTCTTCCAACATCGCTGCTGGGATTTCTTCGATTAAATAATCTTCGCCCTTTTTAGTTTCGCCAGGCCAGACAAGTGCCTTCATTGCAATTAGATCGATAACACCACTGAAGTCACCTTCAGATCCGATTGGGAGTTGTAGAACAAGTGCAACTGCATTTAAACGAGAACCGATCATTTCTACGCAACGTTCGAATGATGCACCAGTACGGTCTAGCTTGTTTACGAAACAGATACGAGGAACGTTGTAACGATCTGCTTGACGCCAAACTGTTTCTGATTGTGGCTCTACGCCAGCAACACCATCGAATACGCAAACTGCGCCATCTAGAACACGTAGTGAACGTTCTACTTCAACAGTAAAGTCCACGTGGCCTGGTGTATCAATAATATTAATTAGGTGGTCTTTCCAGACACATGTTGTTGCCGCAGATGTAATTGTGATTCCGCGCTCTTGCTCTTGTTCCATCCAGTCCATGGTCGCGCCGCCATCATGAACTTCACCGATCTTGTAGTTGATACCGGTGTAGAACAGGATGCGCTCAGTTGTCGTGGTTTTACCCGCGTCGATGTGCGCCATGATTCCAATGTTGCGAACCTTGGCTAGGTCGATTGCTGTCTCTACGGCCACTTGTCGAGTCTCCTTGTTAGTTTCTTAAATAATTTTCTGGATTTACCAGCGGTAGTGAGCGAAAGCCTTGTTAGCTTCAGCCATCTTGTGAGTGTCTTCGCGCTTCTTAACTGCTGCGCCTAGGCCATTTGATGCATCTAAAAGCTCGTTCTGTAAACGCTCTGCCATTGACTTTTCGCGACGTTGACGTGAGTAATCAATTACCCAACGAAGTGCGAGAGTTGTTGCACGTCCTGCTTTAACTTCCATTGGCACTTGGTAAGTAGCTCCACCAACACGGCGAGACTTAACTTCAAGAGTTGGACGAATGTTATCTAGTGCGCGCTTCAAAGTGATTACTGGGTCAGTTCCACCAGTCTTTTCGCGGCAACCTTCAAGTGCTTGATAAACAATTGCTTCAGCAGTAGAACGCTTGCCGTGCAATAAAATTTTATTAATTAGCGCAGTAACAACAGGTGAGTTGTAAACAGGATCTGCAACAACTGGGCGCTTAGTAACGGGACCTTTACGTGGCATTACTTCTTCTCTCTCTTTGCACCATAACGGCTACGTGATTGCTTACGATCTTTAACACCTTGAGTATCTAGAGAACCACGAACGATTTTGTAACGAACACCTGGAAGATCTTTTACACGGCCACCGCGAACAAGAACGATTGAGTGCTCTTGCAAGTTATGTCCTTCACCAGGAATGTATGCAGTTACTTCCATGCCACTTGTTAGACGTACACGTGCAACTTTACGAAGCGCAGAGTTTGGCTTCTTAGGAGTTGTTGTATAAACACGAGTACAAACACCACGACGTTGCGGACTACCTTTAAGTGCAGGCGTGCTCGTCTTAGTTGTCTTTTCTGCGCGACCCTTGCGGACCAGCTGCTGAATTGTTGGCACTTCTTCTCCGTTCATTACTGCGTTTCAATTTTGTTTTATGCACTTATTTCCGTTTGTTTCTCGACCCACGCGGTCGGGTGTGTTGACCCAACTTCGTAAATTTCGACAATTACTTTTTCAAGTTATTGCACACGGTTACAAGCGCTCAATTCAAAAAAGAGCAGACGCGAATAGTAACCTCGTCAGGCTCCAGTGGTCAAAACGGGTTTTACTCCTCTGATCCCAAAAAGGGAGGTAAATCCCAAATCCGACACGCCGAGGGTTTTTGCCCCACCCCAGCACTTTTAGGGGAAGGTTATGCCATGAATTTGGCCGAAAAAATCCACCTTCCCAAGCCCAAAGGTCGCGGCTTGATCCATCTGATCATGTCCCCTATCTCACTGGTGGCTGGATTAGTCCTTATTACTACTGCCGATCGGCTTCAGGGTCGAATTACCCTCGGAATCTTCACCCTCACAGCTGTAACTCTCTTTACCTGCAGCGCTCTTTATCACCGGGTCAAATGGCAGGAGAAATATCGGGCACTTTGGCGCCGAATTGACCATGCAAATATCCCGATTTTGATCGCTGGAACCTATACCCCGTTCTCGGTCTATCTCTTAGATAAGAATCAGGCAGTTATTTTGCTCTCCTGTGTTTGGGGCGGGGCCATATTGACCGCGCTTATAAGAATTCTCTGGCTAGGCGCCCCGCGCTGGGTTTATGTACCTCTCTATATTGCACTTGGCTGGGCTGCCGTATTTTTCTTGCCTGCATTTTGGCGAAACGGTGGCGTTGCTGTCTTCCTATTGATTTTACTTGGCGGAATTTTTTACACAGCCGGCGGAATTATTTATGCCATTAAGAAACCAAATATTTCTATAAATTGGTTTGGATTTCACGAACTATTCCATGCACTGACCGCGGCCGCTTTTATTTCACATTTTGTTGGAGCAGTGTTGGTTGTTTACTTAAATAAATGAAACGCTCTTTGCTCGCTGTCGCTGGAATTCTAGTTTTCGTACTTCTCTCATCCGGCGGCTGGATAATCACAAAAAATAGCAGGACAGCTTTATCTCTTGCGCCTTGCTATCACGCACAAGTTTCTACTGACAATTCACTCCTTGAAATAACAAAAGAAGAAGGAACGAGTGTTTCCGGAAATCTAATTCAACAGCATTTTCAGAAAGATAGTTCTTATGGCACATTCAACGGAAAGTTTATTAATAATCAACTTATTGCAAAATATAGTTTTTATTCTGAAGGCCAACTAACCGATCGCGAAATTAAATTCAGCAAGAGTGGCAAAACCTTGGATTCAGAGGGGTATAGATACCTTGAAGCTACCGATTGCAAGAAGATCACATATCCGCAAGGTTTAGGTTTAATCCCGGTTTCGGTGAAACTTCCACTTCACCTATTTCCAAAATTGCGAACCTTGCCTTATGAGCGTTCGACTGCAGATGCAATCTCCCCTGCCCCAATTAGTGAATATGTAATTTCCTATAAAACATCAAAAGGCGTCTATGAAGGACTGGTTTCATATTTTCTCTGGAAAGTTGCAGATTGGGAGCAAATTTATAATCCAAATGAAGCTCCAAGTTATGGGTATGAAATGTGGCGAGATGAGAGCACGGTTCTAACGGTTAGTGGACCACAAGATTGTATTTATGAAGATAAAGGTGATTGCAGTTCTGTAAATGAAATAGCTCAACTTATTATGTTGAGCGACAGCTATTCCAAAGCCCAATAAAAAAGCCCCGATGATTTCTCACCGAGGCTCTTATTTTAATTTACTTTAACGAGTTTCGAACTCATCCAATCGAACTGCTTCACCTGAACCTTGAGATTCAAATGGTGTGAAGTCATATTCATCATAAGCAGCGTAGACCGCAGCCTTTGCTTCTTCTGTTGGTTCAACTCGAACGTTGCGGTAACGAGCAAGACCTGTACCAGCTGGGATCAACTTACCGATGATTACGTTCTCCTTAAGTCCGAGCAATGGATCGCTCTTCTCGGATAACGCAGCATCTGTCAAAACCTTTGTGGTCTCTTGGAATGAAGCAGCTGACAACCATGATTCAGTTGCAAGTGATGCCTTGGTGATACCCATAAGTTCTGGGCGACCAGATGCAGCCTTGCCACCAGTTGATACAACGCGACGGTTCTCAGTTTCGAAACGACCACGTTCTACAAGTTCACCTGGAAGTAAATCAGCATCGCCTGGTTCAAGCACAGTAATGCGCTTCAACATTTGGCGAACAATGATTTCGATGTGCTTATCGTGAATTGATACACCTTGTGAACGGTAAACCTCTTGGATTTCATTCACTAAGTGGACCTGTGTTTGACGTGGTCCAAGGATACGAAGTACTTGCTTCGGATCAATTGCACCAACAACCATTTGTTGGCCAACGCTAACGCGCATGCCATCTTCAACCTTAAGTTTCTGACGACGTGTAATTGGGTAGGCGATCGCTTCGCTGCCATCTTCTGGCGTAACGATGATCTTCTTTCCCTTTGCATCTTCTAGGAAGCTAACTACGCCAGCTGTTTCTGCGATTGGCGCAACGCCCTTAGGTGTACGCGCTTCGAAGAGTTCAACAATACGAGGAAGACCGTGTGTGATGTCATCTCCTGCAATACCTCCGGTGTGGAAAGTACGCATTGTTAACTGGGTTCCTGGCTCACCAATTGATTGAGCAGCAATAATTCCAACAGCTTCGCCGACATCTACTAACTTGCCAGATGCCATTGAGCGGCCGTAGCACATTGCGCATTGTCCGACCTTGCTGTCGCAAGTTAGAACTGAGCGAATTTTTACTTCAGCGATTCCTGCTTCAACAAGTGTGTTGATGTTCTTATCGCCAAGATCTGTTCCTGCGCTAAGAATTACCTTGCCGTTTTGAACTGCATCCTCTGACAAGTTACGACCAAACATTGAAGTTTCAACATGGTCATCACGGACAAGTGCGCCAGTTGAATCAAGCGCAGCAATCTTTAGTGTTAGACCGCGATCTGTACCGCAATCTTCTTCACGGATGATTACATCTTGTGCCACGTCGCAGAGGCGACGAGTTAGGTAACCAGAGTCAGCGGTACGTAGCGCGGTATCTGCAAGACCCTTACGCGCACCGTGAGTTGCAATGAAGTACTCAAGAACTGAGAGACCTTCACGGAAGTTTGACTTGATCGGACGCGGAATAATTTCGCCCTTCGGATTCGCTACCAGACCACGCATACCTGCGATCTGACGAACTTGCATCATGTTTCCACGTGCGCCGGAGTAGACCATCATCCAAACTGGGTTGGTCTTTGGGAAGTTAGCTTCCATCGCATTTGCAACTTCTGTTGTTGCATTCGTCCAAATTTCAATGAGTTCTTGACGACGCTCATCATCAGTAATCAGACCCTTTTCATATTGGCTCTGTACCTTCTCAGCATTAATTTCATAACCATCCAAAATTTTCTGCTTATTGGCTGGTGTGACAACATCTGTAATTGCGATGGTGATACCAGCGCGTGTTGCCCAATAGAAACCAAGTGACTTCAAGGCATCAAGTGTCTGCGCAACTGTTACCTTGGCAAATCCTTCAGCTAGATCATCGACGATTTGGCCAAGAAGTTTCTTAGTTACATCGTAATCAACAAACTTATAACCCTCTGGCAAGATTTCATTGAATAGTGCGCGACCAAGTGTGGTCTCGCGAACTTCAGTGACACCGCTATGAGTTAAACGAATCTTGATCTTGGCCTGCATTGTTAGTGAGTTACGGTCATATGCCATCAACGCTTCAGAGATTGAACCGAATGCGCGACCTTCACCAAGTTCGTTTTCACGAAGTGAAGTCAGGAAGTAAAGACCAAGAACCATGTCCTGTGTAGGAGATGTAATTGGTCGACCTGATGCAGGTGACAAAATATTGTTACTTGAAAGCATGAGAACACGTGCTTCTGCTTGTGCTTCTGCTGACAGAGGTAAGTGAACTGCCATCTGGTCACCGTCGAAGTCTGCGTTGAATGCAGTACAAACAAGTGGGTGAATTTGAATAGCTTTACCTTCGACCAATTGTGGTTCGAAAGCTTGGATACCTAGACGGTGCAGTGTTGGTGCACGGTTTAGAAGAACTGGATGCTCTGCAATCACTTCTTCCAAAACATCCCACACAACAGGGCGAGCACGCTCGACCATACGCTTTGCGGATTTGATGTTCTGTGCGTGATTGAGATCAACCAGGCGCTTCATTACGAATGGCTTGAAGAGTTCAAGTGCCATCTGCTTTGGCAGACCGCATTGGTGCAACTTAAGTTGTGGACCAACAACGATTACTGAACGACCAGAATAATCAACGCGCTTTCCGAGCAAGTTCTGACGGAAACGTCCTTGCTTACCCTTAAGCATGTCTGAAAGTGATTTAAGTGGACGGTTTCCTGGACCAGTAACTGGACGACCACGACGACCGTTATCAAATAGCGCATCTACTGCTTCTTGCAACATACGCTTTTCGTTGTTAACAATAATTTCTGGAGCACCAAGATCTGCAAGTCGCTTCAAACGATTGTTACGGTTGATAACTCGACGGTATAGATCGTTTAGATCAGAGGTCGCAAAGCGGCCACCATCTAGTTGAACCATTGGACGTAGATCTGGTGGAATAACTGGAACACAATCTAGAACCATTGACGCTGGGTGGTTGCGAGTATTTAGGAATGAAGAGACAACTTTCAAACGCTTAATTGCGCGAGTCTTCTTCTGTCCCTTACCGGTTTGTGCAAGTTCGGTAAGCATTGTGTACTCAGCTTGTAAATCAAAAGTTTCTAAGCGACGCTTAATTGCAGCTGCGCCCATTGAACCCTTGAAGTAAACACCAAAGCGATCTGTAAGTTCGCGATACAAGGACTCATCACCCTCGAGATCTTGAACCTTCAGATTCTTAAAGCGTGACCAGACTGCATCTAAGCGATCGAGTTCGCGTTGTGACTTATCGCGAATTGCTTTCAATTCACGTTCTGCCGCTTCGCGTACCTTGCGCTTAACATCAGCCTTTTCGCCAGCAGCTTCTAGCTCAGCAGTATCTGCTTCTAGCTTCTTCTGACGTGCATCTAGATCGCCATCGCGACGAGTTTCAATCTTCTTCTTATCTCCAGCAAGGCGCTTCTCAAGTGAAGGTAGATCCTCTTCGCGAGCTTCAGTATCAACTTCTGTGATCATGTAAGCAGCGAAATAAATAACCTTCTCTAGATCCTTTGGTGCAAGATCAAGTAGGTAACCAAGGCGTGAAGGAACACCCTTGAAGTACCAGATGTGAGTAACAGGTGCAGCTAATTCGATGTGACCCATACGTTCACGACGAACCTTTGCGCGAGTAACTTCAACACCGCAACGCTCGCAAATAATTCCCTTGAAGCGAACGCGCTTGTACTTACCGCAATAACATTCCCAGTCACGAGTAGGTCCGAAGATCTTCTCGTCGAAGAGTCCGTCCTTCTCTGGCTTAAGTGTGCGGTAGTTGATGGTTTCTGGCTTCTTAACTTCGCCAAAAGACCATTCACGAATATTGTCAGTCGAAGCTAAGCCAATTCGTAGTTCATCAAAAAAGTTAACATCTAACATTTTTTATCCCTCTCCTTAAACTTCTTCGACACTTGAAGGTTCAACTCGTGACAAGTTGATTCCAAGTTCTTCGGCGGCACGGAAAACTTCTTCATCGGTATCGCGCATTTCAATCGCTACACCTTCAGAAGAGAGAACTTCCACATTTAAACAAAGTGATTGCATTTCCTTGACAAGTACCTTGAATGATTCTGGGATACCAGGTTCTGGAATGTTCTCGCCCTTAACAATGGCTTCGTAAAGTTTTACGCGACCAAGAACGTCATCGGACTTAATAGTTAGCAACTCTTGGAGTGTGTAAGCGGCGCCATATGCTTCAAGTGCCCAAACTTCCATCTCACCAAAGCGCTGACCACCGAATTGTGCTTTTCCACCAAGTGGTTGTTGCGTAATCATTGAGTAAGGTCCAGTTGAACGTGCGTGGATCTTGTCGTCCACCAAGTGGTGAAGCTTCAAGATGTACATGTAGCCAACTGTGATCTCTTCCTTGTATGGCTCTCCGGTACGACCGTCGAATAGACGAGCCTTTCCGTTTCCACCAACAAGACGCATTCCATCCTTGTTAGGAAGTGTTGAAGAGAGAAGACCAATAAGTTCTTCTTCCTTTGCGCCATCAAATACTGGAGTAGCAACCTTTGAATTAGCAGGAGCATCTGCGAAACCATGTTCGCGAAGATCCTTCTGCCAACTTTCGTTGCCTTCTAATTTCCAACCAGATTTAGCAACCCAACCTAAGTGAGTTTCTAGAATCTGACCGACGTTCATACGTCCAGGAACACCAAGTGGGTTCAAGACAACATCAACAGGAGTTCCATCTTCAAGGAATGGCATATCTTCCACTGGAAGAATCTTTGAAATAACACCCTTGTTACCGTGGCGACCAGCAAGCTTGTCACCGTCTTGAATCTTTCGCTTCTGCGCAACAAATACGCGAACGATTTGGTTTACACCGGCAGGAAGTTCATATCCATCTTCAGTAGTTTGAATGCGAACATCAATAACTTTTCCTGATTCACCGTGTGGAACCTTAAGTGAGGTATCGCGAACTTCACGAGCCTTCTCACCGAAAATTGCACGGAGCAAACGCTCTTCTGGTGTGAGTTCAGTTTCGCCCTTTGGAGTTACCTTGCCGACAAGAATGTCGCCAGGAACAACTTCAGCACCGATACGAATAATTCCGCGATCATCAAGATCAGCTAGAACTTCTTCGCTCACGTTAGGGATATCACGAGTGATTTCCTCAGGTCCAAGCTTTGTGTCGCGGGCATCAACTTCGTACTCTTCAATGTGAATTGAAGTTAGTACGTCATCTTGCACAAGACGTTGCGAAAGAATAATTGCATCTTCGTAGTTGTGGCCTTCCCATGACATAAATGCCACAAGTAGGTTCTTACCAAGAGCCATTTCACCCTTTTCGGTTGATGGTCCGTCAGCAATAACTTTGCCGGTTTCAATACGATCGCCCTGCGCGACAATAACCTTCTGATTGCGGCTAGTGCCTTGGTTTGAGCGAGTGAACTTCTCTAGGAAGTAATGCTCTGTAGTTCCGTCATCATTCATGACAGTTACTTCATCTGCATTTACTTCAGTAACAACACCTGAGTTACGTGCAAGAAGAACATCGCCAGCGTCAACAGCTGCACGGAATTCCATACCTGTTCCAACGAATGGCGCTTCTGCGCGAATGAGTGGAACTGCTTGACGCATCATGTTTGAACCCATCAATGCGCGGTTCGCATCGTCGTGCTCAAGGAATGGAATCATTGCTGTTGCAACAGAAACCATCTGACGTGGTGAAACGTCCATGTAATCAACTTCATCAGCATGAATAAATTCAACTTCGCCACCACGACGACGTACGAGTACGCGTGGTTCTGCAAAGTGTGAATCAGCAGTTAGCGGTGCATTTGCTTGCGCAATAACATGCTCATCTTCTTCATCTGCTGTTAAGTAATCAATTTGATCTGTGACCTTACCCTTTAGAACCTTGCGGTAAGGAGTTTCGATAAATCCAAATGGAGTTACACGAGCATATGTTGCAAGTGATCCGATAAGTCCGATGTTTGGACCTTCAGGAGTTTCAATTGGACACATACGTCCGTAGTGAGATGGGTGAACGTCACGAACTTCGAAGCCTGCGCGTTCACGTGAAAGACCGCCGGGTCCAAGTGCTGAAAGACGACGCTTATGTGTCATTCCAGAGAGTGGATTTGTCTGGTCCATGAATTGTGAAAGTTGAGATGTTCCGAAGAACTCCTTAATCGATGCAACAACCGGACGGATGTTAATCAATGTTTGTGGAGTGATTGCTTCGACATCTTGTGTTGTCATACGTTCACGAACAACACGTTCCATACGTGAAAGACCAGTACGTACTTGGTTCTGAATCAATTCACCAACTGTACGAAGGCGACGGTTACCAAAGTGATCGATATCGTCAGTTTCAACACGTACTTGCTTGCCGTATTCCATAAGCGCATCGCCCTTATGAAGTGATACCAAGTAGCGAATTGTTGCCACGATATCTTCAATATTTAGCAAGCCCTTTGAAAGATCTAGTTCAAGACCAAGCTTCTTATTAACCTTAAAGCGACCAACCTTTGCAAGGTCATAACGCTTTGGATTGAAGTACAAGTTCTCGATAAGTCCTTGTGCAGCTTCCTTTGTTGGTGGCTCACCTGGACGAAGCTTGCGATAGATATCAAGCAGAGCTTCATCTTGAGTATTCACGTTATCTTTTTCAAGAGTTGCGCGAATAGATTCGAATTCACCAAATTGTTCAAGGATTTGTTCCTCAGTCCAACCAAGTGCCTTCAAGAAAATTGTTACTGATTGCTTACGCTTACGATCAATACGTACGCCAACCAAATCCTTCTTATCAACTTCGAATTCCAACCAAGCACCACGGCTAGGAATAATCTTCGCAGTCAAAATATCTTTATCTGAACTCTTCTCAATCGTGCGTTCAAAATAAACACCAGGTGAACGAACAATCTGTGAAACAACAACGCGCTCGGTTCCGTTAATTACGAAAGTTCCGCGTGGTGTCATCAGCGGGAAGTCGCCCATGAAAACTGTTTGAGATTTAATTTCACCAGTGATGTTGTTGGTGAATTCTGCAGTCACGAAAAGTGGTGCAGAGTAAGTGATGTCGCGTTCTTTACATTCAGCGACTGAATACTTTGGTGGTTCGAAGCGGTGATCTCTAAATGAGAGACTCATCGTTCCTTGGAAATCTTCGATTGGTGAAATCTCTTCAAAGATTTCTTCTAATCCTGATGTCTTTGGTACTTCACCACGACCGGCCTTTTCAGCAACAACAAGACGAGAACGCCACGCGTCATTACCAAGTAACCAATCAACACTGTCTAGCTGTAGTGATAATAAGTTTGGTACTTCGAGTGGTTCACGAATTTTTGCGAATGAAACGCGAGCAGGTGCAAATGACTTTGACTTCGATGCGGCCAAAATTCCTCCAGATGTAAACGCACGGCTACCGCCAGGTCTCAGCCGCTATATGCCTGACCTCTGGGTTTTTAAAATTTGCGAAGGGCGAGAGTACCCAATCAAGCGGGCATCTGTCCAACCGGGCTTATACACCTAGACATGAAAAAAGGGACCCGATTCGGGCCCCTTTTTTTAACGCTTGTGCGTAAGTTCGAGCTGGGATTACTTAACTGTGACCTTAGCGCCGGCAGCTTCTAGAGCTGTCTTTGCCTTATCCACTGCTTCTTTGCTTCCCTTTTCGATCAAAGTAGCTGGTGTTCCATCTACCAAATCCTTGGCTTCCTTTAGGCCCAGGCTTGAGTTGATGTTACGAACTTCCTTGATAACTGCAATCTTCTGTGAACCAGCATCTTCAAGAATAAGTGTGAACTCATCTTGATCAGCTGCTGCTGCGCCACCTGCTGCTGCGCCACCTGCTGCTGCTGCTGCAACTGGTGCTGCTGCTGTTACATCGAACTCTGTTTCAAATGCCTTTACGAAATCTGAAAGTTCAACAAGAGTCATTTCCTTGAATTGAGCTAATAGATCATCTGAAGTTAGCTTTGCCATTTTTTCTATTCCTTTTCTTTTTTAGTTAAGACTTTTAATTATTCGGTTACTTCTGGAGTTACTTCTGGTACTACTTCTTCGACAACTTCTGCGACAGGAGCATCAGTTTGTGCTTCGGACACAGCTACAGCTGGAACCTCTGCCTCAACAGTTTCTGTTGGCGCTTCGGACACTACTGCCACTGGAGCTGGAGCACCTTCAAGTGCTTCCTTCTTTAAGCGAAGTGCATCGATGGTACGAATTGCCTTGGCAAGTGAACCCTTCATTGCACCAGCAAGCTTGGACAATAGAACCTCGCGAGATTCAAGGTCAGCTAGCTTCATAATTTCTGCAACAGTTACAGATTTACCTTCAAAGATTCCGCCCTTGATAACAAGGAATGGATTTTCTTTTGAGAAGTTCTTTAGGCTCTTTGCGGCATCAATTGGATCACCCTTAATAAATGCGAGAGCTGAAGGACCAGCAAGTAGAGATGGATCAATATCTACTCCTGCATCTTTCGCTGCGATTTTTGTAAGAGTGTTCTTCACTACTGAGTACTTAGTATTGCTACCAAGTGCACGGCGAAGTTCCTTCATTGATGTAACAGAGAGACCACGATATTCAGTGAGCACGGTTGCATTTGCTGTACGGAAATCTTCCGTCAGTTCTGCAACAGCTGCTGCTTTATCTGGGCGAGCCATTTGGCTTCCTTTCGCTCTAAAATCAAAAAACCCCGTCGCATAAATGCGCACGAGGTTACGTGGGCACCTATGCTGGCTGTTTTTCAACAATTAACCTCTTAGTTTTTTTACTAAAAGGACCTGCAGTCTTTGGTACGGGTCTTGCCTTTAACTTCAACAAGGGTAGGTGATTAGGCCTACCCGAGTCAAAATACTTAACTTATGCCTGAACGTTATCTCCGCCATCGCGAGAGATCGTTGGGTCAACCTGGATTCCAGGTCCCATTGTTGTAGAGATTGTGGCCTTGCGAACGAAGCGCCCCTTTGAAGAGTTTGGCTTTGCGCGCATAACTTCTTCAAGAGCTGCTGCGTAGTTATCAGCCAATTGCTCTGCAGTGAAAGATGTCTTTCCAATTATGTAGTGAAGGTTTGAATTCTTATCAACGCGGAATTCAATCTTTCCGCCCTTGATGTCAGAAACAGCCTTAGCAACGTTTGTTGTAACTGTTCCGGTCTTTGGGTTTGGCATTAAACCGCGAGGTCCAAGTACCTTTCCAAGGCGACCGACCTTACCCATAAGTTCTGGTGTTGAAACAACAGCGTCGTAATCAAGACGACCCTTTGAAACTTCTTCGATCAATTCATCTGCACCGACAATATCTGCGCCAGCTGCGCGTGCTTCATCAGCGCGCTCGCCACCTGCGAATACAAGAACGCGGGCAGTCTTACCGGTTCCGTGTGGCAAGTTTACTGTTGAACGAATTGCTTGATCTGCCTTCTTTGGATCTACTCCAAGAAGTAGTGCAACTTCAACTGTTGCATCATATTTAGTTGTGCTTGTCTCTTTAGCCAACTTAACTGCTTGTCCGGGTGTGTAAAGAATCTTTTGATCGACCTTTGCAGCTGCCTCGTTATATTTCTTACTGCGCTTCATTTCTGCTCCTTTGTTTTCGACTAACAATTTGTTAGGCGGAGTTGTGGTTAGCGAACCAGCGAGGTTCTCCCACTTATTACTTTGGTATTACTTTTTTAATTAACCGACAGTGATACCCATTGAACGAGCAGTACCGGCGATAATCAAACTTGCTGCTTCAAGATCATTTGCATTCAAGTCAGGCATCTTGATCTTCGCGATCTCTTCAACCTGTGACTTGCTGATGTTTGCAACCTTGTTCTTGTGAGGAATAGCAGATCCCTTTTCGATTCCAGCAGCCTTCAAGATAAGGCGTGAAGCTGGTGGAGTCTTTGTGATGAATGTGAATGAGCGATCTTCGAAGACGGTGATTTCAACCGGAATGATCTGGCCCTTTTGTGACTCGGTTGCAGCGTTATATGCCTTAACGAAGTCCATGATGTTCACACCATGCTGACCAAGGGCAGGACCTACTGGTGGTGCGGGTGTTGCTGCGCCAGCCTGGATCTGCAACTTGATGAGTGCTGTGATCTTCTTCTTTGGTGCCATTTTTCTATTCCTTTTCTCTTCTTTTTAAATCTTTTGGACTTGGTTGAATGAAAGTTCGACAGGGGTTTCGCGACCAAAGATTGAAACCAAAACCTTTAGCTTTCCTTGCTCTGGCATGATCTCGGAGATCGTTGCTGGAAGCGTCGCGAATGGGCCATCCATAACTGTTACAGATTCATTGATTTCGAAATCAATCATACGAATATCAATCTTGTCTGACTTCTTGACCGGACGTGGTGCCAAAATGTTTTCAACTTCAGGCAAAGTCAGTGGTGATGGATGGTGGGCGTTTCCAACGAATCCAGTAACTCCTGGAGTGTTTCGCACACATGACCATGATTCATCAGTTAGATCCATACGAACTAGAACGTAACCAGGAAATACATTGCGCTTTACTTGCTTGCGTTGGCCATTCTTAATTTCCATTACTTCTTCTTCAGGAACTTCAATTTGAAAAATATAATCTTCCATATTCAATGAGGTAATACGGTTAGCCAGGTTGCCCTTAACTTTCTTCTCGTAACCAGCATATGAGTGGACTACAAACCAGTCGCCAGGGGCGGTGCGAAGTGCGCGACGAAATTCTGCATTCTCATCGTTCTCTTCTTCTAATTCTGCTGATTCTTCTAGAGCAACTTCTTCTTCAATTGCATCTATAGCATCTTGTGTGCCAACAACTTCATCGGCAATTACAGATGTAACAACATCTTCGGTTGCAGTTGCTGCGAGCGCAGCTTCGAAATCGTCAGCTGAGTTAACAGAGCTGGTTTGAGGTATATCTAAATTTTCTATTGACATGGATTCGCCTGACTACCCAAATACCCAGAAAACAACTTTTGTTAAAACGATATCTAGAATAGATACGACCGCAATAATGAAACCTACGAATACCAATACAACTGCTGTATAAGTTGTTAGCTGGTTGCGGGTTGGCCAAACAACTTTACGAAGTTCAGAAACTACTTGGCGATAGAAAAGGCCAATGCGACCAAAGAACCCAAGGGATTCCTGGTCTGTGTTGTGTGATGGATCTTTCTCATCAACCACGTTCACTACCTCTTTCCTATTCCTATTTAATTCCAACTCTTTTAAAAACTTCTCAACTACTTGCAGGGCAGGAGGGACTTGAACCCCCAACCGCCGGTTTTGGAGACCGGAACTCTGGCCAGTTGAGCTACTGCCCTTCGAGCGTCACTTAAGTCAAGAAGACATGCGTCAGCATGACCTAATGCAAGCGCCAGAACGGGGAGTGTAGAGCGTGAAGGGGGTCTGAGTAAAACTGAGGAATGGCATACTCCTCACTATGAGCGCAAAACCAAGAATTTCTCGCAGAATCGCAGCCATCGCCGAATCAGCCACATTGGCCGTTGATGGAAAGGCGAAGGCACTTAAAGCAGCAGGCCGACCCGTAATTGGCTTCGGCGCTGGTGAACCTGATTTTCCAACTCCTGATTACATTGTGAAAGCCGCAGCTGATGCAACATCAAAACCTGCAAATCATCGCTACACACCAACACCGGGACTTCCAGCACTTCGTGATGCAATCGTTGCAAAAACTTTACGCGATTCAAATTATGTAATTACTGCAGATCAAGTACTTGTTACTAATGGTGGCAAGCAAGCTGTCTACGAATCTTTCGCTTCAATTATCGACCCGGGCGATGAAGTTATTTTGCCGGCTCCATATTGGACTACATATCCAGAGTGCATAAAACTTGCTGGTGGAACTGCAGTAGAAGTTTTTGCAGATGAGTCACAAAATTACTTAGTAACTGTCGAACAACTCGAAGCAGCACGTACACCTAAGACAAAGGCGCTGCTATTTTGCTCGCCATCGAATCCGACTGGTTCGGTTTATTCTGCTGAACAAGTTAAAGCAATCGGGCAATGGGCGCTCGCACATGGCATCTGGGTAATCTCAGATGAAATATATGAACACCTACTTTATGACGGTGCTACTGCACCAAGTCTTCCGGTTCTTGTTCCAGAGATGGCAGATCAAACAATTATTTTGAACGGTGTTGCAAAAACTTATGCAATGACCGGATGGCGCGTTGGTTGGATGGTTGGCCCTAAAGATGTAATTAAGGCAGCAACAAATTTGCAATCACATCTAACTTCAAATGTTTCAAATGTTTCACAGCACGCTGCGATTGCGGCACTTACTGGTGATCTAGCTGCAGTTCGCGAGATGGGTGTTGCCTTTGATAGAAGGCGCAAACTTATTGTTGAATTACTAAATAAGATTCCAGGAGTTGTATGCCCAACTCCAACTGGCGCTTTCTATGTTTACCCATCAGTCAAAGGCGTTCTAGGTAAGGAAATTCGCGGTAAGCGACCACAGACTTCAGCAGAACTTGCGACTCTAATCTTGGATGAAGTCGAAGTTGCCGCAGTTCCAGGTGAAGCATTTGGGCCCTCCGGATACTTGCGATTTTCATATGCCCTTGGTGATGAAGATATTGTTGAAGGTATAGGACGCGTTGCAAAACTGCTTGGTGAAGCTAAATAATTTAAAGCTTTAGCCCAACTAGTTGTACTTCTGATTGCAGGGTGATTCCAAATTTTGCTCGAACTTTTTCTTGAGCGCTTCTTGCGAGTTCCAATAAATCTTGTGCTGTTGCATCACCAGAATTTGAGAGCGCGAGTACATGCTTCGGTGAAATCTGTGCACCAGCTAAGCGATCTCCTTTACTGACGCCAGCATTCTCCATTAACCATGCGGCAGATGTTTTCACCTTGCCATCTGACGTTGGCCAACGAGGCGCATCAATTGGCAAGTTATCTGCAACTGATTTTTCTAAAATTGGATTCATGAAGAATGAACCGGCAGAATTTATTCCCTGGCCGACAAGCATTCCTTTTGCACCACGTAATTTTAGAACCGCTTCGCGAACTTTAATTATTGGGACTCGAGCACCGATTTCAACGCCAAGTTCTTTAGCAAGTTCGGCATAGCCGATTGGCAATGATTCCTCACCGCGACGAAGTTGGAAAGTTACATCCAAAATTACATATCTTCCAGAAGCCTCTTTAAAAATCGAATTGCGGTAACTAAATCCACATTCACTTGCCATAAATGTTTTCACCTCTTGTTTTTCACGATCAAAGGTGCGGACTCTTGCTATAACCTCAGAAACTTCGTGGCCATATGCTCCAATATTTTGAATCGGTGCACCTCCGACCGTTCCAGGAATTCCGCTTAACGATTCCAGATTCGCTAAGCCCTTCTCAATTGTGAAGGCGACGAAATCATCCCAATCAGATCCGGCGCTGACGGTAAGCGTTCCGCCGCTGCAGGCATCAATTTCAAAGGAGTTTCCAGTTGTTTCAACTCGGATAACAGTTCCGGCAAATCCACTATCGCTGATCAAGACATTTGAACCGCCACCTAAAATTAATAGTGGAACTTTTGCATTATCAGCCGCGATTACCGACTCAATTAATTTGGCTTCACTTGTAACGTGAAGAATATTTGTAGCAGGACCGCCAACACCAAGTGTGGTGAAGGTTGATAAATCATTAGCGGTCATAAGAGAAGGTTACCTTCGAGGCGACAATATTTCGTTCTTGCCCCGATAGCGCTGAAGGATTCGATCATAATTCTTCTTTGATTGCTCATCTCGATAAGCAGGATCGGTGTCGTAATAGCCATGATGACGTTCTTGCTTTAGCGGTAGATCTAATTGCCAGAGCCGGCCTTGTGCTTGTCGTAGTTTCAAGCCAAATTCAATATCGGCGTTGCGATAATAAACTGCTCGAATATTAAATGCACCAGCTTCAAGTGCATGATCTCTATTTAGCCCTAAGAAATAACTGAATAGAACATCGACTTCACCAACGCCCTTATCGTCAACACTGCGCCATTCATCATCTGTATTTACCAATCCCCCACGCCAACCAACTGCGCTGAATTCACCCTCGGAAAGTTTGGCAAGAGTTGGAGTAATCGCATCGCCCGTAAGAATTGTTGATGGATCCATGACAATTACAAATGGCGAATTTGCTAATTTTATTAAGGCATTCATGGCTTCGCCCCAACCAACACCTTCAGTAATTTGGACGACATAAGTACGTTCATCAATTATTGCTGCGATATCGCCTAGCTCCAGCGATCCTGAAATCAATAAATAGATTGCAACATCATCGCCCGAATTAGCTTTTGCCGCACTTATAGAAGTAATTGCATCTTCTAGAAAACCATCGGCATAAATCAGAATTGTTGCAGCGAAATCTTTTGCACTCAATTTGCGCAAATCCCCGATACGTTTATAAACCTTTAAGGGCGCGCTCATCAGAGTTTGATTACACCTTTCGCCACACCTAAGACTTTAACTTCGTTACAAATGGCTAGTAGTTCAATTTTGGCTCGGCCATCAATAATCTCGCCAACTTTTCCGGAAACGATTAATTCAACATCGGTGTTTACTGGCACAACGACGGGCTTGATAAATTTAGCTGAGAATTCAATTACATTTTCTGCTCCAGAAAGATCTGAAAGGTATTTACCTGCAAGGCCCATAGTCAACATGCCATGTGCAATTACATCAGGCAGGCCGACAGATTTGGCGAATACTTCATCCTGGTGAATTGGATTTTGATCGCCACTCGCATTTGCATAATTTACGAGCAGCGCCCGATTAATTATAAAAGTTGTTGCTGGCAGTTCTTGCCCAGTTATAAATGTGCTCATGCGCGCACGACCAACGTCGACCAAGTGGAAACTACTAAATCAGAATCTGCATGCAAATCAGATCGAACAGTTACGATTTCATTTCCCGCAACGTTGCGAGCGCTCTCAATAGTTGATGAGCATTTAAAGATATCGCCGGCAACAATCGGGCGTTTGATTTCAAATTTTTGTTCGCCATGGACAACTCGCGTCCAGTCCAGCCCGCTGTCTTGCAGCAAATTTTGGGATTGATCTAAAGTTATTGAAATTGCGAAAGTGGGTGGTGCAATATCTAAATTAGTTTCACCAAGGACGCTAGCGAATTTTTGAATTGCTTCTTTTGTAACAGTTACAGAATCGGCACTTGTGAAAGTGCGCCCGACTAGGTCGGGATTCAACATCGGATTAGCGAGTCTCGCGGTGTGTTGTTGAAAGCTTGCAACGTGGGCAGAACTTCTTGAGTTCAAGACGGTCTGGGTCGTTACGACGATTCTTCTTTGTTATGTAGTTACGTTCTTTGCACTCTACGCAGGCCATAGTGATCTTTGGGCGTACATCCGCGCTCTTACTTGCCATTGTGGTGCTCCTTCAATTACGACTCAATTAAGAGCGCTAGGTTACTTCAACCTGCGCCTTTTGCGAAAATTACTAGCAAATTACTCGTATATAACTAGTAGCGGAAGCCGGATTTGAACCGGCGACACAACGATTATGAGCCGTTTGCTCTACCAAGCTGAGCTATCCCGCCAAGGATTGAACTGGAAATACTTATTTATCTAGAAATAAGTTTAACCGAGCCCCCCAACGGAATCGAACCGTTGACCTCTTCCTTACCATGGAAACGCTCTACCGACTGAGCTAGGGGGGCATTAGAAGCAGAGGGCGAGCCTACAACCACTATTGAATTGGGAGAAATTTCGCCCTATTCGCAAGTTAAAAGTAATTACGGAATCGCCTTTTAAGCCAGCTAAACGGCTTTGTAATTCGTGCGCCAAATCTCGCGCCTTGTTCTATCGGCGAGACTTTAAGTATCTGGTTCATTGAGGGCTCGCCAGGAGTAATTACATCATGCAAGGCTGGTGAAGATTCATCAAGCGAATCAGCAATGATTGCAATATTTGAAACCAATGAGATGCCGCGAACGATTTGCTCTTGATCAACTTTATCCGATGATTCCATTAATGAATCTGCGAGAGCAGCACCCGCAATTCGTGCATCTTGCGTGGCAGATCTTGATTCAGCAATTCCTTCAGCCGTTTTTATCTGTTCAGCTTTAGAACTAACTGCATAACTTGCTGCTGACAGTGCCTGCGCAATATCGCGCTTTGATTCTTCGGCTATTCCACCTTTAACTGCAGAGTCAAATAGCGTGCGCGCAATTGTTCGGACTTGAACAACTGTATGTTCGACCGCGACGCCTCTTACATATAACTCTTCTGCTTCATCAACCTCTGCTGTTGGAAACCATTTTGCATGGCCACGGGCTTCAATTGCTTGCGCACGAACACCAGGAATCTCTTCAACTAATAACCTTGCGGCAGCCAACCAATGGCCCGCTTCGTTCTGGGAATAACCAGCGGCAACTCCTTCAGACATTTCACCTAATAATTTTGCGCATTTATTTGCCAGCGAGGTTACCTTGTCAACAGTACGCGCTGCTGGTGTCTTCGCATGAGAAAAATATGAAAAAAGAATTGCGATAGCTGCGCCAATTAGAGTTGATGCAAGTCTTGAAAAAGCGGTGCTCTCGCTTAAGCCAGGACCAATAACAATTAGCGCGGTAACTGGAACGTTTACTGATGCGACTTCACCTAAATGAAGTGCGCGCGCGACTACCGAACATAAGAGCACAGTCATGGAAACTGAAATAATTCCGAAATTAAAAATTGTGACACAGGCAAGTGCAACACCGGCACCGATTGCAGTACCAACTATTTGGCCAAAGCCCTCGCGAACCGACTTGAATAATGAAATTCGAATACTTAATGCGCAAATAATCGCAGCAACTACGCCGCCATCTTTAATAAGAAGGTCTCCGACCTGCCAAGCCACACCAGAAGCAATAGCAGCAACAATTATCTGGCGCACCCAGACAGTTCTGTCCGTGAATAGCCTCTTCATTTTCTTGAATAATTTGCGCACGGGTTAATTCTATCGGTGGCAGAGTCAATCGAGATTGCGTAATATGCCAACATGTCCGATGGAATTGGTAAGAATAAGAAGTACCCAGTTCAGATTGATGATGCCAAACTGGCTTCTGAAATTGATCAGACCTCCTTTGAAGTTCTGCGCCATGGTGCAACAGAGCGCCCATTTACTGGCGAATACACAGATAGCGACAAGGTTGGTAGTTATCGATGCAAGGCCTGCAACCACGAATTGTTTAAGAGCGAAACTAAGTTTCATTCTGGATGTGGTTGGCCATCTTTTTATGCCCCAACAAAAGATGATGCAGTTGAATTAATCGAAGACCGTTCACTCGGTATGCGAGTTCGTACTGAAGTTCGATGTGCAAATTGTGGCTCACATTTAGGACATGTATTTGAAGGCGAAGGATATGACGTGCCAACAGATCAACGTTGGTGCATAAATTCAGTCTCATTAATTCTTGAAGAAAAACAATAAGCCCGCAACTATTGTTGCGAGCTTATTGATAAAACTTTTAACTCTTTAGAATTGAATTCCGCGAGTCAATGCGCCATCGACAACCAAGTTGGTTCCTGAAATACGTGAAGCTCTCGGGCTTGCCAACATAGTCACTGCATACGCTTGCTCTTCTGGAGTTCCCATTCTTCCAGTTGGGTTTAGACCCATTGCAAACTTGAAGAGATCTGGGTTTCCACCTTCGATGTTCTCCCACACGCCACCTGGGAAATAAGTATTTCCTGGTGAAACGGTATTTGCGCGAATATTCTTCGCGGCAAGTGAGAATGAAAGATGTGCGGTGTAAGCAATAATTGCTGACTTTGCGGTTCCGTATGGTCCGCCAGCAAAGTCTGCTTCGCGACCTGAAACACTTGAGATATTTACAATAGAAGCGTTCTTGCTTTTTTCTAGGTATGGAATTGCTGCGGTGCAAGTTCGCACTGTATGCATCACATCAACATTTAACGATGCTTGCCAATTCTCTTCACTCTCTGGAATTGCTAGCGCGCTCACATTGCAAACAACAATATCTAGCCCGCCTAGCGCTTTGGCAGAGTCATTTACCCATTTTGTAAGTTGAGCTGCATCGCCAACATCAACACTGGTGCCAATAACTTTCGCACCGCTCTTGCTGAGATCAGATTCAACCTTTTTGACTTCATCTGCATTACGAGCACAAAATGCAACATTCACACCTTCGCCAATTAGCGCTTCAACAATTGCGTGGCCAATTCCCTTAGTGCCGCCAGTAACAATGGCGTTCATGCCCTTCATTTTTAGATCCATTTTTAATCCTTTCGTAGTCGCGGATTTAAAGCTTTAGATCTTTTGCTCTCTCTTTAAGACTTGCATGCATGCCCTTGAAAGCACTTACATTTGGCAGCAATTCTTTGGCAGCTTTTATAACAACGCTGAAGTTTGCATCAACGACATTAGCTACTGGGACTTTAGTTATTTGTGAAAGTAATTGATAAGAATCCATTTGATGCAGGCCGTAAAGATCTTGGAACCAGCGAATCAATTCCACTTGACCTATTCGCCAAGAATCTTCCATTGGCCGCGATGAACCAACAGCCATATAAAACTCATCATTTTCAATTCGTGGCCAGGCAGGTGCTGCGCCCTTAATCAAATCCACAATAATTATTGAATCCATGGCACCTTCGACAGCGGTACCGCATGCTTCACCTTCACCTTGGCGATAATGTCCATCACCAATTGAAAATAGCGCGCCTTCAACATTTACTCCGAGATAAACGGTTGCACCTTTACGAACTTCAGGTGAATCCATATTGCCGCCAAATCTTTCAGGAACTAGCGCCGAGCGAACTTCGCCACCAGCTGGTGCAACACCAATAGTTCCGAACATGCATTCAATAGGTAGTTCAACTGCAAAATCGCCAAAGCGGGATTGAAATCCAACGGTGTTCTTTGCGCTATTCACTTCGTAAATCCAAGTTGTATCTGGCAGTGCATCCTGCAACATTGCAGTTCTATCTGTCGAAGTTAATCCACCGAAAAAAGGAATCGTGCTTGAAGCGCCATGTCCACGGGCTGGCTTCATATCAACAATATGAATTGCGAGCGCATCTCCCGGTTCGGCACCTTCAACATAAAACGGACCAGTTTGTGGATTTACAAATCGCAAATCAACTTTCTCTTGAAGGATCAGTTGCG
>CAIQHM010000095.1 GCA_903871555.1 uncultured Actinomycetes bacterium | reverse complement strand
TTTTAGTACAACATCAACCACTGCGCCATCTAATAACCGGGCGCTTTGAATAGTTATCTCCATTTAAGCACTAACCTCTCCGGCAAAAGCAGCGCCACCAAGTAATTGATAGAGAACTGCCATTCGCACTAGAACACCATTAGAAACCTGAGCTAACACCACGGACTTATGAGAATCAGCGCTCTCGGCAGAAATCTCAAGACCCCGATTCATTGGTCCTGGGTGCATAACAATTGCAGAATCTTTCAAAGAATTTAATCGATCTAAATCCAAACCATATCCCCGCGAATACTCGCGCTCTGATGGGAAATATGAATCCGCCATTCGCTCTGATTGAACTCGCAGCATCATTAGAACGTCAACTTCTCTGGCAACCGAGTCCAAGTCATAACTGACATCTACATTCCAGTCTGTAACTCCAACAGGAATCAAAGTTGGTGGTGCAACTAGCGTGACCTTAGCGCCCAGTTTTGTAAGTAATAAGACATTGCTTCGTGCAACTCGTGAGTGCAAAATATCGCCAACAATCGCAACTCTTAGTCCGGAAAAATTGTCGCGAAATTCCGGGAACTTGCTGCGGATTGTGTAGGCATCAAGCAGCGCTTGTGTTGGATGTTCGTGAGTCCCATCTCCAGCATTTATAACTGATGCGCTAATCCAACCCGAGTCCGCCAAACGTTGCGCCGCGCCCGAAGCTCCATGTCGAATTACTACGGCATCTGCGCCCATCGCCTGCAATGTTTGCGCGGTATCTTTGAGAGATTCACCTTTGCTGACACTTGAACCTTTGGCAGAGAAATTTATAACATCGGCAGACAACCGCTTAGCGGCAGATTCAAAAGAGATGCGAGTTCTAGTTGAATCTTCGAAGAATAAATTAACCACAGTACGTCCGCGAAGGGTGGGCAACTTCTTCATCGGACCATCAGATATTTTTGCTAGTTCGCTCGCGGTATTTAGAATTTCTAGCGCGCCTTCTGCAGTTAAATCATTTATAGAAAGTAAGTGTTTATTCAATTAAGCACCTGCCACAATCTCGACGCAATCTTTCCCATCGATCTCACTTAAGTGAACCTTGACTGATTCGCTCGCAGCAGTAGGAATATTCTTTCCAACGTAATCAGCTCTGATTGGCAACTGGCGATGGCCCCTATCTACCAACACCGCTAATTGCACAGTCTTAGGCCGACCAATCTCTCCGAGGGCATCTAGCGCCGCTCGAATAGTGCGACCCGAGTAAAGAACATCATCGACTAAGACAACATCCTTACCTTCAATTCCACTGCTTGGAATTAACGTCGGCAATAACGGTCTCGGTGGTCGCAATCGGAGATCATCTCTATGTAGCGTTATATCGAGAGTTCCAACTGGCACGGGAGATGCAATTTCATTGAGAAATTGAGCGATACGTTCACCGAGGAATGCGCCTCTAGTGGGAATACCAAGTAACACAACGTTCTCTAAACCGTGGTTATGTTCGATAATTTCATGCGCAATGCGCTTAAGCGCTCGGCCAATTTCACCGGCGTCCAGGACTGTAGCCATTTTTTCTCCTTCGCCGCCTCTCTGGACGGATCGTTAAAGGACTTTCTTGCCTCTCGGGCGGTGAAAAGATACCACCTGTGGACAGAGAAATCCATCCACGACTCCCCTTGCCTATCCTCGCGACATGATAATAATTCCCGAACTTTCAATAGAAGAAATTGCTGCATCAATCAAGGCGGTTCGCAAGGCGAAAAATCTAACCCTCAAAGAGGTCGAAAGTAAATCAGGTGGCCTCTGGAAAGCTGTAGTGATCGGTTCGTATGAAAGATGTGATCGAGCCCTTTCAGTAAAGAAGGCAATAAATTTAGCGAATTTCTATCAAGTACCGTTGGAGGAGCTCCTAGGTTTAAATAAAGAGAGTAAACCAAACCCAAAAGAGAAGATAACTTTAGATATTCGCGCCACAACCAGAGAAATTTCATCGGATTCGGAACTCGAAATAGTACGAAACTTTGCGACTTTGATTTGTGCCAAACGCCGCGATTGGAATGGCGAAGTACTTTCTATTCGCAATTCCGATCTGACAACAATCGGGTTACTGCTCAACAGGGATGAGGCAACCTCATATGCCTGGCTTTCAAGCAGAGGGCTCTTACTAGCTAAACCTTAAGCGTTATCAAACCTTATAAAGCAAATGATGGCTTTAATATTACGATGCGACCCAGTACGCCATTAATATATTTAGCAGAATCATCGGTCGAAAGTTCGGTGGCAATCTCTACTGCCTCAGAAACCGCGATTTGATCATCCAAATCAACTAACCAGAGAACTTCAAAGAGCGCGATGCGCAGAATATTTCGATCAATTGCAGGCATCCGATCCATATCCCAACCCTGGGCATACGTTGTAATCAACTCATCTATCTTGATGTGATGCTCTTCGACGCCAGTGAGAAGCTCCTTCACATAATCTGCCTGCGATAACTCCTCTGCTGGTCTGGTATTCAATAGATCCAGAGCGCGAGCACCACGAATATCTGCTTCGTAAAGAAAATCCAAAGCACGCTTGCGCGCCTTTCGGCGTGCACTCACTAGTTTGCTCGACCTAGATATGCCCCAGTACGTGTATCAACAAGAACTTTCTCATCCTGCTTGATAAATAGTGGGACTTGCACAGTGATACCAGTTTCAAGAGTAGCTGGCTTGGTTCCACCTGAAGAACGATCACCTTGAAGACCAGGTTCAGTGTAAGTAATTGTTAATTCAACAGAAGCAGCAAGATCAATATAAAGCGGGTTGCCTTCGTGGATAGCAACATTTGCTTCGCAGTTTTCGAGCATGTAATCCGCGGCATCCCCCACAACTGTTGAAGAGATATTCATCTGGTCAAATGTTTTTTGATCCATAAAAACAAAATCATCGCCATCGCGATACAAGAAAGTCATATCGCGTTTTTCTAGGATAGCTACATCAACTTTAACGCCTGCATTTAGCGTGCGATCAATAACTTTTCCAGTCGTAACAGACTTCAATTTAGTACGAACGAATGCCGGACCTTTACCTGGTTTAACATGTTGGAATTCAACAACATTCCACAATTGACCCTCAATATCTAGAGTCATTCCATTTTTTAAATCATTCGTTGTTGCCATAATCAAAGATCCATTTCCAAGAAAACCTGGCTGCGATTTGCGCCTGCGTAAGGTGGTAAGAATACCTGAACTAGAGGCGAGATATTGCTATTAGGGCCAGACGATAAGAATCTGGACCAAATCCCGCGATAGTCCCGTTTGCTACCCCAGAAATTACAGAGGTATGACGGAACTCTTCACGTGACATTGGATTTGAAAGATGCACTTCTATCAAAGGAGCTTTGACCATATCGGCGGCATCTCTGATTGCGTATGAATAATGAGTAAAAGCGGCAGGATTGATTATCACTGGAATATTCTTATCCGCAGCTTCATGTAGCCAAGAAATCATTTCAACTTCACTATCGCTCTGACGGACATCACATTCGAGATTTAGTTCGTTTCCGGCGGCAACTATCAGTTTTGTTAGCGCTGGAAAATCTAAATCTCCATAAATCTTTGAATCTCGTAGATCTAACCGACCAAGATTAGGGCCATTTAAAACTAATATTTTCATGAGGAAATTCTCTCATATGCGTTGGTTAATTGGTCAGTAGTTACATCTTCTAACCAGATAGGTTTTCCTAATCCTTCTAGGCCGATGAATCGCAGATTAGATCCGCGAGTTTTCTTATCGCTTCCCATCAATTCCAGAAGCTTCGGGAACTCTCCAGATTTGTAAGTAATTGGCAGTCCAAAGCTCTGGAGAAGATCGCGATGTTTCGTAACTAATTCGCCCTCAATTTTCCCCAGCAAGTTACTTAGTTCAGCAGCAAATACCAAGCCAATTGAAACCGCTTCTCCATGTCGCAGTTCATAAC
>CAIQHM010000094.1 GCA_903871555.1 uncultured Actinomycetes bacterium | reverse complement strand
GAACAAATGTCGTTGAAATTAATTTTTGATGCAGTGACTGGCGAAATCTATGGCGCCCAAGGCGTCGGTTACGAAGGCGTTGATAAGCGCATTGATGTAATCGCAACTTCTATTCGTGGTGCCATAACAGCCCCAGAACTTGCTGATCTCGAATTGGCATATGCCCCACCATTTGGTTCAGCAAAAGATGCAGTAAATATGTTGGGTTATGTCGCAGAAAATCAGATCTCAAATCTTGTGCAAACTCTGCAATGGAGCGAAGTAGCGGGCCACAACTTGGTTGATGTCCGTTCTAAATCTGAATTTGCAGCAGGATCAATACCGGGCGCAATAAATATTCCGGTCGATGAACTTCGTGAACGCATCAGCGAAGTCCCAACTCACAATGTTTTAGTTCTATGCCAAGTTGGTCAACGTGGCCACACCGCAACCTTGCTTTTGAACGAGCTTGGTATCGATGCAAAGAATCTAGATGGTGGATATCGCACGTGGGTTAATTCACCAGCTGCAATTACTTATCACTCAACAACCGAAAGAGAAAAGGAAGAAATAAATGTGTAGCAGAACTACCTGTCGCAAATGTGGAAAGCCAACCTGGAGCGGTTGCGGAAACCATATCGAGATTGCGCTTAAAGGTGTCCCAAAATCACAGCGCTGCCAAGGACATCAAAATGATCCTGTAGAACCAAAAGGTCCTGGCTTATTTAGCAAGCTATTTGGAAAGAACTAATCTTCACTCTTTCCAGAGTTCAAACCTTCACGAATTAGCTTCATAATGTTTGGATCTGCAAGTGTTGTGGAATCACCGGTTTCGCGTTGTTCCGCGACATCTTGTAACAAGCGGCGCATAATTTTTCCGCTTCGAGTCTTTGGAAGTTCTGCAACCACAACAATCTGACGTGGCCGTGCGATTGCACCAATCTCTTTTGTCACATGCGCACGTAATTGTTTAACAAGAGCGTCACCATCTAAATGCTCAACCCCGCCACGCAAAATAACGAAGGCCACAATTCCCTGACCAGTCATTTCATCCTTTGCACCAACAACTGCTGCTTCTGCAATAGATTCGTGTGAAACAAGTGCTGATTCAACTTCAGTTGTTGAAATTCGGTGACCAGAAACATTCATTACGTCATCAACGCGACCGAGCAACCAAATTGCACCATCGCTATCTACTTTTGCACCGTCACCCGCAAAATACTTTCCTTCAAAGCGTGACCAATATGTTTCTGTGTAACGTTCTTCCTCGCCCCAAATTCCGCGAAGCATTGATGGCCAAGGTTCGGTTAATGAAAGATATCCGCCGCCACCAAGTGGAACCTCAGCACCTTTTTCATCTAGAACTCTTGCACTAATTCCAGGGATCGCGCGCATTGCAGATCCAGGTTTTGCTTCAGTAACACCAGGCAATGGTGAAATCATGATCGCACCAGTTTCGGTCTGCCACCAAGTATCAACGATTGGGCAACGGTTACCACCAATAACTTCGCGGTACCACATCCAAGCTTCAGGATTAATTGGTTCACCAACAGAACCAAGTAAACGAAGTGAAGATAAATCGCAACTATTTGGAAATTCATCGCCCCACTTCATCCAAGTACGAATCAAAGTTGGTGCGGTATAAAGAATAGAAACCTTGTATTTTTCGATAATTTCAAACATTCGAGATTTACTTGGGGTATCAGGAGTTCCTTCATACATAACCTGAGTCGCACCATTTATTAGCGGACCATAAACAACATATGAATGACCTGTTATCCAACCAATATCTGCGGTGCACCAATAAACATCTGTTTCCGGTTTTAAATCGAAGACCATCTTGTGAGTGAATGCGGCCTGGGTTAAATAGCCACCGGTCGTGTGATAAATACCTTTTGGCTTTGCAGTTGTTCCTGATGTGTAAAGAATAAATAGGCCGTGCTCGCTATCGAATCCTTGCGCAACATGCTTATCTGATTGACGATCAACAATGTCATGCCACCAGATATCGCGGCCGGCTTTCATAGAAGTCTCTTCGCCGGTGCGCTTAACAACTAAAACCTTCTCAACTGTTGGAGATTTTTCAAGAGCAGTATCAACTGTTGGCTTCAGGGCAAAAGGTGCGCCTTTTCGATATCCGCCATCTGCAGTGATCACTAACTTTGCCTGCGCATCATTGTTGCGAACAGTTACTGCATCAGCAGAAAATCCACCAAAGATAACTGAGTGCATCGCGCCAATTCGGGCACATGCCAACATCGCGATCGCTGCTTCAGGGATCATCGGCATATAAATTGCTACGCGGTCTCCGGAAGCAATTCCAATTTCAGTTAAAGCATTCGCTAACTTTGATACATCGCGCAATAAATCTGAATATGTAATCGTGCGGGTATCACCTGGTTCGCCCTCGAAATAAAAAGCAACACGATCACCGCGACCCTCAAGAACATTTCGATCTAGTGCGTTATAGCAAGCATTTATTTTTCCGCCAATAAACCATTTAGCAAATGGAATCTGCCAATCTAAAACTCGATCCCACTTCTTCTCCCAATGCAGAGCTTCGGCTGCTTCTTCCCAAAACTTTAAGCGATCACTTTTCGCCCGGACATACATCTCTGTTTTGGCATTTGCAGCTGCAGCAAATTCAGCAGATGGCGGAAATGTGCGATCTTCAGAGCCAAGGTTTTCTAGAGTCGTCATGTTTTGAAGGTTACCAGCCAAGAGTTTTGCACACCATAACTTTGTCCAAGATTTTTTATCGGCCCCCAAATAAATATGGGCAATCTCTCTATCTTTCGAGCGCAATCAACTTAATTAATAAAAAGGAGCAATATCTTGGGATTCATAATTAGCACCATCACAAATCTGCACGTATTAACCATTGCCATTAAGGCTGTTGTCCGGGTCGGCAAGTTGGCTCTAAATAGCAATCTAGGGTCAGTTGCCCTAAGCCACTTTCTAAGCTTTTTAGGGATGAATTAATCTGGATTAGCCGCGCCTAAATCGCGCCACTAAGCCCACGGTTTTCCAATCCGCCCCGAAATGTGGTGGGATATGCCGTAAGCCTCACCGCAGCCCATCGAAGTGCCCGGCCAGAGATTTACGCCAGTTACCACTCGATTTGGGAGAAGAAAATGCCAATTGCAACCCCGGAAATTTATGCCGAAATGTTGGATCGCGCGAAGGCAAAAGCTTTTGCATATCCGGCAATCAACGTCTCATCATCACAAACGTTAATCGGAGCAATTCGTGGTTTTGCAGAAGCAAAATCTGATGGCATCGTCCAAATTTCTTGGGGCGGAGCGGAATACCTTTCAGGATCCACAGTTAAGAATATGGTTGATGGCGCAGTAGCCCTCGCCGAATACGCACACATTGTTGCGAAGAATTACAACGTTAATATTGCAATACATACCGACCACTGCCCAGTAGAAAAGTTGGATGGCTTCATGCGTCCACTACTTGATCTTGGCGCCGAAAGAATTAAATCTGGCAAGGGCCCATTGTTTAACTCACACATGTGGGATGGCTCAGCAGTTTCAATGCCCGAGAACATGTCAATCGCTGATGAACTAATTACAAAATCAGAAGCTGCACGCACACTTCTTGAAATCGAAATCGGCGTTGTCGGTGGCGAAGAAGATGGCGTCGAAGCAAAGCACGATGCAAAGTTGTATTCCACACCTGAAGATGCACTGATGACAGTTGAAACTTTGGGAATGGGCGAACGCGGTCGTTACATGGTTGCCGCAACATTCGGAAACGTTCATGGTGTTTACAAGCCAGGCAACGTTGTTCTACAACCAGCAATTCTTAAGACCCTTCAAGATGCAGTTGCTGCAAAGCACGGTCTTGCTGCTGGTTCAAAGCCAATGGACTTGGTTTTCCACGGTGGTTCTGGCTCACTACTTTCAGAGATCCGCGAAGCCCTTGATTACGGTGTTATTAAGATGAATATCGATACCGATACTCAATACGCGTTTACTCGCCCAATTGTTGATCACATGTTGAAAAATTACGATGGTGTTCTAAAGATTGATGGCGAAGTTGGAAATAAAAAAGCTTACGATCCACGCGCATGGGGCAAGGCTGCTGAAGCCGGTATTGCTGCCCGCGTAGTTCTTGCTTGCGAAGATCTTCGTTCAACCGGCACTTCACTTATTTCTCAAAGCGCCTAAATGCCAGCGTTAGTTCTGCTCGGTGCCCAATGGGGCGATGAAGGTAAAGGTAAAGCCACCGATCTACTTGGTGACCGCGTTGATTATGTTGTTCGCTATCAAGGCGGAAACAATGCGGGCCACACAGTTGTTATCGGTGATCAGAAATATGCGTTGCACCTTTTGCCATCCGGAATCCTTTCACCAAATGTGGTTCCTGTAATTGGCAACGGTGTTGTTATTGATCCATCAGTTCTACTTGAAGAAATCAAAGGCCTTAATGAACGCGGCATCGATACTTCAAAGTTAAAGATCAGCACCAACGCACATTTGATTACGCCTTATCACCGCACCATCGACAAAGTGTCAGAACGCTTTCTAGGAAATTCAAAGATCGGCACAACTGGTCGCGGAATCGGACCTGCATATGCCGACAAAATAAATCGCATCGGAATCCGGGTGCAAGATTTATTTGATCCATCAATCTTGCGTCAAAAAATTGAAGGCGCACTTCGCGATAAAAACCAAGTACTTATTAAGGTTTTCAATCGCAAAGGAATCGAAGTTGAAGAAGTCTTGTCCGAATATTTGGCCTACGCCGAAATTTTGCGTCCATATGTAACAGACACTGCGTTGCTATTAGATAAAGCGCTAAAGGCAGGTAAAACCGTACTCTTGGAAGGTTCCCAAGGAACTTTGCTCGATGTTGATCACGGAACATATCCATTCGTAACATCATCAAATCCAACTGCAGGTGGCGCATCTACTGGTTCTGGAATCGGACCAACAAAGATCACTCGCGTTATTGGAATTGTTAAGGCATACACAACTCGGGTTGGTTCCGGTCCATTCCCAACCGAGTTGTTCGATGAAGATGGCGAAGCGCT
>CAIQHM010000093.1 GCA_903871555.1 uncultured Actinomycetes bacterium | reverse complement strand
TATTTACGCTCGAGCACGTCAAACTTCTTATTTAGTGCCAGGTTTAACTCTTATCGTTAATGACAATCGCACCAAGACAAAGACAACAGAGAAGTTCTTCCATAAAGGTGGAATTTCCGAGTTCTGTTCTTTCCTTCGCCCGGATGATCCAATCGGTGAAGTAATTCGCCTTACTGGTTCCGGCGAATACACCGAGACAGTTCCAGTGTTGGATGAAAAAGGGCACATGATGCCGACTGAAGTTAATCGCGAGATGGGCGTCGACATTGCGCTGCAGTGGGGCAATGGATATGAGAATACGCTTTCTAGTTTTGTAAATATTATTTCAACCCCAAAGGGTGGAACTCACGTACAAGGTTTCGAGCGTTCAATTACTAAAGCATTTAACGACGCTCTTCGTGCCACAAAGACATTGAAGAACAACGAGGCTGATGTAATCAAAGATGACGTCCTTGAGGGACTTACTTCGGTTGTAACGGTCCGCATGTCTGAGCCACAATTCGAAGGCCAGACCAAAGAAGTTCTTGGAACTGCAGCAGCCACAAAGATTGTCGCGGCAGTAGTTGCAGAAGAGATGAAGAAGTTCTTTGCAACAACAAAGCGAATTGATAAAGCCACTGGCAAAATGATTCTGGAGAAAGTTGCCGGGGCATCTAGGACGCGTATCTCAGCCCGTGCCCATAAAGATATCCAGCGCCGCAAGAATGCACTTGAAAGTTCTTCCCTTCCTACCAAACTTTCAGATTGCCGATCAGATGACACTGATCGCACCGAGCTTTACATCGTCGAGGGCGACTCAGCTCTTGGCACAGCAAAGGCAGCGCGTAACTCAGAATTCCAAGCAATCCTGCCAATTCGCGGCAAGATTTTGAACGTTCAGAAAGCCTCACTTTCTCAGATGCTTGAGAACAATGAATGTGCCTCAATCATCCAGGTTATCGGCGCCGGCTCTGGTCGCTCCTTCGCACTAGATGACACTCGATATGGTCGAATTATTCTGATGTCCGATGCTGATGTTGATGGCGCACACATTCGTTGTTTACTTCTTACTTTGCTCTCACGTTATATGCGTCCATTGATCGAAGATGGCCGCGTATTTGCCGCAATGCCACCTCTGCATCGCATTGAAGTCGTAGGCGGAAAGCGTGGAGAAGTTCATTACACATATTCTGATGATGAGATGAAGAAGATGACAGCTGATTTAACTAAGGCAGGAAAGCGTTGGAAAGAACCAATTCAACGTTACAAAGGTTTGGGCGAGATGGATGCTGATCAACTACGCGAGACCACGATGGATCCAGCACATCGCACCTTGCGTCGAATCACAATGAAGGATGCAAACGCCGCAGAAGCGATGTTCGAGCTTCTTATGGGCAATGAAGTTGCACCGCGTAAAGAATTTATTTCAACAGCAGATATCGCCCGCGATCGAATTGATGCTTAAGTAACTTCTACTTCGGTGAGTGCCAGCACTAATTAGCAAAATCACAGGCTCGATTGCGGGTACCCCAAGTAAAGAATTCTTGTGGTGCAGCGCATTTATAAGAGGACTAAAGCGGATACTAAATAATTGACCGCCAACGTTGACGGTCCCATAGTTGTAAGGGGAAGTTAATATGGCTGATAACAAGATTGCCGATCCTGTTCCACTAGGACTGGCCTCTTTCGGAATCACACTTCTAATGCTTAGTAGCGCAAATGCCGGTCTTTGGGGCGGCGCCGGTGGCGGGGCAGTTGTTGGTACAGCTCTATTTCTAGGAGGAATAACCCTCACTCTCGTTGGATTACTTGAATTCTTTCGAGGAAATACTTTTACTGCAACAGTATTTAGCGCATTCGGTGGCTTCTGGATGTCAGCTTGGTATTGGCTAACTCATAAAGAAGTTCAAGCACCAGGTTCACTAGGAGTCTTCCTCTTTGCATTTGGTCTTGCATCAATAGTGATGTGGATCGTTGCTATCAAACTCGGCGCACAGCTAAATCTTCTATTTTTCCTATTAGCCGTTACCTTATTGGCTTTATCTTATGGAAACTGGGGCGGTGGCCACGCAGGTGCAGTTAAGTTTGGTGGCTGGACCGGCATAGTTACATCTGTAGTCGCTTTATACCTCACAGCAAAAGCATTAATAAATGATGCTTGGGGGAAGAAAGTTCTTCCTTAATACCTAAGTAATTTGTGAACCCCTGGCCAGTATTTGGTTGGGGGTTCATTAATTTTTAAAGAGTCCGACCGCGTTCTAATTGTTCGGGCCAATAAATCCGAACAAAAAATCCGAACAAAAAGTGGTGTGCTAATTACTTGGTTTCTGCAATCCTAGCTTTCACAAGTGCCAAGATTAGTTTCGAATCGACTTCCCAATCATTGGGGACACCAATGGTTTTCTTTAAAACTACTAAATCACTCATTTTTGGTGCGAAATCTGCAATTACATCCGCGCTCCAGGGCGACATCAAAATACGCTTGCTAGATGTAGTAGCTCCGAATACATAGCTTTCATTAATGCGAATCATTGGCTGATTCCAGGCAATTACAAGTTCTGCTTTTGGGTATTTATCTAGAATAATTTTGAAAATCTTGCGCATAGTTTTGGCTTGTGCTGGAGTTACCGTTTTATAAAAGGCGGTTGGCGTATCAAATCGTTTAGCTGAAATAGATCCACGCGAATACATGACTAGAGCGTTTGCGTGGGCTTGGGAAAAACCAAAGTTCTCACGCAGATGCGCAATTTGTTCTGGATATTTCTTGCCTTCAAGATCGGCCATAACTTTGAACCAATATGACATTTTCTCGCCATACTTTTTCTCGATGGAAGGGAAGTGGGCTTCTCTGCTGGGATCCTTAGGCGGCACTGGGAAAGATTAGCGAACTTGAAGTACTAATTTCCCGGTGGATTTACGGCTTTCTAAATTTTTGTGGGCTGCTGGCGCATCGGCCAGGGGATAGCGGCCACCAATTGTTACCTGCATATGGTCTTTTCGAAAAGCCTCGAAAACTTCGTTGGCCCGCCAAAGTAATTCACTTCGTTCGACCACAAAATCTGCCAGTGTTGGTCTTGTTAAATAGATTGAACCTGATGAAATTTTCATGATTTCAATCGGTGGAACTTGACCACTCGCAGCTCCGAATACTGCCAAAGTTCCTCTGCGACGAAGTGCTTGAAGTCCTTCATCGAAAGTATCTTTACCGACGCCATCATAAATAACATGCGCACCTTGGCCAGCTGTGAACTCCTTAACCTTTTGCGCAAAGCCTTCATAATCAATCCCTAGATCGGCACCTGCAGCCGTTACGAGTGCTTGTTTCTCTGGGGTTGAAGCAGTTGCAATAACTTTTCCACCAAGTGATTTGATGTATCGAGTCAAAAGAAGTCCAACACCACCAGCACCAGAATGAACTACTGCTGTATCTCCAGGTTGTATTTCATAAGTATTGCGAGCCAAATAATGCGCAGTCATTCCCTGAAGTAAAAGGGCAACTGCATCTTCATCTTTAATATCATCTGGAATTGGTATCAATGTCTTTGCCGGAATAATTACAGATTCGCTGTATCCACCACTTGCCATAACCCAGCCAACTCGCATGCCGATCTTTAAATCTGCAGGTGCATTTGAACCGAGTTCGGCGATTGTTCCAACGCCTTCAACACCCGGAATGTAGGGCAGCTTTACTGGATACTTTCCAAGACGGTGATAAATATCTATGAAATTTACGCCGGCAACAGTGACATCAATTAGACCTTGATCGCTATCCGGAGCTGGGCGTTGGATTTCGTGCAATTGCAGAACATCAGGGCTACCAACTTGGGTAATAACAATTGCTTTCATTTAGTAGTTAAGCAATACGGGTGCGACGTGGGGTCGCAAAATTCTTTGAAACTTCATCAAGTTCGAGTGAAACTTGGGCTTTGATTGCATCCTCCGAAGCAAGAAGCGCCTTTAGTTTTGTCACAATCGCTTTAAGATCTTTCTGTTCTGTTTCAAGTTCCAATTTGCTTAACTTTGTTAAGCGGCGAAGTGGCATATCAAGGATGTAAGTAGCTTGTTCGTCAGATAATTTGTATGCCTTAATCAGCGCAGCCTTTGCTTCCGGTGCATCTTCGGCAGCGCGAATCAATTTAATTACCTTGTCGATATCGATAATGGCTTTAAGCAGACCATCAACAAGATTTAAGCGGCTTTCGGCTTTAGCTTTTCGGAATTCTGAACGACGACGAATAACTTCGATACGGTGATCGATAAATACTTGTAGCAGCTCTTTTAAGCCAAGGGTAAGTGGCTTTCCACCAACTAGAGCAACGGCATTTATTGAGAATTGATCCTCCATAGGAGTTAACTTAAAGAGGTTGGCCAGAACATCTTCAGGTTCAAAACCATTCTTAAGTTCAACAACAACCTTGGTGCCTTGCTGGCCATCAGATAAATCAACGATGTCCGAAATTCCCTGAATCTTCTTAGCTTTTACCAAATCTGCAATTTTTTCAACAATTTTCTCGGGGCCAATGTTGTATGGCAGCTCGGTAATAACCAGACCTTGCTTTCTGGCGGTAACTTTTTCAATGGCGACAGTCGCGCGCACCTTAAATGAGCCACGTCCGGATTCATATGCTTCAGCGATTCCCTCTTTGCCAACGATTTCGCCTCCAGTTGGAAAATCTGGCGCGGGAACAAATTTCATTAAAGCCTTAAGAGTTGCCTTTGGATTATCAATTAGATGTTTTGTTGCGGCGATAACCTCGCCCAAGTTGTGAGGCGCCATATTTGTCGCCATACCCACTGCAATTCCAGTTGCACCATTTACTAAAAGGTTTGGATAGGCAGCAGGTAGTACCTGTGGCTCCATTAATTGACCGTC
Organism: uncultured Actinomycetes bacterium; assembly: GCA_903871555.1. Lineage (GTDB taxonomy): Bacteria > Actinomycetota > Actinomycetes > Nanopelagicales > Nanopelagicaceae > AAA044-D11. The sequence continues at coordinate 5,265 of CAIQHM010000093.1, read as the reverse complement.
GTAGTTGGATCCAAAATCAACAGTGTTCTCATCAGATTCATCAACCATCGCCATTGCTGCTGCTGCGAGTCTTGATTCGGTATAACGCATTGCTGCTGGGCCAGAATCTAGTGAACCGAAGTTTCCGTGGCCATCAATAAGTGGAAGACGCATTGAGAAACTTTGTGCCATACGAACCATCGCATCATAAATTGCGCCATCACCGTGCGGGTGCAACTTACCCATAACTTCACCAACGGCACGTGCGCATTTAACGTGGCCTTTATCTGGGCGAAGTCCCATCTCTGACATCTGGTGCAGGATGCGACGTTGAACTGGTTTTAAGCCATCACGCGCATCTGGAAGCGCACGAGAATAAATAACGGAATATGCATATTCGAGAAAAGATTCTGACATCTCTTGTGAGACATCAATATCAATTATTCGACCTGGGTTCTCACCTGGTTTAGGGAGAACGGCTTTGGGTGTTTTTGCCATGGGGCGTATCTTGCCAATGAAGTGCGTGATTAGTTGGTAGCGACTCGGTTACGCAAATTTAAATAATCTAAATCAGTGGTCTTGCGCCAACTAGCGCAACGCATTGGGCTGCAAGGTTGGATCCTGATTCTAAAGCGTCAATTAATGGCCCGTTATCGGCCCAAACCTTTATGAATCCAGCAGCAAAGGCATCGCCGGCTCCGGTTGTGTTTATTACGGTTGTCTTCTGCGCTTCAACTTGAATTAGCTGATCGCCGCGAGATTGGGCCAGCGCACCATTTGATCCACGTTTTATCACCACAGTATTTACATGTTCTAATAATTTTGCGGCGGCATCAACCGGATTATCTTTTCCAGTTAAGAAATGTGATTCCTCTTCATTTAAAATAATTGTGTCAATAAAATTAAGCCATTCGTTTGCAGCGCTAACGCCAACTTCCATAAGCACCCCAACAGTTGCAGGATCGAGAATTATGCGAAGCCCTGCGGTTTTTATTGCTTCGATGATTTGTAGAACTCCGGCACGTGACTGGGTATTAATTAGTGAATAAGCCGAGAGATAAACTGCGCTAAATTGTGAAAGATCGGGCAGGTCAGATAAACCAAGGCCGGCATTAGCCCCAGAATCTGGAAACATTGTGCGCTCACCTTCGCGTCCAACAATCACAACAACAACACCCGTATTCATATTTGGAATTATTAGTGAAGAGTGTTCGACGCCATATGTATCTAATTCGGCAAGCAGAGTTTGGCCGGCAGAGTCATCTCCAACGCGAGTTACTAGATATGACGGGGTTTTATTAAAGGCAAGCCAGGACGCAACATTGGCGGCGGCTCCGCCACCTTGGGTCGAAATCTTTGCGCGAGTTTCAAGGCCTTCAACGATTGGTCGATTAAGAAGAACCGTTACATCCAGCATGATGTCACCAATGCAGAGAATTTTGATATCCGGCATATCTACCTAGAGCGCGCAGGCAATTTCAGCGGCCAATTTGGAATTGGCTTTAATTATTTCAATATTTACCCGAAGTGATTCACCCTTACTTGTGCTGTGGAAATATTCGAGCAAGAAGGGCGTTACCTCTTTGCCGGTTATATGAGCAGAAGTGGCAGCAGCCAAACCAGTTTCTAGAATCTCATTATGTAGTTTTAAATCCATCTGATTCTTGACTGGATTGGCAACAATTATTGCGGTGTCATCAGTGTTTAAGTTGTGACGCAAGTTCCAAATCTTTGCAATCTCAGATGGACTTTCGACTCGGTGTTCAATTGAAAATCCAGAGTCTGTTAAATAGAAGCCAGGAAAATTATTTGTCTTGTAGCCAAGGACTGGAATTGCAAAAGTTTCCAGACGCTCCAAAGTGCCAGCGACATCCAAAATAGATTTCACTCCGGCGCAAACAATGATGATTTTTGTCTTAGCTAGTTCTATTAAGTCCGCAGATTCGTCATATTGATGGCCGCGGTGCACACCGCCAAGTCCACCAGTAGCAAAGACATCGATACCCGCAAGATTGGCAATATGAGAAGTTGCAGCAACTGTTGTGGCTGCGCTCTTGCCGGTCGCACAGATAATTGCAAGATCTCGTGTCGAAGCTTTAACGATGTTGTCATCATTTGCAATTCGTACAAGTTGATCTGCTTCCAGCCCGACAAATATTTCGCCATCAATTATTGCGATTGTCGCCGGAACCGCACCTTGGCTGCGGACAATTTCTTCTACCTCATTGGCAACATCGAGATTAGTTGGACGAGGCAGGCCATGAGAAATAATTGTTGATTCGAGGGCAACGATGGGCCGTCCTTGGTTCTTGGCGGCGGTTACTTCCTTCGAATATTTAATCACCAGAGCACATTACATCAAGGCGGTATGGGCTGACTAAATAGGTAGCGCAAAGTTAGGGCAAGATACAGCCATGAAATCCCGGAATTTGGCAGCGTTATCAAATTCCATTTTCGCATCGCTTCAAGTCTCGGGCGCCACAAATGATCTTGATTTAGAAATCAATCCCGGTGCCCGCGAATGTCTTCTATTAATTGATGGAATGGGCGCAGAACTTTTGAAGCAATATGGCGCAGCTTTTCCAATCTTTAACGAACTAACAGTTCTCCCTAAATTAAATTCACATTTCCCATCTACAACAGCGACAAACCTCTCTTCACTTGGCACCGGAACTCTTCCTGGTGTCCACGGAATGCTTGGCTACACAGTTCGAGTTCCACGAAGTGGCGAGCCCGGTCGATTATTAAATTCGCTTAAGTGGGATGAACGTGTCGACCCAATTATTTGGCAGAGCGTTCCAACTCTTTTTGAACGTGCGGCAGCACAAGGAATTCAAGTTTCACATATCGCAGCAAAGCGATACGAAGGCTCGGGCTTTACGCAAGCAGCACTTCGTGGCGCGCAATATCTTGGTGCAAATCAGATTGCAGAAATTATCGAAAACACCGTCAATGCAATGAAATCTTCACCAGCATTTTCATATGTTTATATAAATAACTTAGATGCTGCCGGGCATGATGATGGTGTCGGTTCTGAGAAATGGCTAATTGCCTTATCGGTTGTTGCAGAATTAATTACCGGACTTCGAGATCGCCTACCTAAGGGAACCAGGCTCTGGATTACCGCCGACCACGGAATGATTAATGTGGGCGAAAAAATTATTATGGGACAAGACAATGAACTAATGACTAATGTAACTCTGGTTGGTGGTGAACCCCGGGCCCGACATATCTATCTTCGCGAAGGTTCAATACCTGAAACGGTTGCAACTTGGCGAGAATTCTTGGGGGAGAAGGCGGATGTATTTAGTCGCGATGAAGTTATTGCGGCAAAGTTATTTGGAGCAGAGACCTCACTAGATAGCAGCGAACGAATGGGAGATTTAGTAGCAATCGCAAAGAGCGAAATGGTATTAATTGACCCAAGCCGTGTTAAAGAAGAGAGCAAAATGATTGGGCATCATGGCGGAACGGAAGATATTGAAGTAGCAATTCCGCTACTAACACATCAAAACTAATCAGTATTAAAAGTTATTCATCCTCAGTCTTTGAACCACCGAACATGATGTCATCCCAAGATGGAAGTTTTGGACGTTTCACGACACCATCTTTTTTAGAATCTGATTCATCAACAACTTCAATATCTAGCTCTTCTGCGAAGTATTCTTCATCCTGACTACCATCATCAAATATTTCAGTAACGGTCATTTCTTCACGAACTGCAACGAGTCGCGGAGCTGGCGGAGTTGGAGTTGTTGGTGCAAATGGCGTTGGATCTGCCGAATTAATAAAGCCATGAGTTTGAGTTCTAGGACGAGTTTCCCGTACATCGCCAGCAATCCATCTTGCTGAATCATCTTGGGCGGTGAGAATGCGATTTCCTAATTCGAAATTCCAATTAGCTTCAGCAGTCCCATCAATATTTGGATAGTGAACAACAATGTTCCAGGTGCCATCAGCATTTCGATGGGTATTCCATTCCACCATCTCCATATCCACGCCATGGTTAGAAAGTTGAATGAAAGTTGCTTCTTCTAAAGTTGGTGAAGAAATCTCGCGACGCAGATTGGATTTAAGGGCCGCTTCAATTACAAAGGCTCGTTCTTGCAGAATAGGTCCCGCGAATTTTTCAATCTTCTCTACTGACCAATCTGTTGTTCTTGAAATCGAACCAAGACTTTCGCCACCACGTAGCCGGGCCTGAATTTCCTTGACACCAAAATTTGGACGTTCATCAATAGGGGCAACCGAGACCAACCGTGGTTGAGTAATCGTTGATTTAAGAGTGTCAGTAATCGGCAATGAGAACTTTGCGCCAGAACTATCTGTTAACTCAATTGTCGAACCATCGGCAGCACGGCCAACGAGTTTTAGCTCGGCTGGCTTGCTAGTTGTCTCATCATTCACGGGCGTAACTCTGCCATAGGGGGTGCGAAAAAGTGGGTAGCAACGAGTGGTTAAATGCTCCAGTGAAGAGCGAAATTAAAGCCGAACTGCTGGAACTAGCTATAACCATCGCGAAATCGGCTGGTGAGTTATTAATGGCTAGGCCAGATGTCTTTGATCTCGAGACCAAATCCACGGCAATCGACTTCGCGACCCAGATGGATTTAGCAAGTGAGAAATTAATCGTCAGTAAAATACTTGAAGCCCGTCCTGATGATGGAATTATTGGCGAAGAAGGTTCTGCAATCCCATCAAAGTCTGGTGTTACCTGGGTAATCGATCCGCTCGATGGAACCGTGAATTATTTCTATGGAATTGCTGGTTGGAATGTAAGTATCGCTGCAAAAGATAGTGAAGGTGTGCAAGTCGGAGTTGTTTATGCACCTTCGATAAATTCCTTATGGAGCGCAACAAAAGGCGGCGGTGCAACTTGCAATGGCAAAGCTATTAAATGTAATGATCCAGTTGAATTTAATCGCGCATTAGTCGGAACCGGTTTCTCTTACGATGTTAAAGACCGCGCAGATCAAGCAAGAATTGTTTCGAAGTTACTTCTAGAAATTCGAGACATCCGTCGAATTGGTGCAGGTGCCGCAGATCTTTGTTTGGTAGCAATGGGTCGGCTCGATGCATTTTATGAACTCGGCTTAAATGAGTGGGATATTGCTGCTGGTGGATTAGTCGCTACCGAAGCCGGGGCGCTACTTACCGGCAGAAATGGCGGTCCAGCAGGCAAGGAGATGGTTATCGCAGCAGGGCCACATCTCCACGCAAAGCTCGTTAAGGAGATTGGCTAAATATCCCGAATTGGTCGGATGGGGGTGGCTGTGGCAAGATACC
>CAIQHM010000092.1 GCA_903871555.1 uncultured Actinomycetes bacterium | reverse complement strand
ATTGCAATTATTAGACCAGTTAGCGTGAAGGCCATAAAGAACGAGAGGCCAGGTAACTTAATTGCCTGTAAAAATTTGGCTAGCGAATTGCGCATTATGCACTCGCCTTTTTAGTTACTACGCCAGCCATCAATAGCCCAAGCTCTTCGCGAGTTACACCCGAATCAACAATCTCAAGAATCTCGCCGCGATACATAACTGCAATGCGATCGGCCAACGCCATTACCTCATCAAGTTCAGTACTAAATAAAATAACTCCGCGACCTTGATCTCGCTCAGCAAGAATGCGCTCGTGCACAAATTCAATTGACCCAACATCTAAACCACGAGTCGGTTGCGAAGCAACCAGGACTCTTACTGGACGTGAAAGTTCACGGGCAATTACAACCTTCTGCTTATTGCCGCCAGAAAGTGTTGAGACTGCATCTGAAACTGATTGCAATCGAATATCAAATTCCGTTACTCGTTTTTCAGCTTCAGAAAAAACCGTACTTGCAGAAAGATTTATACCCTTTGCGTAGGGTGGTTGATCGTGCAAATCCAATATCAAATTCTCAGCAATAGAGAAACTACCAACAAGTCCATCTAATTCACGAGATTCTGGAATAAAAGCTATGCCCGCATGGAGTGAGTCATAAATGCTTGAACCTCGAATTTCTTCACCGGCTAGCTTCATTGATCCCTCAACATGACTTTCAAGATTGATAAGAGCTCTAGCCAATTCAGATTGACCATTCCCTTGTACGCCCGCGATAGCCAGAACTTCACCAGCGTTAACATGAAAATTAACTGATTTAACAATCGCTGTACCCATCGCATCACGAACTGTTAAATTTGTTGCGACCAAAATTGGTTCGCCAATCTGATGCTTGTGCTTTGCAGGTGCCAGATCTACGGCGCGACCAACCATCATTGAGGCAAGTTCACCCTCAGATGTCGTAGGTGAAACCGCGGCAACAACTTTTCCGCGACGAATAATTGTTATCTGATCCGCAACTTCTCGAACTTCTCGTAATTTATGAGTTATGAAAATTATCGATGTGCCCTTAGCTTTTAATTCACGCATTGTCTTAAGAAGTTCATCAGTTTCCTGAGGTGTTAAAACAGCTGTTGGTTCATCAAGAATTAGCACTTTTGCTTCATAAATTAGCGCCCTAATTATTTCAACTTTCTGTTGAATACCCACGGGCAATGACTCGACAATCGCATCTGGATCGACCTCGAACCCAAAGTCTTTTGAAACTTTTCTGATTGCTAAACGCGCAGCATCAATATCTATCACGCCAAACTTATTGCTTTTCTCATGACCTAGAATTATATTTTCAGCTACCGTGAAAACTGGGATTAACATAAAGTGCTGATGAACCATTCCAATGCCTGCACTAAGCGCATCACTTGGTTCGGAGATATTTACCAGTTTTTCATCAACCAGAATTTCGCCACTATCGGCTTTTAATAGGCCGTAAACAATATTCATTAGCGTGGATTTACCAGCGCCATTTTCACCGAGGATTGCATGAATTTGACCAGTCTCAACCCGCAAATCAATTGAGTCGTTGGCAGTAAACGAACCAAAGGTTTTGGTTATTCCACGAAGTTCTAGCGACACATGGGAATACTAGCGATTTGAGAGCAAAAAAACAGGAGGCCCGATTGCTCGAGACCTCCTGTTTTAATTAGGTAATTACTTACGCATCTACCTTTACTGTTCCAGCGATGATGTTGTTCTTGATCTTGAGGATTTCACTCTTTAGCTTTGCAGGAACCTTTGCACTTAGGTCATGGAATGGCGCAATTGAAACACCCTTATTTACAAGTGTTCCAACATAGGCCTTACCGGTGTACTTCTTAGCTGCAACATCTGCTGCAACTGACTTAATTGAAGCGCCAATTTCCTTAACAATTGTTGTAAGAAGGATTGACTTACCAGCACTAAGTGAATAGTAACCATCAGTATCAACCCAAATCGTTAATGACTTCTTGCTCTTCTCGGATGCAGCTGCATAAGGAGCTCCTAGAACGCCGCCAACAGGAAGGATGATATCCGCGCCTTGTTGTTCGAAGCCCTTTGAAATTGTTAGTGCCTTAGCCTGATCTTGGAAGCTACCAACCATTGTTCCAGCCTTTGGATTAGCTGGATCCCAGCCAAGAACCTTTACAGAAGTTCCCTTTTGCTTGTTGTAGTAAGCAGCACCGCGAGCAAAGCCATCCATAAAGATAGTAACTGTTGGATAACCAATGCCGCCGTAAGTTGCAATCTTGCCGGTCTTCGTCATTCCTGCTGATAAATAACCAGCCAAGAATGCAGCTTCGTCAGTTTTGAAAGTAAGGCCCTTAACATTTGCTACCGCTGTGCAATTGTAGTTTGCATCGCAATCTTGACCAGCGTCATCGACAACTGCGTACTTAATCTTTGGATTTGCTTTTGCAGACTTTACGATCTCTGGTGAGATTGCATAGCCAACACCAACGATTAATTCGCAACCCTTATCAACAAACTTCTTGATGTTTGGTGCGAAATCTGCAGATGATGCAGCTGGCAGGTATTCTGCATTTGAAACTGTTGATGCTTGCGCACCGGCCCAAGCTCCTGCGTTAAATGAGTGATCGTCTACGCCACCAGTATCTAGTGCGAGACAAAGCTTAATTTTTGCTGCTTGTGATGCGGGAGCAACTGCAACACCTGTAATAAGTGTTAGAGATGCAACTACCGCCATTAGCTTTAATGACTTTTTCAAAGCGCCTCCTGAATTAGCCCTTTTAATAGGGATTGATGTGATTGAAACCCTACACTTTCGCATATTCCTTGCAAGTTTGGCGATGTGGCGTTTCGATAACAAACTCTCGACCTAAACTCTAATGTTCTCCCGCTTTTAGGCTTATTAAATCGTATTAATGTCGGAGCTTTGCTTTAGCCTTCGCTTATGTCAGCCACAAAACCAAACAATTCGAGATCGCGTTTCGATCCGCCCTCTGATAATTGGCAGCCTGGATTTGACGATATTGGTATCTCTCTGAGCGATGTGACTTTTATTGTTCTCGACTTAGAAACAACTGGCGCCTCTCCGCAACAAGGATGCGCAATCACAGAAATTGGCGCCGTTGCAGTTCGTGGTGGCCAAATACTTGGCGAATTTTCAACATTTGTAGACCCGCAAGTTCCACTACCCGAATACATAATAAATTTAACTGGGATTACTGATCAGATGCTAAAAGGTGCACCACTAATTGCGGATGCTTATAAGGATTTCATCACATTTGTTGAGCAGCACGAGCAGGTACATCTAGTTGCACATAACGCACCATTTGATATTGGTTTTTTAAAGGCGGCGGCGCGCACGGTTCAGCAACCATGGCCCAAATATGAGGTACTAGATACGGTCAGATTAGCCCGCCTTGTGGTTGATCGCTCTGAGATTTTGAATTACAAATTAGGAACTCTCTCGCAATTTTTCCAGACGCAAACACTTCCCAACCATAGGGCGTTAGATGATGTGAAAACTACTGTTGAAGTACTTCATCGATTAATTGAAAGAGCCGCGGGGTATGACGTATTTACAATTCAAAACTTGAATCAATTTATGAAACGATTACCTGAGAAGAGAGCTAAGCCTTAATTACGCTCTTGCTTTGAAGTAGGCCAGCGACTTTCGAAGCCAAGGTAAATGGATCGATGGGATGCATAACTGCCTCATCGCACTTAGACCATGAAGCCAACCAGTTATCTTGGATGCGACCTGTTATCACTAGGACCGGTGGGCAATTAAATACTTCATCTTTCAATTGGCGAGCAAGTCCAAGCCCACCTTCCGGAACCGCTTCACCATCGAGGATGAAGAGGTCAACGCTCTGTTTGGAATCAAGGTAGAGGCGCAGGGCTGGGCCAGTGGCAAATTCAACAATTTTGTGTTCGGGTAGTTCGGCACTGACCTTGCGACCAAGAGCAGTTATCACAGAGGATCTGACAGAAGAATCATCAGAATAAAGCGCAATTGTCAGGTTCTTTTCCGAAGCCATGGCGGCAATTCTAGCCATCAAATTCCTCAATTTTTCGAGCTTTTGCCATTTTAAATCCGTGATGAGTTTCACCCAAAGTCAGTGCCGCCTCAAGGGGAAAATATCTCATTTCCGCTCAGAATCGTGAATAATCCCCTCATGACATCAACGACTTCAGGCGTGCAATCCCATGCCCCACAAAAGGTAAACCGCCCAAATATTGTTGCTGTCGGAACAATTGTTTGGTTAGCAAGTGAACTGATGTTCTTCGCCGCGCTCTTTGCGATGTATTTCACCACGCGCGCTGTGCAAGGTCCAAAAGTTTGGCTTGAATCCACCGGAATGTTAAATATTCCTTTTGCAGCAACAAACACAACTGTTTTAGTGCTCTCATCTGTAACTTGTCAGTTTGGAGTTTTCGCCGCGGAGCGTTTTCAAGCAAAGCGCACCGGAGCATTTTGGCAATTCAGTAAATGGGGAATGCGTGAATGGTTTGCGCTGACATTCTTAATGGGCGCCTTCTTTATCGGTGGTCAAGTTTATGAGTACGCGAATTTAGTTCACGAAAGCTTGACGCTCTCTTCAGATGCATACGGATCGGTTTTTTACATCACAGCTGGATTCCATGGAATGCACGTAACGGGTGGCTTGATTGCATTTTTGATTGT
>CAIQHM010000091.1 GCA_903871555.1 uncultured Actinomycetes bacterium | reverse complement strand
CAAGCAGTTATAGATGAATTAGAAAATTACTTAGATCAAGCAAACGATGTGATTTTAGATGGCGGGCCATGCCAAGTCGGTGTTGAATCAACCATTATTGATTGCACAACAGATACCCCACAAATACTTCGCCTTGGTGCCATCACCAAAGAGATGATTGCGCAAAGCACCGGTCTGCTTGTTGTTGATGAAGCACTTAGCGATATCCGGGTTTCTGGTTCGTTGGAATCACACTATTCACCAAATGCACACGTGGTTCTAGATACTCAACCACAAAGTGGCGAAGGTTTTATTGCGATGGATTCAATCGAAACCCCACCCGGTGCAATTCGTTTAGCGGCCCCAAGTTCAATTGAAGGTTTTGCTCGCGAAATATATTCAGCACTTCGATATGCCGATGCTCAAGGTTTAACAAAAGTTTGTGTGATTCAACCTGAAGGCGAAGGACTTGCCGCCGCAATTCGCGATCGCTTAAAGCGCGCAGCTAATTAATTACGCAATAACTATTTACTTAATAAATAACGAGTTCAAAGATATATCTGGAAAAGCGCCCGCAAATTTAGAACGTCCCGGCAATTCTTCAATCTCGAGTGCCACCGCAACAGATTCCACAACAGCCCCGCATTGATGAATTAATTTCACACCAGCCACCAAGGTTCCACCAGTCGCCAAGACATCATCGATTAATAAAACCCGATCCCCGTGGCCTAAAACACCCTCTTGAATTTCTAAAGTGTCATTGCCATATTCCAAACCATAACTCTCTTCAAAAGTTGCGCCAGGCAACTTTCCCTTTTTCCGAAGCGGAACAAAACCTTTTCCAAGTTCCAAAGCCACCGCCGAACCAAGAATCAATCCGCGCGCTTCAATCCCCGCAACCACATCAACAAATTTCGCAAAGGCAGAAAGCTCTTTTGTAAGTTTGGAAAAATGCTTCGGATCTTTTAGCAATGGCAAGATGTCGAAAAATAGAATCCCGGGCGCCGGAAAATCTGGCACTTGGCGAATCGCGCCTTCGAGTTCTTGCTTGCTCACCCTTGAATCTTATTGAAATAAGCCAGGTTTAGACCCGTGCGATTTAGCCGTTACACTTCGCAAGCGCCAAAACCTTGCACATTTTTTGGCAGCCAGGGCCTCTAGCTCAGTCGGTAGAGCAACGGACTTTTAATCCGTGGGTCGTCGGTTCGATCCCGACGGGGCCCACCCAGGTGAAACGATGTAGATTAATTCTGGAATGGAGCGCAAAATGTGTTCAAAAGTAATTTGTGAAGTTTGCAAGAAGCCAACCTGGTCTGGTTGTGGCCAACATATTGAAGAAGCACTCGAAGGTATCGCAGAAGCTGATCGCTGTGCCTGCTGATCGCACCTGGCTTGCACCTCAAAGCCAAGAAGTTGTGCAGAGCGTTTTAACAAAATATAGAACTCTTGATCCAAATGGAATCCAAAATGAAATCGAAGCGCTTGCAAAAGAGAGCCACCGAATTCATGACGTTGATTCAATAAATTTAAATCCCGCAACAAATATTTTAAATCCACGCGCTGAAGCACTTCTCTCATCCGGCATGGGTTCTCGTGCATCACTTGGGCATCCTGGCGATAAATATGAAGTTGGCCTTGATGCAATTGAAAAAATTGAAGTGATCACATCAGCACTTGCTTGCGATGTTTTTGGTGCCGAATTCTCTGAATTCCGAGTTGGCTCTGGCGCCCTTGCAAACTTGTATGCATTTATGGCGACCTGCAAACCAGGCGACACAATCATTGCTCCGCCGGCAACTATCGGTGGTCACGTTACTCACCATGCACAAGGTGCCGCTGGACTTTACGGTTTAAAAACAGTCTCTGCACCAGTAAATGAAGATGGTTATACCGTTGATGTTGATGCACTTCGCAAATTAGCCCACGAAGTAAAACCAAAGCTAATCACTATCGGCGGCAGCCTTAACTTGTTCTTCCATCCAATCAAAGAAGTTCGTGCAATCGCAGATGAAGTTGGTGCGCTTGTTCTATTTG
>CAIQHM010000090.1 GCA_903871555.1 uncultured Actinomycetes bacterium | reverse complement strand
TCACCGCAATCCAATTCGAAATATATGTGCACTGCGCTTTTGGTGGCAACCATTGGGCCACATCCTTATCGCCCTTCGAACGATTCAAACTTGCTGTTACCGCAACCAAAGTTCGCGGATCAGCTAAATCATTTGCGTAAGCCATTCGCTGCGCCGCGGTCCAGGCCCATGCGCCTGATCGCCAAGCCTCGGCCAACGGAACCATATGATCGATATCTAAACCAGTTGGGTTTGTAAAAACTTTTGCATCATACGGACTGCGCCACTTGCCACCTGATAAATAGCAACCTTTACCAATGATTGGTTTGATTATTGCCTCGGCAATCAAAACTTCATATCTGGTATTGCAGCCATCTTTATCAGCATCAATCCAATGCTTAAAAAGAGTTCGCATATAACCAAGGTTGTGATCATCTGCCATCACAAGAGTTATCTTTTCAGCAGCGTTTGCTGGTGCCAGATTTAGCCCAGAAATAAGTAAGACAATTACCAAACCGAGACTTAACCTCTTGGAGCCTGGCATAGAGAAAGATTACCGAGAGTAGACAGCCTTTAATAGCCAATCCAAGTGGCCAATAACTCGAACACTTGTTAGAACAAACTTATTTAGCCCTTCACCACAGCGTTAACTATTGCCTCAGGCGTGGCCCGTTCGCCGACCTTTGCATCAATATTTGTTGGGATTCCATTTATCTGCGCGGCAGCTAGAAAGGCTAATTGCGCTGCAATATCTGTCATCCAATACATTGCATTTGGCCCCGCGCGATCCAAGATTCGTTGCGCCTGTTCTAAACGCTCGTCAGAGAACTTCTCCAAATCGCTCTTGTCATCTTTTATCACTGCCAATAAATATTGCTTGATTTCAAAGGCAATTCCAGTCTTGTCGCCATCATCTTCAATAATCGCTTTGAGTTCGGCATCTAGCCCGCGGATCTTCTGACCATTGCTGTCCAAGGTCAAAGCTCGTTCGCGCCGCTTGCGTGACCTGCGCTCCAAATACAAATAGACCAGCGCTGCAACAAATAGAAACTCAAACATTTGTCTGCCCCTCTCGATGAACTCAACCTAGACCTCGCCTCTGACACTCCAAAAATCATGAGCCAACCACGCACAGTTCGCACACACATCTGGAAAATGTGGTCGATGCAGCAAAATTCTTAATACGTTAATTAAGAAAAATGGCCCCCGGCGACTAACCCGGGAGCCATTTGATGTGCGTATGACTGGTGGGATTCGAACCCACGACCTCCTTCTTAGTCAGAGAAGAGCTCTATCCACTGAGCTACAGCCACACGCATGCGAAAGTTAGCTCTGATTACATTCCGTAAAATTTATTAAGAAATATTTTGTGAGTTAAATTTAGATGTTGATAATGAAACTCATGAAAATACTGTTAGGGTTTATGCACTTAGTCAGGGAAGAGCTAGTCTGGATGTTATAGTTTTGCAACTTAGTCATAGAGGTGCAAAGCAATCCGAGCTACAGCAAGAGCCTTACAGAGCAATCTGTAGGGCTCTTCGCATTTCATAAGTGCTGGCTCTGCTCAATCCTCTTAGAACAATTCACTCGAAGGTCTATGGTGTCATTACAGATTCAAATTAGCTCGCAGAAATAGAGGAGCACAAAATGCCTGACATCTCCGAAAAATTCGTAGTCCTAACGATGACTCAACATGAAAGTCGCGTCTGGGCAACAGGAATTACAAGGGGCACAATCCCAGAGAAAATTTATGCTCCCCCTGGTTTAAATCCTCATCACTTCCGCAGCGATCCATCTCATCATGGTCGCGGCGATGGCCCTGGTGTCCCGGCTTATTTTGAAGAGATTGTTAGCGCAGTATCTGGCGCTTCAGAAATTTTGATCATCGGCCACGGTCACGGCAAAGCGAGTTCAATGTTGCACTTCATTCAATATCTAGAACGCAAACATGCAAACCTGGCCAAGAAAGTTGTCGATGCAATCGATACCAATCTTGATGCAATGACTGAACCACAAATCCTTGCAATGGCTCGCGATTGGTTTGAGGCCCACCCGCGCTAAAGGCGCCCCTACTTCTTATGCGCTAGCAAGAAATCTAAGACTGCCACCGCAAATGCACTATTCAACTTTGGCACATGGTGCCCATCAGCAATCGTCCACATCTCGACCGCCACACCCTTTGGGCACTTATATGCGCTCTTTGTTGTTTCAGATCCGGCAATTACAGATTCATAATTAAATTTTGTGCCGTTGCCAATCGCAGAAACTTTGCTTGTGCATCCATTCACTCCCGCCCAAAAGCTAGTCTCATCAGAAACACTTGGATAAGGCTGCTTTGGATCATCAAAGACGTTGCCACCAGCAATATGAATCAATTCATCTGCTGTGCCATTTATCTGCAAAATACTTACCGGATGATTTGCTTTACACATTGCAGGATTACTAAATGTCGATCCTTCTAAGTTAACAATCGCCGCAACTTTATCCGAATTAGCACAAGCCACCGTATATGACATAAATCCACCATTGGAATGCCCCACGAAATAAATCCGCTTTTGATCAATAGAAACTTTGCTACTTACCTGCTTCACAAGATCCATCAAATATTTCGAATCATCAACCCCGCTGCCAGCGAAATCACAACAAGACCCCGTCGCATTCCAAAAAGTTAAACCATCATTATTGCGTGTCCCAGATGGCACCGCCAACACCACACCGCGCTTAATTGCCTCGGCCGATAAATTCATAAGCGACATCAAATCACTTGTGCTTGCTGTAAAACCATGCAACGCAACAATCAACGGCGCTGCAACTTTTGCTTTCAAACTTCCAGGTATCAAAACCTGCGCAGGTCGATCCCCCGCAATAGTTATGAATTTACTTCCCTTCGAAACTTTCACACCCTTGTTCCACATAAATGCATCAGCCGCAACAACAGGTGCCGCCGGCTTTGGTCCACCAGATGCAGCAGGTGCAGCAGAAGAAGCAGGTGCCGCAACTTCAACTGCAGGAAGCGGATCGCCATCAATCCACCATCGCGCAACACCATTTACAAGAATGCAGGAAAGCGCTTTGCCACTATAAGAACTAACTGTCTTGCGCCCAACAGCATCATCACCACATGTTCGCCCAGGCGCCGCATCCCCCGCCGGATATCCATCATCCAGTGCAGCGCTTGCAAACGATGTCAGCAGTGTCGCAAGCAATGCTCCCGTAATGAGCCCTGTAAATACAGCGCGAGAGGTGAATTTCATAGGCAATTAGATTGCATTACTTG
>CAIQHM010000089.1 GCA_903871555.1 uncultured Actinomycetes bacterium | reverse complement strand
TATGTACTTGCAGCACAAGGTGTGCGTGATTTCTTAACTGGCGGTAAACCACAAGCAATAGCAAATCTAAAAAATAAAAATGACAGGAGCACTAAATGAGCGCAAAGAACGCAAAGATCGCTGCAGCACCAATTTCATGGGGTGTATGTGAAGTTCCAGGGTGGGGACATCAAATGTCACCAGCACGAGTTCTAAAGGAGATGGCCGAACTTGGATTTAGTGCAACTGAATTTGGACCAGAAGGTTTCTTGCCAATGGAGCCAGCGCTTAAGGCTTCAATTCTAAAAGAGCATGGAATGACCGCAGTTGGTGGATTTGTTCCAGTAATTTTGCACCGCGCTGATCATGATCCAATTCCTGGAGTTGCGAAGGAACTCGAAGGTTATATTGCTGCCGGCGCTAAGACATTAGTTCTTGCGGCGAATTCCGGAATTGTTGGCTATGACGAAAAACTTCCTATTCTTACTGATGCCGAATGGGATATCTTGTTCAATAATTTAAATCGAATTCAAGCAGAGGCAGCAAAGATTGGCGTGAAGTCAGTGCTGCATCCTCATGTTGGAACGATGGTTGAAACCGCAGATCATGTAAACCGAGTAATTAAAGGTTCAACAATTCCGTTCTGCTTAGACACTGGCCACATGATGATTGGTGGAACAGATATCGTTGCATTTTCTAAGGAACATGCCGACCGCGTTGCACATTCACATTTGAAGGATGTAAATAGTGAAATGGCAGAAAAAGTTCGCAGCCATGAAGTTACTTATTACGATGGAATGCTTGCAGGGCTATATACGCCACTTGGCAAAGGTGATGCAAATATTAAAGAGATAGTGCGCAACCTAATCAAAGCTGGCTATGAGGGTTGGTTCGTTCTTGAACAAGACAATGCTTTAAGCGCTGAACCAGCTGTTGGCGCCGGACCATTTGCAGATGCAAAAGCTAGCGTGGAATATCTCCGCGCAGTCCTTGCAGAATTAGAGGCAGAAGGCTTCTAAAGCTTTACAACACGACCCGTCTTGGCAGATTCGGTAGCAGCGTCAGCAAGAATTAACGCTTTGCAGCCATCTTCATAAGTCGGGTTGAGTTGTTTTCCAGTCTCGATGCTCTCGATGAATAGCGCAAGTTCTTTGCGGTATGAGGCGGCATATCGTTCTAGGAAGAAATCAAGATAAGGATCGCGCTGTTCACTGTGATCTGCTTTGAAACTTCGCACAGTTGTTGGGGCCATATTTGAAACCTGCAACATTCCCTTTTCACCAAATGCTTCTAACCGCTGGTCGTATCCATAGGCTGCGTGACGGGAGCTGACGATTGAAACCAATTTGCCATCGGCACTTCGCATATTTGTTAGCGCAGTATCGAAATCGCCTTCAGCTTTAATTTCAGAGCTGAAAGCATTTGTTGCGAAGGTACTTACTTCGACGATGTCTCCAACAAAATATCTAGCAATATCGAAATCATGAATTACTTGGTCGCGGAATATTCCACCAGAAACAGCAACATAGGCCTGTGGTGGTGGTGCAGGATCGCGACTTGTCAGAATTAATTGCTCGAGGTTTCCAAGTTCACCAGCTTTTACGCGAGCATAAACTGCGGCGAAGTTTGGATCGTATCTGCGATTAAAACCTATAGAAACATTGGTTTTGGCGTTCGCAACCTTTTCTTTAATTGAATTTGCACGGTTGATATCAAGATCTACCGGCTTCTCGCATAAGACGTGGATTCCGGCATCAATTGCTCGGCTAATTAGATCAACATGGGTAGGGGTAGGTGACCCAACGATGATTGCATCAACATCGCCTTTGGAAAAAATGTCATCAACATTTGTAGTGTGCTTGGCTCCGTATTGCGCTGCTAGTTTTGCGGCGCTCTCTTCGATCGCATCCACGATGACTGCAATTTCTGCGCCTGGTGTGTCACTGACACTTCCAGAGTGAACGATGCCAATGCGGCCAGCACCGATAACACCAATACGTAAATTCTTCTTGCTCATACTTCCCCCTGTTGTATTCAGGGTTAAATACTAGTTATAGAAAGCAGGTTTTGCGGCGTAAGTTGCATTTTCTTTTGCGCCACTGTGAAGTGATTTCAATCCGGCTTCAACAACCGCTACAGACATATATCCGTCCCATGCATTTGGACCGCCGAGTTGTCCAATTCTTGCGGCGTTGATCCAGGATTGAATTTCATCATCGTATGCCCGAGCAAAGCGAGTTAAATATGAAACATGTTCTGCAGTACTTGAACGTCCAGCTTCCCAAGTTGTCATTCCATTGGACCGTCCAATTTCGCTGACGCCTTTCTGGAAAACTGCTTCTGTAATTACTTGATAGCCAAATTGCACTGACACATTCATCTCGACGGTAGCGATCACGCCAGACTCGGTTTCAAGTAAGACCAAGATTGGTTCATTCAAACGTTCTGGTGCCAACTTATTGCGTTTTAATTGTTTAACTTCTGCGCTAACAATTGGTGAACCAGTCAAGAAACGTACGATATCTATTTCATGTGAAACGGAATCTGCGATCAACATATCGTTGCCATACCACTCCGGCACAGATGGATTTCGGTGGGCACAGTGCAAGGCAAGTAATTCGCCAAGGTGGGCGCCCGAAATCTGCTTCTGCAATTCAATATAACCTTCATCAAAGCGGCGCATAAAGCCAACTTGGATAATCTTCTTGCCACCGGCTGCTTCGGCAGCGACAACACGTAGTGCGGATGCAACATCTGGAGTCATAGGTTTTTCGCACAAAACTGGAATTCCTGCGGCAATAATCGGCAGCAAAACTTCTTCATGAAAGGCGCCTGGTGTTGCAACCAGTGCTGCATCAATCAGCCCACTTGCTATCGCATCAGAAATGTTTGGAAATTGTTTTGCTTCTGGAGCATGTACTAAAGCTGCTGCAGCGCGATTGGCATCGGGCTCAACAATTGCAGTGACTACTGCGCCAGACATCCGGGTATTAATTCGAACGATGTGATCGGTGCCCATTGCACCAGTTCCAATTACGCAAACGCGCAGATCTGACACGCTTTCTTAGCCAACCATTTCGGCATCGCGCTTATTGGTGCCGCTATGCACGCAACTTAAATTCGAATCTAATTTGGAACAAGGCTCGCAGAGAAGAATTAATTCGTGGCAACTTGCTGTAGCGCAGTTAAAGAAGGTATTTGTCTTCGCGCTACAACGTTCGCATTCGCCAATTACCTTAGTCTTTGTTGAAAAATCTATTGCCATTCGGGCATCAAAGGTGAAGAGCGAGCCTTCCCAGAGTGAATCGTCGCCGAATTTATTTCCGTAGCGAACAATGCCGCCTTCGATTTGGTAGACCTCTTTAAATCCACGTTTGACCATTACCGCAGATAAGATTTCACAGCGGATGCCACCAGTGCAATATGTGACGATTGGTTTATCTTTAATGTGATCGTACTTTCCACTTTCAATCTCTTTAATAAAGTCGCGGCTAGTCTCAACATCAGGAACTATCGCATTCTTAAATTTGCCGATCTTGGCTTCAAAGGCATTGCGGCCATCAAAGAAGACAACTTCCTCACCACGTTCTTCAACTAATTTATCGACTTCGTATGGCTTTAAATGTTTGCCGCCATTTACAACACCGCGTTCGTCAACATCAATTTCTGCCGGACTTCCAAATGCTACAAGTTCATTTTTCACTCGCACATTAAGTCTTGGGAAATCATTTCCAGTTCCACCAGACCACTTGAAATCAATCTTCTTAAATCCAGGATATTTCTTAGTTGTCTTCACATACTTCTTAAGGGCTGACATATCGCCGCCAACAGTTCCGTTGATTCCATGCTTTGAAACCAGAATGCGCCCCTTGATATCCAAGGATTCACAGAGAGCTTGTTGCCATAGGCGAACAGCTTCGGGATCTGCAATCGGCGTGAAGCCGTAATAAAGAAGTATCTTCTGGATTTCCACGTCGCAATCTTAACGACTCAACCGTTAGGATTAAAACGTGGAATACCGGAAGATTTGGCGTCAATTGCCGAGCGCGCTACGAAAAACGATCGTCTCGGTTATCGGTTTCACGCTCATTGCATTTGGTGGAGTTCTTGTAATTCTGCCTGGCCCATTTACTCTGCCACCAGTAATCGCAGGCTTATTTATCTTGGCCCTGGAATTTACTTGGGCTAAATCCCTGCTTACAAAGGCGCAAGAATCTGCGAAAAAGGTAGATCCAAGAAATTTTAGAAAGCGCAAAAAGAAAGATATTTAGGAAGACGTTTCTAAATACGTGTGTAAGAATTCGTAGGTGTTCCGGGGGTCGGTGTAATTCCGAACCGGCGGTGAGAGTCCGCGAACTGATTGAAAATCTCAATCGGCCGATTTGGTGAAATTCCAAAACCGACAGTTACAGTCTGGATAAAGGAACGCAAGGAGATAAGTCATGTCCATTTTAAAATGGTTATTTGAAGCGCAGATTCACTTCGGTAGTAAATCAATTGCTTGGCGCGAAGTCATAGGTGGAATTCTCGGCCTATCAAGTGCGGTCCTAGGTTTAAAGCGAAAAGTAATTGCCTGGCCAGTCGGAATTATTGGTGACGGTTTACTTTTCACAGTATTTCTTGGGGCGGTATTTTCATTTGGTGCAGATGATCAAGCTAAGAATTTCTACGGCCAAGCAAGCAGAAATCTATTACTAATCATCGTAAGTGTTTACGGCTGGATTAGTTGGTCAAAACATCAACGCGCAGGTGGGGGACACAAACCACCTGTTACGCCACGTTGGACAACAACGAAAGAGAAGCAATATTTAATTCCAGCGATAATTATTTTCTACCTTGTTGCTTTCCAAATATTTAAAGCTCTTGGCGAATCAGGATCATGGCTGACCGTTGATACCTGGATTTTCACTGGTACTGCGCTCGCAACTTATGGCATGAGCCGCGGCTATGTTGAATTCTGGTTGGTCTGGGTAGCGGTTGACGCAGTCGGTGTTCCATTCGCATTTAAGAATGGGTATTACCCAACTGGAACCTTGTATGCGATCTATCTGCCATTCGTAATTTGGGGCTTTATTTCATGGCTCAAGATTTCGAAGAACGAAAAGGAATCTATTTCGTAATTTGCGCGTATCCTTTGCGATATGACCAATCACGGAAACATGTATGGGCCAGCCTTTACCTTCTTAGGAATCCCGGCATGTGATCTGGATGATCCATCGACTTACAAAGGCGCCGATGTAATTATCGTCGGCGCCCCAATCGATTCTGGAACATCACATCGTTCAGGTGCAAAGTTTGGACCACAAGCAATACGTGGTGGCGATTACTTGCCACACGATGGATCTCGGCCACATCTTGCACTTCGCACTGATGGTCTAAAAGATCTAAAAGTATTTGATGCCGGTGATTTACTAATGCCAGGCGGGGATTTAGTTAAGTCACTAGAAGTTTTAAAAGTTGCTACTGAAAAGATTTCACGCGCCGGAATAATTCCAGTTGTTCTCGGCGGCGATCACTCAATTGCTTCAGCAGATGTTGCTGGTATTGCGATGCACCGCGGTAAAGGCAAAATCTCAATGATTCACTTCGATGCGCATGCTGATACTGGCGAGGATCAATTTGGCGCTCTAGTCGGTCACGGAACACCGATGCGTAATCTAATTAATAATGGTTATGTTCGCGGCGATCGTTTCCTACAACTTGGACTTCGCGGTTATTGGCCAGAAGATAAGACACTTAATTGGATGCGCGATCAAGGAATGCGCTCATACGAGATGACTGAAATTCACCACCGCGGATTAAAAGCAGTTCTAGATGAATCATTTGCAACACTCACAAATGAATGCGATGGCGTATTTCTATCGGTAGATATTGACGTTGTTGATCCAGGTATGGCGCCAGGAACCGGCACGCCAGAACCAGGTGGAATGACAAGTCGTGAATTACTCGAAGCAGTTCGCAGAATTTGTTTGGAACTACCAATTGTTGGAATCGATATTGTAGAAGTGGCCCCGCCATTTGATAGCGCAGATATCACTGCGATTCTTGCTAATCGTGTTGTTCTAGAAGCGCTTTCAGCAATCGCAAAACGCAGAAATGGTTCTACCTACAATCCAACTCAGAATTTATTAGATCGTTAACTTAAAGCGTCTGTAAAATAGTTTCGATATCTGAAACTTTTGTCCAAGGATTCACAATCGCAAAGCGCAATATTGGTTGCCCATCATGTGATGATGGCGGAATAAAGCCGATTTGATCGGCCAATAACTTATCGCTCCACTTTTGGTAATCGGCTTTAACCCAGCCCTTGCGAGTAAAGGCGACTATAGAAAGTTCAGGTTCGCGCAGAAGTTCTAAATTAGGATGTTTTCTAACTAATTCTGCCGCCTGCTTTGCCACGGTCAAAGAGTGTTCGACGGCTTCGGAATATGCATCAACACCATGTGCGGCAAGAGAGAACCAGAATGGCAGACCACGAACTCTGCGAGTTAAATGAATTGCGTAATCGGATGGATTCCATGACTCATCCTGCAGAGTTTCTAGATATGAAGCATGTTGGGTGTGCACATCCTTCGCTAATTTTGGATTTCGATAGACAAGCGCGCAGGCATCGAAAGGTGCAAATAACCATTTATGTGGATCAACAATAAATGAATCGGCAGCTTCGACACCATTAAATAGTGGACGCACCGACGGTGCACAAAGCGCAGCCAGACCATATGCACCATCAACATGGAACCAAATTCCACGATCATGTGCAGCTTTTCCGACGCTCTCTAAATTATCAATGATTCCTAAATTAGTTGTTCCAGATGTTGCAACAACTGCAAAAACGCGCACTTCGCCACTGGCTTGCAATTCATCAATCGCAGCCCCAACTGCGCCACCTTGTAACTTTCCATCCGCATCAGTAGCAATTTTTAATACATCAACATCCATAACATTGGCAGCACCTGCAATTGAAGAATGTGCCTCTGCACTGCAGGCAACGGCAAATCTCTTTACATTTGGAAACTTCTTTCGAGCCTCTGCACGAGCAACTACAAGTGCTGAAAGATTTCCAATGGTTCCACCTTGAACAAAGACACCACCAGCAGATTTCGGTAGACCAGCCATGTCGGATAACCAACGTAGCGCTTGGTTCTCGGCAAAGACTGCGCCCGCACCTTCCTGCCAAGATCCGCCATACAAAGCACTTGCCCCAACAACTAAATCAAAGAGGTTTGCAAACTCACTTGGTGCTGAAGGTATGAAAGCTAAGTTCCGTGGATGATCGGTTGATATACAAGCCTTCGCCAACACTTCAGTAAAAACTTCAAGTGCTTTCTGCCCACCAAGACCTTTAGTAGTAATCGTATTTCCGACTTCATTAAATAAATCTTCTGCAGTTCTTGGTCCATCCAGAGGTGGATCACTCTTCAAACGCTCGAGGCTATATGCCAAAACTTCTTTAGCAAGTGCCTCAACTTCCGGTGTGAACTCATGCATAGGCGAGAGTCTGCCATACCCTTATTCCATGAACCTACAACAACCCCACTGGCGCAAACCCCACGAAGGCGAACACCGCTTTCCAGTTTCGGTCGTAGTCGCAGTTGTCATCGCGTTGCAGTTCTCCTTGCCACGCAGTTTGTCACTAAGTTTTCAAGGTTGGATCTGCGCACTTGAAGTTTTAATTCTGATTGCCCTTTATGCCGTTAGTCCTAACCGAATTAAGAAACATCATCCACCAACTCGTTTTATTGGCTTTGCGCTCACAACAGTTATGACCATTTCAAACACTGCATCGGCAGTTAAATTAGTTTCAGAGTTAATTTCCGGTGGCATCGGTACCGCAACGCAGCTACTAGCTTCAGGTGGTTCAATCTGGCTTACAAACATTGTCATATTTAGTCTTTGGTTCTGGGATTTAGATCGCGGGGGACCAGGCGCACGTGCCGAGGCTAAAAAAGAGTGGCCTGATTTCATGTTCCAACAAATGTCTGATTCCGAATATGCCCCAAGTGATTGGCATCCAAAGTTTTTTGATTATCTCTATATGTCATTCACAAATGCCAGTGCATTTAGTCCGACAGATGTTCTGCCTCTAACCAGATGGGCAAAGCTGCTAATGCTCTTGCAATCAACAACATCACTTGTAGTTGTTGGTTTAGTTGTGGCTCGGGCCGTAAATATTCTGCACTAAAACCTGTGGTTTCAATCTTTCTTGCATTTCATTTTGAGTAAACCAGCACAATATAAGAGTAGGCTCGATTTATGACTAAACGGCAAGAATATAAAGTGCTACGAACTTATGAGGATTTTGAGCTTCGCGAATATCTTCCTTGCGTCATCGCAGAAGTAAAAATTTCTGCCCAGTATTCAACTGCAACAAGTAGCGCTTTCTCCTCATTATTTAATTACATTTCAAAGGGAAATAAGTCGTCAGAAAAAATCGCGATGACTGCCCCGGTAATAACTGCACAAAAAGAGGATAGTTCTGAATCCGCCGGATGGTACGTATCTTTTGTAATGCCATCTGGTAGCACCTTCGGCCACTTGCCACATCCCAACGATTCACAGGTCAAATTACGCGAATTAGATACCGAAACTTGTGTTGCCAAATCATTCCGTGGAAGAGCATCAGAAGAACTTTCACGGAAAATGGTTAAAGATCTTCGAGCAAGCGCTTCTAAAGCCAACATCGCGCTCTCTGAAGAAATCCGAATCTGTCGTTTTGATCCACCATTTAAACCTGGCTTCTTGCAGTACAACGAAATCGTGATTCCTGCGTATCTTGAGGTTATCTAGCTTCGCATCTGACATAGGTTTATAAGCGCGAACTACTTCCAAGGTTTGGATCTATTTCTCGGATTCACTTACTAAGTGGGTTGTGAGGGACTCGAACCCCAATAGGGGTTATGTACTCACATGGTCCACATATAGATGTAACCGATCTTGAACTATCTCCCATAGTAGAGATGTGGTCTGAAATTTACTAGATTTTGAACAGATTTCAGGTGGATTTGGGCGAGTCTTTAGACCACCCACAGATTTTCAGTTACTTTTCAACCAAATTTAGGTGGAAACGGAGACCCACATGGACAAGCAGTTCCGGCATATAAGTCACAAGTTTATTGACTCGCTTAGCGACGGAGTCTTTTCCATTGCAATTACGTTATTGGGCCTCAATGTTGTTGAGTTAGTACCAGAGATCAGTAAAAGCGAAAATATGAATACAGCAATCACGGGAAACTGGCCAACTTTCTTATCCTATTTATTGGGCTTTGTGGTCTTGTTTTCCACCTGGTATCAATATCACGCAGGTAGTCAGTATGTTGAAGGCACCACTGCCTGGATTGTTTGGCAACACGGTTTAGCGATGGCTTGGGTAGCTTTAATGCCCTTTGGCGTTGCACTACTTGCACATAATTTAAATACACCTAATCGCAAATGGGCTATTTTCTATTTTGGTGTCTGTTTATTTGGCAATTACTGGACAACAATGATCCTTTTGGCTTTTGTTAAATTTAAATTTAAGCCCTCTTTCAATGAGCTTCTTCCAATTCCTGAAGA
Source organism: uncultured Actinomycetes bacterium (assembly GCA_903871555.1). Classification (GTDB taxonomy): domain Bacteria; phylum Actinomycetota; class Actinomycetes; order Nanopelagicales; family Nanopelagicaceae; genus AAA044-D11. The sequence goes on along the minus strand of CAIQHM010000089.1, from coordinate 490 downwards.
GGTTATGCGTAAAGCAACTCCAATCTTTTTAGGTTTCACCGCACTGTTTGGCTTAATACTGGTGAGTATCTCTCTTTTCTATCCTTGGGTAGCTTTAGGGGGATATGTTGCATATGTAGCGTCAAATGTGTCACCAGTGGGCACTCTCAATCGAGTAAAACCAATGCTGGAAAAAATGGTCGGGGCGGGACGGGTTTAATTCTTACCAATTAAGATCTCGGGACTTACTAAGTGGGTTCTGAGGGACTCGTGCTTGAAATTCATCATGTATTTACTTTGCTAATCCGAGTCTTCACGGAATTTCCAGTTATCGCTGGAATACTTTCCCATTAATTCTACCTCTACCGAAAGGAAGAAAATTGGACGTAAGAGAAATAAATGAAAAGCGTTACGAAATTGCTGCCGGGCAAGTGTCATTGGTCATGCTTGTTGGGCTTTTTTCTAATATAGGTATTTTTGCTGTAACAGCATTTGCAAATCTTTCAGCCGG
>CAIQHM010000088.1 GCA_903871555.1 uncultured Actinomycetes bacterium | reverse complement strand
GCAACAACTATTGCAAGTTTTATGGAAGGTCATTGGGGGATGGGTTCAACTATCTCCTCGCATGCCTCCAACCGTAGAAATGAAGTTGGTGCACCGGGCGGCAATCGCGGAAAAGATGATGGTACTAAGGATCTAAGAATGGCCCTTGGAGATCGGATTGAAAATAATCTAGCGTCACTTCTAACAAGAGCTGAAGAAATATTGCAAGAAAATAAGTTCAAAGTCTTGGCGCTTGCGCATGCTCTTGAGACGCATAAAACTATTTCCGGCGATGATGTAATTTCCGTTATGAATGGCGAAAAGGGCCCACTAGTAGATGGACGTCCATATGCAATTCAAGCCAATCTCGATGCCATCTGGAATTATCATTTAGCGGCCGTAGTTGCTCACCAAAAGCACGAACGCCCTGATCTTCCAATCCCAGTATTTGAGGCTTCTTAACGAACCAATCGGGTAGGCTAGAACTATGGGTCCAGGTGGAATTGCAACAATAATCGCAGCGATATCGCTCTTGGTGATTGCTATTGCACTTGCGTATGCGGTTGTTCGAGTTGGTCGCCTAGTCGATCAAGCCGGAAGCGCGATTACAGATTTAACAGCGGAAGTAACACCGCTCCTGGAAGAAGTGACTTTAACTGTTGAATTAATCAATGGACCTCTGCAGAGCATTAATAAGGTTACGCAAACGGTAGAGGGTTTAACAACAAAAATTTCAGATTCGACCGAAGGTTTCTTGGATAAGAATAAATTTGCCATGAATGCAGCGGGCGCTCTTCTTGCGGTTTCTAAGTTTAAGAAAAGCTCTGACGAGAAGAAGGCGAAGAAAGAAAAGGTTTCTAAGAAGGATACGAAGAAGAAGAGTAAGAGCACTCTCTCCGACGAGGAGTTCGAGTAGGAGCGTGAATTCTGCAGAGATCAGAACGCGTTGGCTAAATTTCTTCGAAACTGGAAATAGTCAGGGCCTAAAACATACAGTTGTTCCATCAGCATCATTGATCGCTGACGATCCAAACTTGCTTCTAGTAAATGCAGGCATGGTTCCATTCAAACCCTTCTTCCTCGGTGAAATTACTCCGCCTTACAAGCGGGCAACATCTGTTCAAAAATGTGTAAGAACTTTAGATATTGATGAAGTTGGAAAGACCACAAGACATGCCTCATTTTTTCAAATGTGCGGCAATTTTTCCTTTGGTGATTATTTCAAAGAGGGCGCAATTGCACTTGCCTGGGAACTTTTAACAAAACCTGTTGCAGATGGCGGTTATGGATTTCCAGAAGAGAAACTTTGGGTAACGGTTTTTCAGAATGATGATGAAGCTGCAGATATCTGGCATAAGAAGATTGGTATACCTAAAGAGCGAATTCAACGCCGAGGCATGGAAGATAATTTTTGGTCTATGGGCGTACCTGGACCTTGCGGACCGTGTTCGGAAATTTATTATGATCGTGGTCCAGAATACGGACGCGATGGTGGACCGATCGCAGATGAAGACCGTTATTTAGAAGTATGGAACTTAGTTTTTATGCAGAACATGCGCGGGCCTGGTTCAGGTAAAGATGATTTTCCAATACTTGGTGAACTACCTGCGAAGAGTATTGATACCGGCTTAGGGTTAGAGCGAATGGCCGCCTTACTGCAAGGTGTTGAGAATATTTACGAAATCGATACCACAATGCAAATTCTTAACGTGGCTTCAGAGTTAACTGGAGTTAAATATGGCGCCAATGAGAAAAGTGATGTGGCCCTTCGAGTAATTGCTGATCACGCACGAACTTCGATGATGTTAATCGGAGATGGTGTATTGCCTGGAAATGAAGGCCGTGGCTATGTTCTTCGTCGCATGATGCGTCGCACAATTAGAAATATGCGAATTCTCGGCGCTGGTGATCCAACTTCACGCGAACTAGTTGCCGCGGCTATTGGGGCTATGGGCCCGCAATATCCAGAGCTTATTGAAAATCAAGATCGAATTACTGCGGTCACGGTAAATGAGGAGGAATCATTTCTCACCACGCTTAAGAGTGGAACTCAGATTTTCGATGTTGCTGCATCAGGAGTGAAGAGAGCCAAGTCAAGTAAGTTGGATGGCGATACTGTTTTCAAACTCCATGATACTTATGGTTTTCCCTTTGATTTAACGCTAGAGATGGCGAAAGAGCAGGGGCTATCAGTTGATGAAGATGGTTTCCGCAAGTTAATGAAGGATCAGAAGGAACGGGCGAAGGCAGATGCGCGCTCGAAGAAAACAGGACATACGGATGTCAGCGAATATCGCAAAATTTTGGATGCAACTGGTGCGACTAAATTCACTGGTTATAGCGAAATGGCTAGCGAAGCAAAAATTTCAGCAATTATGGTTGATGGAAAGTCGGTTAATGAAGCAGATGTAAACACCGATGTTGAAATTATTTTGGATCGAACTCCTTTCTATGCACAAGGAGGCGGTCAACTTCCGGATGGTGGGTTGATAACTCTTGCAAATGGAGCAGTAGTCGAGATTGATGATGTGCAAACACCAGTTCCTGGACTTTATATTCACCGCGGACAGGTCGTTTCAGGTTCTGTTGATCTTAAGAATAGTGCGCTGGCAACAATTGATATAGAACGTCGCTTAGCAATTTCGCGCGCTCATACAGCGACGCATATGGTTCATAAAGCTTTCCGTGAAATTCTTGGTGAAACTGCAACACAAGCAGGTTCGGAAAATTCTCCTGGACGATTCAGATTCGATTTTCCTTCCACTGGTGCGGTACCTGCAAGTGTTCTAGAAGAAGTTGAAGGTCGCGTTAATAATTTGCTCCTCGAGAATTTAGCCGTTAGTGCGCAAGTGATGACGCAACCAGAAGCTAAAGCAATGGGTGCTATGGCACTTTTTGGTGAGAAGTATGGTGATCAGGTCCGCGTTGTAAGCGTTGGGGATTGGGCGCACGAACTTTGCGGAGGTACTCACGTTAAATCTTCTGGCGAATTAGGTGTTGTAAAACTATTGTCTGAATCTTCAATTGGCGCAGGAGTTCGCCGCGTAGAAGCGCTTGTTGGACGCGATGCTTATGGTTTCTTGGTTCGAGAGCACTTATTGCTGAACTCATTAACTCAGATAATTAAGGGCGCCAGAACGGAAGAGCTACCAGAACGTGTTTCTGATTTAATCGAGAAGTTGAAGAGCGTTGAAAAAGAGTTAGCAACTTTTAAAATTGCACAGATATTGGCGGCAGCGACCGGTTTAGTGAAGAGCGCAGAGAGGATTTCTGGGTTTGAAGTTCTATCGGCAGAACTTGAATCAGGAATTTCGGGGGATGATTTGCGAGTAATTGCGCTAGATCTTCGCAACCGTTTGAGCGATGGCATTGTTCTTCTTGCCTCTAAGGGCGATGAACGTTCAACCTTAGTTGTAGCTGTAGCGCCTAACGCCGTTAAAGCTGGAGTCAAAGCGGGAACACTTGTGAAATTGGGATCTGAAATTCTTGGCGGTGGCGGTGGCGGTAAAGATGATTTCGCTCAGGGTGGCGGATCCAACCACGCAGAGATAGCAAATGCGCTGCAGGCGATGAGTAAATCAATAGGCCAAACTGCGGGTAAATAAATGATTTCGGGGAGACGGATCGCATTTGATTTCGGTGATGCTCGAATTGGTGTAGCAATCTCAGATCTGTCAGGTTTATTAGCGACTCCAATAGACTTTTTAGCTAACTCCAGTGAAAACTTAGCGTCGCAAGTAAATGCGTTATTGGCAGAATATGAACCAATTTATATCGCTTTAGGATTCCCGCTTCATCTATCTGGCAGTGAGAGTGCAAAGAGTTCCAGTGTTATTGCATTCGCAGAGCTGATAAGTGTGAATTCAGATTTGCCGATATATCTCATTGATGAACGCATGACCACAGTATCTGCCGCTCGCACATTGCGTGAAGCTGGGTTGAATTCAAAGGCTGCAAAAAGTGAAATTGATTCGGCTGCAGCAGCCTCTATTTTGGATTCTGCACTTAATCAAGAGCGAATACAAGGTGTTCCAATGAATCGCTTTCTGCGATGAATTTACAACGTCGAATTGCAGCGATCAGCCTTGCATGTTTTCTTATTTTGATTGGATTTTTGCGGCTACAACCCCAGAATGACTTTCCTAGTAACAAGCCGGGAGCGGAGATCAATTTCGTTATTGCTGATGGTGAACTCGGAAGTTCTATCGCTGCTAATTTAGAGCAAAGCGGTGTCATCAAGAGCGCAACAAAATTTGTTGAAGATTTCACAAAAGATCCTAAAGCGCAGGGAATTAGCCCGGGTTCGCATAAGATCCAATTACATATACCTGCGCAAACTGCGATCATGCAATTGCTCGATCCAAAACGCTTAAATAATCTGCTGGTCATTAAGGAGGGTTCAACTGTTTCAGATGTTCTGGCTGAACTGCGGGCGAACGATCATATTTCAAAATCGAACACCAGTTACGGCACGGTTGCGTCCATTTATCCCGAATCGGCGAAGTCTTTAGAGGGTTCGCTCTTTCCGGCTCATTATTCCTTTGAGCCAAACACAACCATAGCTAAGGCTTTAAGTGCAATGGTTGCAAAGGCTAAGGCTGAATATTTTGCTGCAGGTTTAAATTCAGGATTTGGGAAATACAAACCTTATGAGGTTTTGAAAATTGCCTCAATGGTGCAGATTGAAGGAGATCCGAAGAATTTCGATAAAGTTGCCCGCGTTATTTATAATCGCCTTGATATCGGTATGGCTCTTCAGCTAAATTCAACGGTGCAGTATGCGGCAAATCTTCGCGGAAAAATAACCCTCTCCAATAAGGCTACCCAGATAGATTCGCCTTACAACACCTATAAAAGAGTTGGGTTGCCACCAACTCCAATATCTAACCCAAGCCGAGATGCGATTGCAGCAGCTCTAAAACCCGCAAGCGGGGACTGGTTATATTTCATTACAGTTCTACCAGGGGATACCAGATTCACAAAAGATTTTGCAGAATTTTCTAACTGGAATACTGAGTTCAACAGGAATGTGGCGGCAGGTAAATTTAAATGATTAATGCAGCAGTATTAGGTTCGCCGATTTCGCATTCGCTATCCCCAAAAATACATAGCAAAGCATATGAAATTCTAGGAGTTGAGGCTACCTATACCGCTATCGAAATAACCGAGGATCAGTTTCCCAAATTCTTTGCCGAGAACAGCAACGGTAATTGGGACGGTTTCTCATTGACTATGCCGCTTAAAGAAGTTGTTCTTGATTGTTGCAAAGGCGTAAGTGATATCGCCAAGCAGATTAACTCGGGAAATACCTTGTATAAAGTGGGCGGAGATTGGCGCGTAACTTCGACGGATTATCTTGCATTCAACAATTTGTTAGATGTTATGCCTGGTATGAATATTGCAATTATTGGTGCGGGCGGAACTGCCAGAGCCGCGGCTGGCGCCTTGGATGGGAAAGTTGATGCAGTAGATGTTTTATTGCGGAGCTCTAATCGCGTAGCAGCAATGTCGCAAGCTGCGCCAAATGTAAAAATACGCGCTCTAGAAATGGACGCGCCACTATCTTCTTATGATCTTATTATTCAAACAACACCAGTTGGCGCCTACGATCAATATGTCGAAAAATTGCATGACGCCCGGGGTCTCCTATTGGAATGTTTATACAAACCATGGCCAACCCCACTAGCCGCACGCTATGCACAATTGGGCGGCCGCGTTATCTCTGGAGGCCAACTACTAGTTGAGCAGGCACTTTTCCAAATTGAACTATTCAGCGGTAACTCTTTCGATTTCGCCATGATGAGGCGTGAGCTTCTGCTACATATTTCTGAAGGTTAGCGATATCCACAGGCTGTTTTCGCAACTCTTTTTCTCGACTACCTTCTTTGCATGTTGCGAATCTGCGCCCTGGCTTTTTATTGTGTTTTTGCTCTTCTGATTTCAAAGAGTGACATTCAATTTCGCATCATTCGCAACAAAGATCTATTAATCTTCGCAACCATCTCAGTCGTTCTCAATATCCCAAACCATGGCATCTATTTCTTTCGTAATCTAATTCCTGCAGTGCTACTTCTACTGTTGCTACATCTTCTATTCCGAAATCGGATTGGCGCAGGTGATTTAAAGCTCTTCTTGGTACTAATTATTTGGTCTGATTCGTTCAACCAATGGTTGCAATTCATCAGTCTTTCTTGGGTTCTAGGCGGTTTATTTGCCATTGGTTATATTCTGCAAAATCGCAGATTTAATACCAATATTGCATTTGCCCCCTTTATTTTCGTTGCTTTTCTCGGTGCTATATAGCCTTATTTCCAGCGCAAGTGAGTACACATCTGCCACAATAGGAGCCTGCGATTTGCCGATCGCTCTAAATTATTGAAGGTTTAAGGAGATCGTTGTGATTCGTTGGTTAACCGCTGGTGAATCTCATGGCCCTGCGCTGAGCGCCATTCTTGAAGGCATGCCGGCACATATAGAAATTTCTAAAGAGGCAATTGATATTGATTTACAAAGGCGTCGTCTTGGTTTCGGTCGGGGCGCTAGACAAACTTTTGAGGCGGATGTTGTTTCAATT
>CAIQHM010000087.1 GCA_903871555.1 uncultured Actinomycetes bacterium | reverse complement strand
TTAGGTTGATTGGGCTAGCCGCCGAGCGTCAGATATAGTTCGCATGTTCATTTAATCCCTCATAGCTCAATTGGCAGAGCAGCCGACTGTTAATCGGCAGGTTCTTGGTTCGAGTCCAAGTGAGGGAGCTTTCTCCCCAATGAAGAAAGGTTCGTTAATTGGCAAATTACAGCCTCGCTAAATCTTGGCAAAACACCCCAGTAGCCGCGCGCATCATCCGACTATTTCTCGGAGTTACTTTTATTTATGGCGGGTGGAATAAAGCAACTGATTCAGGATTCTTAGATAAAAATTCGGCACATTACATCGGCGCACAAATCGCAAGTTATCTCGACACTTCACCAATCTCATTTATTCTAAAACATATGCTCGAGCATGCAACTTTATTTGGTTGGCTCGTAATGCTCTCAGAGTTTGCAATTGGTATTGCAACACTTACCGGTATCGCACTCGAACTTGCAGCGTTCGGTGGCTTCCTTCTGTCGGTGACGTTGTGGTTATCTGCAACTTGGTCAGTTAAGCCATATTTTCTGGGCAGCGACACTGCATATGCAATTCTCTGGCTCGCACTTTTCTTCTTAGTTCGCCAAAATACTAAAGGTCGTCATGTAACCGCGCTATTGCCTGACCTTCACGACCGCCGTGAAGTTTTCCGTTTAGTTGGCATTTCAGCAGCATCGGTTGCGGCAGTATTTGCTGGCAGTAAATTTAGAGCCGTAACTCCAACTCCAGAGACTGGTACAGCAATTGCAAAGTTGGCCGATTTTCCGATTGGTTCAACTAAGGCATTTGCCGCAGCAGATGGCACACCAAGTGTTCTCTTTAGAACCAAAGCCGGCGTCTTTGCATATTCCAGAATTTGCACACACCAAGGTTGCACAGTTGGTTACGACGCAAAGAGCAATTTACTTATTTGCCCATGTCATGGAGCGCAATTTGATCCTACAAAAGATGGCACTGCTATTTCTGGCCCAACCAAGATTGCCTTACCAAAAATTCAAGTTGCGATTAAGGGTACGGACATAGTCCAGATTTAATTTAATATTGCAGCACCAGCGCTAGGCAGTGCCGAAAAGAACCTTGGGTTCTTAAATTTTGCCTTCATAAATCCATCTTTAATTTCAGATTTAATAAGTTCGCCATCTTTGGCCTTTATAAGTGCGATTGCACTTCCGCCAAAGCCGCCACCAATCATCCGGGCGCCAAGTGCGCCAAATTTGTTTGCAATATCAGCTGCTAAATCTAACTCTGGACATGAAACGGTGTAGTTATCCCGAAGTGATTGATGTGCCTCAGTTACTACTTCACCAAAGCCAACAAAGTCACCAGCTTTAAGAAGCGCAACCGCATCTAATACCCGCTGCATTTCAGTAACGCCATGAAAGGCACGAAGATAAGTTTTTTCATCAAGTTCAGCTTTGCGGGCAACAAATTCTGAAACGCTAATATCTCTAAGCGAAGTGATACCAAGATCGGCTACTGCTTTTTCACACGATGCCCGACGTTCGGCATATCCACCATCTACAAGAGCATGATGCACTTGAGTATCAATAACTAAGAGCTCTAAACCAAGGGGAGCGATATCAAAAGGAATTTGTTCGGTAGAAAGATCGCGGGTATCTAGCAAGAGTGCATTGCCCTTTGTTGCCATTAACGAGACGGACTGATCCATGATTCCGCATGGCATTCCGACATAAATATTCTCAGCACGTTGGGTTGCTCGGGCCAGCTCGGGCAGAGATAGATTCAAGTTAAATAGTTCATTCACCGCGGTTGCCACGGCGCATTCCAGCGCCGCACTTGAAGAGAGTCCAGCCCCTAGTGGAACTTGGCCATCAACCAAAATATCGAGACCAGATTTAATTCCAAGTGACCAGAGAACACCAACTGGATAGCGAGTCCAAGCCTCACCACTCTTTGGCTCTAACTTATTAGCTTCAACTTTAGAAATTACACCTTCTTTTTGAAGAGAGGCAACTCTTATCTGATTGCTCGAAGTTCTAGCTATTGCAACTGTTGTTAAATCTGAAATTGCGAAGGGAAGAACAAAACCATCTAAGAAATCAACGTGTTCTCCGATTAGATTTACCCGGCCAGGTGCAGCCGCAATTATTTCTGGGGCTTCTCCGAAAAGTTCTTGAAATCTAATTGCCAGTGGATGCATTTTGTGATTTCCAAGTATCGCCGACCATATCTTCGATATTGCGCTTAGGCGACCAACCTAAAAGGCTCTTAGCTTTAGAGATATCAGCAATCAAAACTGCGGGATCACCAGAGCGGCGTGAAGCTAATTCGGCTGGAATTTCGCGCCCAATAACTTTTGCAGCGCCATCTATAACTTCCGTAACTGAATAGCCGCCGCCACTTCCAAGATTAATAATTTTGTGGTTGCTTACTTCAAGATTCTCAAGTGCCAAGATATGGGCATCAATCAAATCAACTACATGCACATAATCTCGAATACATGTGCCATCTTTTGTCGGCCAATCATTACCGAAAACCTTAAGTGGCTTCTGCGCAGTTGCTCGAAGCAAATTAGGTATCAGATGCGTCTCTGGATCGTGGCGCTCTGCAAGCCAGCCTGATTTAGATTCAAAGGCGCCAGCAACATTGAAGTATCTAAGACTTATCGCAGCTAATCCAGATTTTGATTCGGCTGTAATCATCTGATCAACTGCCAATTTAGTTGTTCCATATGGACTAGTTGGTTTGTTTAATGAATCTTCAGTGATTGGGATAACTTCTGGTTCGCCATATGTTGCAGCAGTAGAAGAGAAGACCAACTTACGCACACCTGCTTTAGCCATTTCGGCCAAGAGGATTCGCGTGCCATTTACATTTACATCTTCATATAAATCTGGTTTCTCAACAGATTCACCCACCAGGGATTTCGCTGCAAAGTGAATTACAGCGTCGCAACCCTTCAACGCGTTTGATACAGCGCCGATATCCAGGATAGATCCATTAACAAATTTAGCTTGGGCGGAAACTGCATCTGCATGCCCTGTCGAACAGTCATCTAAAACATTAACCTCGTAGCCACGTTCTAAGAGAATTGCGACTGCAGTTGATCCGATATATCCGGCGCCACCAGTAACTAGAACGCGCATTAGATTTTTACATCGCGCATTTGTGCTGCAGATTGCTCTGGTTTTAAATCCATAATAAAGGCATGCATCGCAGATTCTGATCCCGCTAGATATTTCAATTTACCTGGGGCACGGCGAATACTTGTGATCTGCATATGAAGTCCAAGAACTTCACGGCCAACATTTACTGGCGCTTGATGCCATGAAGCCATGTATGCCATTTCGATTCCAAAGACACCGTCAAGGCGTTGCAACGCCTCTTTAGCAACCTCACCGAATGCATCGGCAGCCTCATCGGAAAGAGCGGCTAGATCTGCAACAAACTTCTTTGGCGCGATATGAATTTCGAATGGATATCTCGATGCGAATGGCACGTAGGCAATCCAGTGGTTGTTCTGCGCAACGATACGAACTTCATCTTTAAGTTCGCGCGCAATAATGTCGCTAAGCAATGGGCGTGCATGCTTTGCAAAGTGGTCGCTTGCAACCTTCAACATCTTTTCAACGCGTGGTGGCAGATATGAATAGGCGTAAATCTGACCATGAGGATGATGCAGAGTTACACCGATTTCAACGCCGCGGTTTTCAAAGGGGAAAATGTGCGCGATATGTGGCAGCTTTGCAATTTCGCGAGTGCGATCTCGCCAAGCTTCCATAACAATGCGCATCTGTTCAAGTGATAGCGAACCAAAGTTTGCATCGTGATCATCGGTATAACAGAGCACTTCGCAGAATCCAGCGGCATCCACAATCGGAGTATCCAGACCATCGTAAGCCGGCAACTTCCAATCACTTCCAGCGATAGCTAAGGATGGTGAAAGATTTTCAAAGACGACAACTTCATATTTATTCTCGGGAATTTCAGATTGCAGACCAGGCTTCGTCGGACAGAGTGGACATAACTCTTTTGGTGGCAAGAAGACTCGGGTTTGGCGATGTGCCGCCATAACGACCCACTCATTTGTCAGCGCATCTAAGCGAAGTTCACCAAGTCCCGGACGTTTCTCAACTGGGCGGGTATCGATTGCTTCTCGAGTAGTTTCTTTTGAATCGTAATAAGAGATTGTGCGACCATCAGAAAGTTTGCGGTCTTGGCGGATGATGCCATGGCTTAGCGGGATCGATTTTTCGCTGCTCACAAGGAGCAACTCTATCTTTCAATTAACTCTAATTTCGAATCTGCCCCGCGCAGGCATCTACTGGTTGTGGCACGGGCTTCTTAGTAGGTGAAGGTTTTGGGGATGGGGTCGGGCCTTGCGTTACCTCAAACATCACGGGTATCACAGAGCTTGCATGGGTATTTGATTCATCGAAATATTCAACGAAGCCAACATATGTCCCTGCCAATAAACCAGAAATCTTAAGAGTCCAACGACCAGATGCAGACCGAATTACATCCTGAACCCCGGCTTTGACAAGTGAATCAGCAGAAACAAATCGCACACTACCGGTCACAACAGGTGTTCCATTTGGTCTGACCGCATCTACAACAAAATTCGCAACATCATTTGTGGTTATTGATGTAACACTTGATATCAAAGTTGCAGTAGTTGTCTCGTTATATGGGAGTAGATCCACTACATCTGGTTGCCAAACTCCTTTGGTAAGCGCATAAAACTTATCTTCGTTGCCGCTAAATACATTTAAATCTATCCGTGAACTGGCAACACCATACTTTGATCCCTTGCCACAAGATGTGTACTGCCAAATTTGATAATCAGCGGTGCAATCGGCCTTTGTCCAAGAGTGTGCGAAACATCCAACCGATTTCATTCCCGGATGATTTGTAGCAACCGCAGGGTGTTTTCCATAGGCTGCAATCCACAAAGGATATTGCGCCAACTCTTTAGAACGTGCCATCGCGCTCTGCAAGAAGTTCGGATAAGAATAAATAAATGGTCTGCGATTAGTCTTTAAAGTTACTTCACTTAGCCAAGTCTTCGCCCAGAGTGAGACTTGATCTTTATTCGCAAACTTTTTGCAGACACCAGCAATCTTACGGACACAATTAGTTTCAAGATCTAGAGCAACCGGCAAATCTTGTTCGGTATAGCCACCAATTTCGGCAAGACGCCAGATAACTTTCTGGGCTTGCGCTTTAGCATCCGCAATAATTTCGGCTTTCTTGGTTGTGTCAGGTAGATAAGAAAAATAGTAGAAGCCGGTATATAAACCAGCAGCTTGTGCTGCTGCGCGATCAGCAATTAAATATTTTTTTGCTAGAACATCAGCAGGTGCTTGGGCATCAGCGCCCTTAATAATTACAAATCGAACTCCAGCTGTTGCCATCTTTGTGAAATTAATTGGTTTATCGTAGGGATGTTGCCATCTACTTATATCTACGCCATGAATTCTATTTCCAGGACCAGCCGTTACAAGTTGTAGGGGACCAGCTGCTATTACATTGTTTGAAACCAGCGATAGGCAGAGTGTTATCAGTAGGAATAAACGCTTCAACTTTCGATAACCTCCAACTTCTTTCCAGTTACTTTTAATATTGCAGAGACTAGTTTGGCAGTTTGTTCGGGTTTACGCGCGCTCTTAAAGTTGTGGTCGCCACTAAATTTCTCGCTATCGGCAAAGTTCACCTCCAATACATCGCCTTCAAGTTTTACTAATCTGGCATCAAACCAGAGCAACCAAGCAACGCGATCAACCTCTAAAACCGCATCCAAAATTTGATTCCAAGAGGCCTTGAGAGTTTGTAGAGAGAATTCTGAGTTCATTTTTTTTGGGAAAGCGCTACTAGTTCAGCTAAATGAATAACTTTCGTTTTTACTCTGGCACGACGAAGTTCACTCACCAATTGGCGGGTACAACCAGGATTCACCGTTGCGATGTAATCAAGATTAAGCGCTTTAATATCCGCAATCTTCTGGCTTACAACCTTGCGACTGTTCTTCTTCTGCAACAAGGCATAACTTCCAGCAGCGCCACAACAATCGCCAGAACCAGGAACTTCGACATAATCACCAAGTTGTTTTAGAACTTCGCGAGGCTCGGCAAAGACGCCCATTCCATTTCGTAAGTGACAAGAATCTTGCAAGCCGATTCGGATATTTTGACCAGCTTTCTTAATTGGCTTCAAAGTTATTTCGCGCTTAACCCACCATTCAGAGAATTCCTGAACCCGGTCTCGGCCAATAACAGATGAGAGATGTGCAGCGCAGCCACCAGCAGTGGTGAGAATTGTTCCTGGCAACTTATCGCCAAGTGCACGTGCCATCTCTCTTCCTTTTTCAAGTTCGCCATTGTGTGCATGCAAAGCGCCACAACATCCTTGATCAGATGAACAAGAAACTTCTGGGGCAAGTTTTGCGACAGCGCGGCTTACCGAAGGAAATAGCCTGCGTTCAAAACAGCCGTACATTAAATGTAAGTCGCTCTGGGCTTTACGGCGCTTTGCGACCGGTGAGAATATTCCAAGTGCCCACATTCCGATCTTGGATTCAACTATAAAAAATAGCCCGCGCACAATTAGTGGTCGATTCTTTCCCTGCCAAGTTATCTCGCGCATCTCTTCCAACAAAACACCATATTCAACACCGGCGGGACAGACTGGCTCGCAGGCACGACAGCCCAAGCAAAATGAGGACTCATTTAAAAGATCAATTGCGGGCAATTTGTCGTTCTGCACTGCGCGCATCAAAGTGATGCGACCACGCGGTGATGATTCTTCGTTGCCAGTTAATTTGTAGGTAGGACAAGCAGGCAAGCAAT
>CAIQHM010000086.1 GCA_903871555.1 uncultured Actinomycetes bacterium | reverse complement strand
TATTTCAAGGTCTCTATCGTAGAGCGCATCGGCTTCAACTTCTTGCAGGCTGAGCGTATGCTTGCCGTTATGCATACACAGCTCTATATCGATGGCCAATGGATAGATGGCGCTAGCAAGGTTGCCGTCCATGATCCAAGTGATAACTCAGTAATTGCCGAAGTTTCAATGGCCTCAGATGCACAGTGCGAAGCTGCGATTGCCGCGGCAGATGCCGCCGCTGTGGCTTGGGCAAAGACAGCACCTCGATACAGATCTGAGATTTTGCGCAAAGCCTTTGAAATTATGAGCAGTGAAATAGAGCAGGTAGCAACGTTAATTTCTCGTGAAAATGGAAAAGCAATGCCAGATGCTCGTGGCGAAGCGGCATATGCAGCTGAATTTTTCCGTTGGTTTGCTGAAGAAACCGTTCGCACACCTGGAGATTTCCGCAAATCTCCTTCAGGAGATAAGCGAATCCTTGTTACTCACCAACCAATCGGTCTTTCTATTCTTATTACGCCATGGAACTTTCCTGCAGGAATGGCCACTCGTAAAATCGGTCCAGCTATTGCTGCCGGTTGCACAATGATTTTAAAGCCAGCAACTGAGACTCCATTAACTGCCATGTACATCGTTGATTTGATGGAGCGCGCAGGTTTACCAAAGGGTGTTCTTAATTTAGTTTTGCCTGAAAAAACTGGTCCTGCGATTTCCAAGATGCTTCATGATTCTCGAGTAAAGAATCTTTCATTTACAGGTTCAACTGAAGTTGGTCGCGTACTTCTAAAAGAAGCAGCTGACCGAATTATTCGTTGTTCAATGGAGCTTGGTGGAAATGCGCAAGTAGTTGTTCACGATGATGCAGATCTTGCAGTCACAATTCCTCAATTGCTTCTAGCCAAGATGCGCAATGGTGGCGCCGCATGCACATCTGCAAATCGCATTTTTGTTCAGCGGGGCATAGCCGATGCATTTATCACACAGATGACTACATCAATGTCGGCCTTTGTTATGGGCCGCGGCACCGATGCAACAACGACTCTTGGCGCATCTGTATCAATGAAAGAGCGCAATAAAATCGCCGAAATCGTTGAAGAATCAATTGCTGCAGGTGCAAAGGTTCAAACCGGTGGCGTTAAGCCAGAAGGCGCCGGAGCTTTCTATCCAGCAACTGTTTTGATTGTTGAAAAAGACAATCCAATTCTCCTTCATGAAATCTTTGGCCCAGTCGCTCCAATCGTCATATTTGATACCGATGAAGAAGGTATTGCGATGGCCAATGACACTGAGTTCGGCCTTATTAGTTATGTCTTTTCTGCAAACTTAGGTCGCGCACTTCGCACCGCCGAAGCAATGGAGTCAGGAATGGTCGCCATTAATAAGGGCGTTATCTCTGATCCGGCCGCGCCATTTGGTGGCGTGAAGCAATCAGGATTGGGACGCGAAGGTGGCTTTGATGGCATCCATGAGTTCTTGCAAACTAAATACATTGGTGTCGAGATCTAATTAAGAATTAATTTACCTTTTGTCGAAAGAGAGTAAATCCCAACTTTCTCAGCATCTTCCCATGATTGCTTGGTTGTGAGATGCAAGAACTTAGTCATGGACGGCAATTCAGCACCGGATTATCTTGGTGCACGATTTAGAATCACCGCCATGAATCAAGGTTCCGCAATGATGAGAAGAATCCCCTTTGTAACTTCACTCTTAGCGGTAGTCGCGGGAATCTGGGCAAAGCTTGCACTTACAAGTGGTGATTTATTGCCAGGACTAGATGGTGCGTATTACTGGGTTCAAGTTCGTTCAGTACTAAACAATTTCACACTCGCATTCTCGGATCTTCCTTTAGTTTTCTGGATTCAAGCGGCAATTGCAAAGGTCGTTGGAAACGTAACCCTTGGAGTTCGAATCTCCGATGCGGTTCTTCCTGCACTATCTGCGATTCCAATCTACTTAATTGCTAAGAAATATAAGAATCCCTTTTTACCTGCCGTTGCGATATTGGTTGTCTTGCTCCACCCAGTTCAGCTCTATTTCTTCACCGGTGATTTCATTAAGAATGAGGCCACGATTCCAGTGGTCTTCTTTATGGCGCTGGTCCTTG
>CAIQHM010000085.1 GCA_903871555.1 uncultured Actinomycetes bacterium | reverse complement strand
TTGACCGCTGCCAACATGGACTGCGCCAAGTCCGGCGGCAAAGAGCTGAGGTTCTGCCCCCGCTCGATGTCTCTTTCCACCATAAAACTTCTCAGCTAACTTGCTGTCGGTATCGCGAAGTTCTTTCGCTTCATGGGCGCCAGTAGATGCACCTGATGGAACCCGAGCGGTATGAATAGATCCATCTGACATGGTCAGAGTTACTGCAACGGTTGGACGCCCTCTGGAATCGAGAACTTGGTAGCCAACTAAATTCTTGATGCTCATGCAAATAAACCTTCGAAGGTTATTTGCGAATTAGCGAGAGCAGCTTTGGTCACGCTTTGAACTCTAGCCTTTCCGCCTTCATCTAGATAGTTAACTGGTGAGACACCTTCGACGCGGGCAAGTGCTATCACTGCTACGTGATGCGGAAGTGATTTAGCGGTTTCGATATTGGAGGTTTGGGCATAAGAATTTACAAATGAAATGGCAGTTTCGCGAAGAAGAGCACGCTGCTTTGAATCCTCGGTCCGTAAGTATTTGCAGAGCAGGTGGGCAGATACAAAACCGAGATCGAAGACTGGATTACCGGTATGCATTACTTCAAAATCAAGAACGATTGGTTTATTTGCATCTGTAATCATGATGTTCTTTGGCGAAAAGTCGCCGTGGACCAGAGTAATTTTTGCCGTCGAAATCTCAGTGATTAATTCTTGGATCCGGGCATCAAGAGGTGGATTAACCTTTGCCACTGCTCGATAAAACGGGGTAACGCGCAATTGATCGAAGAGCGAATCCTCCATGTAAGCATCGCGGGCTTCTTTGTTATCTGCACCGAAGTTGTGCCAGGTTGCAAGTATGCGTCCTAAGTCTGCTCCAATGCTTGGCTTGATTACGCCATCAAGTAGATCGCTCTTCCAGACTGTGCACTCGCGAGGCAAGCGCTCCATAGTTAACGTAAATTCTTCGGGATCGAAATCAACTAAATCCGGAACACTATCTGGAGTAATTGAATGAAGAAGTTTCATGCCATTGGCTTCAACAATTGCGCGACGTTGGTCTGCCTTCCAAACCGCAGCAACCTTTAATTGGGGCAGTGCTTGTTTTAGAACTAAATCTTTATCACCAGATTTAACTGCCAGAACTACATTTGAAACCCCGCCGGTAAGTTCTTCAACTTCTGCTGGGCCGTTGATGATTCCGCGATTGGTTAAGTAAGCAACAACCGTGGTTTCATCAAGTAGTTCTTTATCCATAAATTAAATGGTTCGGGCGACTGAAAATCCGCGATCGACAAAGATGCTCTGGCCAGAAATTCCGGTATTCAAACTTGAGCCAAACATGTAAACGCTATTTGCAACATCAACCGGAGTTGCAAGATCGCCAATCGGTGTTTGGCTAACAACATTTGCAATCTGTTCTGGCGACAGCGTACGTGCAACCATTGGGCTATTGATGATGCCGGGAAGGATTCCGTTAACCAGAATTTTCTTCTGACGCCCAAGATCAACGGCCAACGAGCGAACTAAGCCACCAACTGCAGCCTTAGTAACTGAATATGCAAATTTTTCTTGGCGAGTAAATTGCTCCCAGAGCGAGCTCAAGATAACAACGCGGCTACCTTCATTGATTGAACCGGCGCCCATAAGAACCGAAACACTTTCGGCAATCACGGTGACATTTGCTTCAAATAGCTCGTTTAATTCCTTGGTTCCGGTCTGCATTGCAGAACCATTTACATTTGCACCTTGCGCAAACACAACAGCATCAAACTTTTTATCACCAAGAATTGCTGAAGTCAGCGGCAATTGAATATCGCAATCGTTTACTACCTTGCGAACTGCGCAGGTGACATCCCATTTTTCAGCGCGATACTTATCGAGGATTGCCCCACCAAGAGTTCCGGTTGATCCGAAGATTAAAAGATTTGGCATCGGTTATTTCTCGAAACCATAGCGAGTAAGCATTGAATAACCAATCGAAGCGCGACGAACGCGTTCGCGAGCAGTTGATTCAACAACTCCTTGGATATGGGTTCCGGATGGATAAAGTCCTGGCGAATTTCGAACTGTGAACTTCAGATAAATCGGAGCCGCAACTCGGACTAAATCTGGAACTTCATAATGTCGAACTGGGCCACCGAAATCATCTGGACCTTCAACATAAACATCAACTGGAACATCTACTTGGGCACGGATTGCAGCAATTTGTTGCAGTGATAAATCAGTAGCAAGGTTCAGCGTTGATGCGCCCATTGAAACCATTAGCGCTGCGGTTGCTGGATTGTTGCAAGGCATGGCAACTGAAGTTTTAAGAATGAAATCACTTGGCAGATCGCCATTGCGCTTTGCTTCTCCTAAAACATTTAGTAATCCCATATCGCCAACTAAAATCGAGCGAAGTCCAAGATCTGCGCCATGTAGAACATCTTCAACTGCATAACGAAGTTGATCTGCGCCACGAAGTGTTGGATTTGCAACACCACCAGCGGATGAGAGAACTTGCTTTCCGATATCCCATGATGCACGAGGGCCAACGAATAAACAGACTTCAATATTTTCAGACTTACCGATTGCAACCATCTCTTTGATTTCGGCATCAGTCAGCATCATGATTCCAGAGCCCTGTGAAATGCGAGCGACCGGCAACTTATGCTTCTTCGCTTCTTCTAATACGACTTTAAATGCTGCTGGGCCTTCAACAGATGGAATCTCAATCTTCCAACGTGAACCATCAGCAAAACGCTTGCTTGATTCAGGTAAACCATCAGCATCAGCACTTTGGATGCCCTGCTTTGAAAGAAGTGAAATTGATTTCTTCATTGGGCCTTGGGCATCACGAGTTGATGGCCAGTTACTTGATTCGGTCATTTCATTCCTTTTTCTTGGTTATTTAGGTCGGTGAGTAATTAGTTGGGAAATAGAGTTGGTGCTACGCCTGGAACTTTTGGTGTGCAGATAAAGGTCTTGCCCCAATCCTCGCCAGCATCTGCGACGCCATCGTGGGCTGAAGTAATAATCATCTGTTCAAACTTTGGACCAACGAAAGCTGCGCTTGTAACCATCGGTACTGGCATCTTAATTTCATCGGTGATGTTGAAATCTTTATCAAAGCGTCGCAGACAAGATCCGCTCCAGAATGCCACCCAAATTCCATCTTCGGCATCGATACACATTCCATCTGGCAATCCTTGGGAATCATCGGTTACGCGCCAGCGCACTTTGCGATTTGAAATCTCGCCATCTGCATAATCAAAGGTGTCGATAGATTTTGCAAGAGTGTCGATGAAGTACATGGTCTTGCCATCGGCCGACCAGGCAATTCCATTGCTTAACCAGACACCATCTAAAACTTTTGTTAATTTCGCGCCAGTCTTATCGAGACGATAGAGACCGCAAGCACTTACATTCTCGGCCCATTCGTATGGCATATTTCCTAAAAATAAGTGGCCATCTGGTGCAACCTTCGCATCATTCCAACGATGTGGGAATGCAGGAAGAGATCCATCTGCATCGATAAGCGTTGGCAACTTTGTAATTGAACCATCTGAATTCTTGCGAACTGGACCATTTGCAGTTCCGAGTATTTCGGAACCATCTGCTGTTGGGATTATGAAGCCAACATGTTCTTCGGTTTGGTAGGAACTTGTAAGACCGGTTTTCAAATTTCGCTTGTGAACTAATTTGCCCATGATGTCGACCCATAAAATATCCGAGTTATCTGCTCCGATTGCAACGGGGCCTTCGCCCACCTGACAACGGCGTTCGTCCCAAACTTTAAGATTGAAGTCGTAACTCATACGGGCACTATAAACGATGGGGCTAGTGGACTACTATCGGTTTATAGAAGAATTTAAATAATGAGACGGAGATTTCGATCTGATGGCTGCATCAAATTTAACGAATTTTGCGGGTCAAGTTGTTTTAGTAACTGGGGCTGCAAGCGGAATCGGTAAGGCATCTGCCCAATTAATCGCAGAGCGCGAGGGAACTGTAGTTTGCCTAGATCTAAATGAAGATGGCCTTAAAGCCACTGTCTCTGAAATTACTGCAGCTGGCGGCAAGGCAAGTTACAAGGTTTTAGATGTCTCTTCCCAAGCCGGAGTAAAGAAAGTCGTGGCCGAAATTTTGGCCGAACACGGTCAGATTCATGCGCTCGCAAATTCTGCGGGCATATCAGGACCAACTGGTAAGCCAGTTGAAGAAGTTGAATGGGCAGGATTCCAAAAGACAATTGAAATTAATTTGTACGGAACAGTTTGGTTAACCCAAGAGTTAATGCCATCAATGAAGGCAAACAAATATGGTCGCATTGTTCACCTGGCATCAATCGCAGGTAAAGAAGGTAACCCTGGAATGTCTGCATACAACGCATCAAAGGCGGGCGTAATTGGTTTTGTGAAAGGTGTAGCAAAAGAGTGCGCAACATTTGGCATAACAATTAATGCGGTTGCACCTGCAGTTATTCGCACACCAATCAATGAAACAGTTGCACCAGATGTCCAGGCATATATGGTTTCTAAGATTCCAGTTGGTCGCCTTGGCGAGCCAAATGAAGTTGCCGAAATTATTGCCTTCGCAGCGTCTAAGGCTTGTTCATTCACAACCGGATTTACCTTCGATGTTTCAGGTGGTCGGGCTACTTACTAATGAGTGATTTGATTTCTGGTGTTTGTCCGGTACTTAGCGTTCCGTTTACTGATTCCGGGGAAGTCGATTACGAAAGTTTTGAATCCCTTGTTAAGTGGATTATTTCAATCGATGCCAAATCAGTTCTCTTCTTCGGCGTTGCGAGTGAAAATATAAAGTTAAGCGATCCAGAGCGTTATAAGTTATTAGAGATACTGCTTGAAACACGTAAGGGTTCTGACTTAAAAGTTATTGCATCGGTTGCAGATCATGCATCGGAACTTGCGGTAAAGCGTGCTCGGGATTACGAAGCGATGGGCGCCGATTTAATCAATATTTTGCCACCATCATTTTTTAATCCAAGCGCAGAACAGATTCGTTTTCATCTTGCGCAGATTTTGGCTGCAGTAAAGATTCCAGTTGTAATCCAGCATCTGCCACAAGCCGGCGGAATGGCTGATGTCGCTGACTTATTGACGCTAGCTGATGAGTTTCCAAATCTAAAAATAGTTAAATGCGAAACTAGCCCACCTGCAGAATCGATAAAACGGGTGCAGGAAATTACTAATGGAAAAGTTCAAACTCTAATTGGGTGGGGCGGAATCTTCTGGGATTCAGGTGATGCCGCAGGAGCCAAGGGAATTCAACCTGGGTGCGGCGTTTCAGATCTTTATAAATGGACCGAGGCGGCACTTGTTTCAGGTGATCGCGCAGAATTTGTGCGTCGCTTAAATACCTTTATACCTTGGATTGCCAGCTGGATTGATAATTTAGAATTCTTGATTGCAGTTGAGAAACATATTTTATTTAGACGCGGAATTATTAAATCTGATTACTGCCGCCATCCAACAATGGCAATTACCGAAAAAGCTAAAGCAGAGATCGAAGAGTGCCTAGAACTTATTGCAAAGGTTGAAGCTGGCAATGGTTAACAAACCTGATCTCTTTACCTTTGGCGAAACTCTCGCATTATTTATGACAACTGATACCGATTCGGTTGTTACTGCAAAGAGCTATTCAATGACTGCGGCCGGTACCGAAGCCAATGTCGCGGTAGCTGCGCATCAATTAGGGCTAAATGTTTACTTCCAAACGAAGTTAGGTCCAGATGAACTTGGTGATGCGGTTCGAGATAAATTTTTAGAAGTCGGCCTGGCTGGCGATCATTTTATTCGTTGCGATAATTACACAGGTGCACTGGTGCGAAATCATGGCGGCACCCAACCATTTGTGAATACTTATCTGCGCCGGTGCAGTGCGGGTTCAACCTTTTCACCATCAGATATTGACGAGCAAGTTTTAGCTAATTCAAAGTGGATGCATGTAACTGGTATTAGCGTCGCAATTTCAGAGAGCAGCAAAGATGCAGTTGTTCACGCAATTGATATTGCCCGCAAGAATAAAGTCGGCATTAGCTTTGATTTAAATTTCCGCAAGAAGCTCTGGAGTGAAGCGCAGGCGAGCACTGCCCTGAAGGCAATAATTAAAGATTTGGATGTAGTAAGTGGTGGCGTAGATGAATACGAAATAATCTTTGGTTCAAAAGATCCCGAAGTGAACTTAGCAACGGTTGCGGCTCTTGGCATTAAAACTGTAATCATGACTGCCGGTCCAGAGGAGATGCGGATCTTGCACGATGGCAAGCGATTTAATTTCTCACCACAAAAAGTAAAGTTGGTTGATCCAGTAGGTTCTGGTGATGCCTTCATCTCGGGAACTATCTCTGGCCTTATAGGTGGACTTTCGATTGAAGAAGCAATTGCCCAGGGCAGCAAATGCGGAGCTGCTGTCGCAGCAACAAGAGGCGATTGGGCCCTTATGATTACCGGTAAGAGTGGCGTATTAACGAGTGGAGCAATAAATGGTTAGCAATAACAGCGAAGTAACTTTTGATTCTGGTCTGGTTGCGATTATTCGCACTAAGACCGCCGATGAAGCGAGAACTGCTGCAACTGCGTTAATTGCTTCGGGTGTAGATGTAATTGAATTTACAACCACGACGCCAGCAGTCTTTGATTTAATTGAAGAGTTCGCTTCAAATAAGGATGTGCATGTTGGACTTGGTACCGCAATGTCACGTGCGCATGTTCTATCTGGCAAAGATGCGGGCGCAAAATTTGTGATCTCACCACATGTTTCACAAGAAGTAATTGAAGCGACGAAACAAGCAGGCCTGATCTCGATCCCTGGTGTTGCCTCACCAACTGAAGTTGCAGATGCTCTGCGCTTTGGCGCCGATATGCTGAAGTTTTTTCCAGCATCTTCACTTGGACCAAATTATTTGAAATCAGTTCGCGATCCATTCCCGGGAAATACTTGGATGGCAACTGGCGGAATTTCACTCGACACGATTGAAGAGTGGGTACTTGCTGGAGTATCAGGTTTTGGTTTAGGAAGTCCGCTTACATCTGGTGGTACCAGCGAGATTCCAAATCGTGTTGCAGCATTTAAGAAAGCCATCGCGACAGCTCGGGGAAAGTAAGTATCAATGAAGCTTAAGGATCAACATATATTTGTAACTGGCGGCGCAGATGGAATCGGTCGTGCGGTTGTTCAAGATGCAGCAGATGCTGGTGCCAAGGTTTCCTTCTGCGATTTGAATATTGAAAAGGGTAAGGCCTATGAGAGCGAGCTAAAGGCGGCCGGACATCGTGCTTTCTTTATCCAAGGAAACGTTGGTGTTGTTGCGCAGATGCAAGAAGTGCACGGAGCGATTGTTAAAGAATTCGGCGAAGTAAACGGTCTGGTAAATAACGCAGGTCGAAATGCTTACTACGACCCTGTCGAAATGACAGAAGCCGAATGGGATGATTTCATGAACGTTGATTTCAAAAGTATTTGGGTGACTGCAAAGTTATGTTTACCTGCAATGCGCAAAGCCAAAAAGGGTGCGATTGTAAATATCTCTTCAATCCATGCCCGCATGTCATATCCAAATTACTTTCCATACGCCGCTGCAAAATCTGGCATCCTAGGGTTAACCCGCAATTTGGCTTTAGATGAAGGCAAGCACGGTATCCGTGTTAATGCTGTTCTACCTGGTTTCACACTAACCCCGATGGTTGAAGATTACTTTGTGAAGAATCCAGAGAAGCGCGCAGAAGCGCTTTCAGTGCAACCAATGGGACGCATGGCTGAGCCAATTGAAATTGCAAAGGTAATTACATTTCTATTATCGGACGATGCATCTTTTGTTAATGGTGCCGACTGGATTATCGATGGCGGACTTTCTGGAAGATTTGCTTAATTAATTATTAACGCGATTTTTCCGCGGGGTGCTGGCGCAGATTTAAGCGCTTCAATTGCGGCGCTAAATTCACTTAACTTAAATTTATGCGTTACTAAATAACCTAAATCAAGTTTCCCGGTATTGAACATTTCAACAGTCTTGCTCCAAGCCGCAAGTGATGAGCCAAAAGAGCCAATAATGTTTAGATCGCCATTGATGACATCATCAACAACTATTGCTGCAGTTCTTTGGTGTCCAGGGTAACCAAGCAGTAGAAGTGTTCCGCCCCGAACAAGTTGCCCAACAGCCGCACTTATGCGGGTTGGCGCACCAGCCGCTTCAATAATCAAATCGTATTTATCATCTGTAGGTTGCGTCAGAAATTCATCTGCTCCAGCAACCTTCGCAATTTCATTCTGGCCATCTTTGAGTCCAAGCATATGAATTAGTGCCGGCTTGTAAGTCTTCGCCATAGTCGCTGCGATAAGAGCGATAGTGCCATCACCAATAATTAGAATTTTAGATCCCTGTTTTGGGTTAGCTTTCATAAAGGCTTGAGTTACAACAGCGGTTGGTTCAGCAAGAACTGCTGATTCATCTGAAACGTTATCGCCCACAACATGTGCAAGCCAGGCTGGCACTGTTATTAAATCAGCGGCCGCACCTGGTCTAGTAAAACCAATCTCGTCATAAATTAAACAACGATTGGTATCACCATTCTTACATTCAAAACATTCTTGGCACGGAATAATTCCGGTTACAACTATTCGTGAACCAATCGCTGGTGAAGTTACACCAGGGCCATGTCCAATAACTTTGCCGGCCCATTCGTGGCCAAGAGATGCGGGGTATTTAACAAATGCCGGGTCACCATCACCGCTGATAATTTCTAAATCTGTTCCGCAAATTCCGGCGGAAATTGGCGCGACTAATAATTCGCCAGGACCAGCAACCGGATCTGCAACTTCAACAAGTTTCGCAGAACCATCGCCCGTTGTTATTAAAGATTTCATAATTGCGGGAAATACTACGAGTAGACTCACCACATGTCTAACTTGCGCAGTAGCGAGTGGTTCTCGGGCGATGACGAAGTTGCGCTCTCGCACCGCGTTGTAATGGCCTCGATCGGCCATGAAATAGATGTTAATAATTCAAAACCAATTATCGGAATCGCAGATTCTTCCAGCGATTTAAATCCCTGCAATCTGCCACTGCGCAGCTTTATCCCAGAGATAGAGCGCGGAATTATCGAAGCCGGTGGAATTCCAGTTGTCTTCCCAGTTATGTCACTTGGTGAAGATTTAATGAAGCCAAGTGCGATGCTCTATCGAAATATGTTGTCGATGGAAGTTGAAGAATATTTACGCTCTTATCCGCTAGATGGCGTTGTGTTATTAGCAAATTGCGACAAGAGCGTTCCTGGTTCATTGATGGGTGCGATAAGTACTGACCTGCCAACAATTATGTTTACTGCAGGAGCCAGACCAGTCGCGCAATTTCGTGGAAAACCAATTGGTACAGGAACAGATTTGTGGCGCATGTGGTCGGATTATCGGGCTAAGAAAATCAGCGAAGAACAATGGAAAGAATTTGAAGGTTGTTTAAATTGCGGTCTCGGCTCTTGTAACACAATGGGCACGGCATCTTCAGTAGCAATGATGGTTGAAGCTCTTGGTTTAACTCTTCCCGGAACATCAGTGATTCCAGAGAACGACCCAGCACGCAGCGTTGCAGCTTTTAATTCGGGGCGCGAAATCGTAAAGATGGTCAATGACAATGTCATCCCATCCAAGATTTTGACTCCTGCTGCTTTTAGAAATGCGATGCGAGTTCTGCATGCATGTGGTGGATCTACAAATGCGATTATTCATTTACTTGCAATATCTGGGCGAATTGATGGTGGATTGACACTTGGCGCAATTAATGAACTTGCCAGTGGACTTGCAGTTATCGCAGATGTCGAACCTTCAGGTGCAAAGTTGATTCAAGATTTTAATAGAGCAGGGGGGCTGCCGGCGCTGATTGCAAATATTGGCGGAACCTTCGAACTAGATGAGCAGACCCTTGTCGGTAAGAGCTGGCGCGAAATTGTAAAAGGTATTTCGCCATCCGATAAAACAATTCGCACCTTGCAAGATCCGATTTATTCAAATGGAGCTTTCGCTGTAGTAAAAGGAAACCTGGCACCAAATGGCGCAGTAATTAAAGTTTCTGCAGCATCCAAAGAGTTACTTACACACACCGGCCCGGCAGTTGTATTTCATGGTTATGCCGACATGAGAAGCCGTATTGATGACCCAACCCTAAACATCACTAAAGATTCAGTTCTAGTTTTGCGTGATTGCGGACCAGTCGGTGTTCCAGGAATGCCGGAATGGGGAATGATTCCGGTACCTAAGAAATTAATCGAAGCTGGCGTAACCGATATGGTCCGAATCTCTGATGCGCGCATGAGCGGAACATCTTTTGGAACTTGTGTTCTACATGTTTCACCCGAATCTGCAATTGGTGGCCCACTTGCACTAGTAAAAGATGGTGATCAAATTAAGTTAGATGTTAATTCGGCTAGCCTTGAATTATTGGTCTCTGAAATCGAACTTGAATCACGTCGCGCTAATTGGCAGGCGCCAGTTAGCGAACATCTGCGTGGTTGGCCAGCTCTATATCAAGCACATGTTATGCAAGCCGATACCGGGTGCGACTTAGATTTTCTACGTCCAAATAGCAAGATAGAGCGCAGATTCGTCCCCCCGGTTGTCGGAAGATCCTAAAGAATTCATAGCCAAAGCAT
>CAIQHM010000084.1 GCA_903871555.1 uncultured Actinomycetes bacterium | reverse complement strand
AGCTTCGATTTGTGCCGCATCTAATTCAAATGCGGTGTGCGCTGCGCGGACGCCATTTTCAAGATCTGTTGCGCGACAGACAATTGAGATCCGAATTTCAGAAGTTGAAATCATTTCAATATTTACGCCAGCATCAGCAAGGCAGGCAAAGAATGTTGCAGTAACACCTGGGTGCGAACGCATTCCGGCGCCGATAAGTGAAAGCTTTCCGATTTGATCATCGTATTGAATTGATTGAAAACCAATTTCACCTTGAATGCGTTGCAAAATTGCAGTTGCAGATGCGCCTTCGGTCTTAGGTAGAGTAAATGAAATATCAGTTAACCCGGTTGCGGCAGCGGAAACATTCTGCACAATCATGTCGATGTTGATGTCAGCATCAGCGATTGACTGAAAGATGCGTGCTGCAGTTCCGGTGCGATCAGGAACTCCAACCACAGTTATCTTTGCTTCGCTCTTATCATGGGCGATGCCCGCGATGATTGCTTGTTCCATATCGGTTCCTCCTTCAGGATGATCTTTGACCACCCAGGTTCCTTCGTTATTTGAAAATGATGAACGTACGTGAATTGGCATGTCATAACGTCGCGCATATTCAACGCAACGCAGATGCAGAACTTTTGCGCCAGATGCCGCAAGTTCTAACATTTCGTCATATGTAACTGTCTTTAATTTCTTTGCTGCAGGAACAACTCGTGGATCTGCAGAGAAAATTCCATCAACATCGGTATAAATCTCGCAGACATCTGCTTCAAGTGCCGCAGCAAGTGCAACTGCAGTTGTGTCAGAACCACCACGACCGAGTGTTGTTACATCTTTTGTATCTTGGCTAATTCCTTGAAAGCCGGCAACAATTGCAATTGCGCCTTCGTTCAGCGCTTCCGTAATTCGAGATGGTGTTACATCGATAATGCGAGCGCGACCATGTGCTGAAGTTGTTATTACTCCGGCTTGTGATCCAGTGAAAGATCTTGCTTCATTTCCCAGATTTCCAATTGCCATTGCAAGAAGTGCCATTGAAATTCGTTCGCCTGCAGTTAAAAGCATGTCGAGTTCGCGACCATTTGGCAGCGGAGTTACTTGATTTGCTAGGTCGATCAATTCATCAGTTGTATCGCCCATTGCAGATACGACCACAACAACTTGGTGGCCAGCTCGTTTGGTGGCCACGATTCGATTGGCGACCCGCTTAAGCCCTTCGGCATCAGCAACGGAGGAGCCGCCGTATTTCTGGACTATTAATCCCATGTGCTAAATATCCACTATGGGTGTCGCCTCGCGAAACTCTATTTCGGAATATCTCAAATAATGAAACACTTAGGCGTATCAAATAATGAGAAATATCTAGAACTTAGTTCTCGACCGTTCTTCTGCCTTCAAATGCTCGGCCAAGAGTTACTTCATCTGCATATTCCAGATCTCCACCAACAGGTAGACCTGATGCCAATCGGCTGACCTTCATGCCAAGTGGTTTTAGCAATCTGGATAAATATGTCGCAGTTGCTTCGCCTTCAAGGTTTGGGTCGGTCGCAATAATTATTTCTTGAATCTCGGTTGCAGCTAGGCGAACCATTAATTCCCGAATGCGCAGGTTCTCTGGACCAATGCCATCGATTGGCGAGATTGCGCCACCAAGCACGTGATACTTGCCGCGAAATTCTCGGGTCTTCTCAATTGCGATTACATCTTTGCTCTCTTCAACCACGCAGATTAGTGATTGATCGCGACGGGGGTCGCGACAGATTCGACAGAGTTCCTCTTCAGAAATATTTCCGCATTCGGTACAGAACTTAACTTTCTCTTTGACTGTGCGCAAAACATCTGCAAGTCGTGAAATATCTACTCGCTCGGATTGAATAATATGGAATGCAATTCGTTGTGCAGACTTTGGGCCTATGCCTGGCAGACGACCGAGTTCATCAATTAAATCTTGGATGGCACCTTCATACATACGAAATTAATCCTTCTTGGTTTCGCTAATTATTTGAGCACCGAGTTCGCGCATCAAGAGTTCTTGGCCGGACATTTGGTCGGCATCACTTGGATCTTCAGCCACACGAGTTGATGGCGATGATGTGTTTGCAGTGGCATCAACTACACATTCGATTTTCAAATCTAGTCCAGTTACATCAACAAATGCGGCACGCAATATTTCATCGCTGCCAGATCTTGTGAATGAATCACGTGCACCAGCATTAACAATTCCGATTGTGATCGCCTTGTCATCAACGGCTAATACATGTGCGCTTGAACTTAGAAGTGACCAAGTTAATCGTCGACGCTTCTTCACATTTTCAATTACTTCAGGCCAAAATCTGCGAAGTGCTGCAGCATCAATTGGGCCAGTTGGCTTGTTTGCATTTGGAGTTGGCGCAGCTGCACGAATCGGTGCTTTAACTTCTTCTTTCACAACTTCTTTTGCAGGCGCTTCCTTTTTAACTTCTTTTACTTCTGTTTTTACTTCCGCCTTAGGTGCCACTGGTTGCGGCACTGAAATATTTTCACGAAGCTCTAACCGCTCGATTCTAGAAATTAAGCCGATGTCATCGCTGCCGGGCAGAAGTATGCGGCCGCAAATGAGTTCAAGCATCAAACGGGGCGCTGTTGCACCGCGCATCTGAGTTAACCCAGCCGCCACAATATCTGCGGCGCGAATTAAATTAGCGGTACCAATAATCGTTGCTTGCGCGCGCATACGTTGTAACTGATCTTCAGGTGTTTCACGAAGTATCTGTGATGCGCTCTCTTCAACGGCGCCGACAATAATTAAATCGCGAAGGCGTTCTAAGAAATCTTGAGTGAAGCGACGAGGATCATGCCCGGATTCAATAACCCGATCGATTGCTTTAAATAGCGTTGCGCCATCACGAGCAGCCATCGCATCGATTGCTTCATCTAAAAGTGCGCCATCGGTATAGCCAAGCAATTGAATTGCAATCTCATATGTAACGCCCTCTTTGCCAGCACCTGCAAGTAATTGCCCAAGCACAGATAACGCATCTCTAACTGAACCACCAGATGCCCGAACCACAAGTGGAATAACGCCTTTAGCGACTTTGATGCCTTCAGAGTCACAAACTTTTTCTAAGTGCGTTGCAAGAATTCCGGGTGGTACTAAACGAAATGGATAATGGTGGGTACGTGATCTGATTGTTGAAATTAGCTTTTCAGGTTCTGTTGTTGCGAAGATAAAGAGAACGTGTGGTGGTGGCTCTTCCACAACTTTTAATAACGCATTTGCAGCGCCGGGTCCGAGTTGGTGAGCTTCGTCAATAATGTAAATCTTGTAGCGCGAACTCACTGGTGCAAAGAAAGCTTTATCGCGAAGATCGCGAGCATCATCAACTAAACCATGTGTTGCAGCATCTAATTCAATTACATCAATTGATCCCGGACCATTTGCAACTAAATCTTTACAGGATTGACAGTCGCCGCATGGATTAGGTGTTGGGCCTTTTTCGCAATTAAGTGAGCGCGCCATAATGCGAGCGCTAGAAGTTTTTCCGCAACCGCGTGGACCAGAAAATAAATATGCGTGATGAATTTTTCCGGATTCAAGTGCATTTGAAAGTGGTTCGGT
>CAIQHM010000083.1 GCA_903871555.1 uncultured Actinomycetes bacterium | reverse complement strand
CGTGCCTCTGCTGGTCAATCTATTTACCAAATCATCCCAAGATGGTGGTGAGATAAAAACTAAGAGCGCCTCGGGATCGGCCAATCTAATTTGTCTAGCTCCTGCAATTTCAATCTCAAGGAGAACGTGCTTGCCCAAATTGCGCGCATCTTCAACAGCGCTTCGTAGAGTCCCGTATCTAGCGCCAGCGAATTCGGCCCATTCCAAGAATTCATTTTTTGCAATTAATTGATCGAACTTTTCTTCAGTTATGAAATGGTAATCATGGCCATCTCGCTCGTTATCGCGAGGTTCGCGTGTTGTTACTGAGGTACTTACCCAAATTGCGGGATGGTTTCGCAGATGTGCAGTTATCGTACTTTTGCCAACACCACCTGGACCAGACATCACAATTAGTGCGCCCTGGTTGACTGGAACTTTGTTCAAAATCATCTCGCTTCTTAATTTACGTAATTGGTGTGAACCTAGGCCGCCAATTCTACGGGTTTGTGAGATACCAGCTTTCGCCATAATTATGAAGGCGCGTCTTGCTCCAATTCCTGGCGCAGCATCCAATAACTCGCTAACCCGCATACGCTGAATTGATTGACGACCATCATTAATAACTTCAAATATCCCGATAGTTCCCGCGCCTAGTGCTTCCTTCATCGCTGCTCGTTCTTGCCTGGCGAGAACCGCCTTCACGCCAGCAGCCTTGCGCTCTTCGGCCGATAGTTTTGGCGGAATTATGGCCATAACTAATTCAAGCTATCCAATATCTCTGCCGCGCCATCGCTCATCGCCGATAAAGATATCTTCGCTAAATCGCTGATAGGTCGTCCTATCACTAGAAAATTAGCACCAGCTTTTATAGCTTCATGCGGTGTCATAACTCGTTTTTGATCTCCTAAGTCACCGCCAAGTGGCCGCACTCCAGGTGTAATAATTTCGATTGTGGAGCCAACAGCGCTTCGAATATCACTCGCTTCGAAGGGTGAACAAACTATTGATCGCGCACCGTTTTGCGTTGCAATCTTCGCCAAATTTATTGCACTCTCCTTTGCGCCCTTTGCAAATCCAATTTGTGCCACATCGCCATCAGAGAGAGATGTCAGAATTGTTACTGCTGTTATCGAAATCGCCGGCGCCGCCGTGCTTGCAGCAGAGATCATTTCACTACCACCACTTGCATGGACAGTTAAAAATCGTGGTTTCAAATGAGCAACCGAGGAGACTGCACCAGCAACTGTATTTGGAATATCGTGAAGCTTTAAATCTAAAAATATTTCAAAATCGCCGGCGCTGGCCAACTCCGCGATTCCTGCTGCTCCAAACTTAAGAAAGAATTCGAGTCCTACTTTATAAATAGAAATAGCTGCGTTAGTTGCCGAAATCCAACTCTTCGCCGTATCTAAATCCTTAGTATCTAGAGCAAGAATTATTGGCGATGATTTGTTCATAATTCACCCTCATTTGTATCTCTGCGATGCGCATAGCCAACCGCTTCGCGCAGTGAATCAAAACCATGCGAAATTAACTGCTCTTGTAACTCTTCTTTGATCTTAATTACCGCGGTGGGATTACCGAATGTCGCAGTACCAACAGAAACTGCTGAAGCTCCGGCCAAAATAAGTTCAAATGCATCGCGGCCTGATGCCACGCCGCCCATCCCAAGAATTTTTACATGCGGTAGCGCTTGATGCACCTGGTAAATCGCACGAACTGCAACTGGTCTAATTGCTGGGCCAGATAATCCTCCAGTTTTACCAGCTAACTTTGGGCGCATTGTGTTCGTATCAATAACCATGCCAAGAACTGTATTAATTAGCGCAAGACCATCAGCGCCTGCAGCAACAACCTCTTCTGCTATCTCAACAATGTTTGTAACATCAGGTGTTAGCTTCGCGATTATTGGAAGCTCGCCACCAATATTTCTGCGAACCGCTTCAATAGCTGCTCTAGCCGTCGCTGGATGACAAGCAAATACTTGTCCGCGATTTTCAACGTTTGGGCAAGAGATATTAACTTCTAGTGCAGAAATTCCACTAACTGCGCGCATCTTTCTAGCGAGTACCGCGTAATCTTCAACGCTCTCCCCTGCAATACTTACTACAATCGTTGCGCCTTGCTCGCGAAGCCAAGGAATATCCTTCTCTAAAAATAAATCTATACCTGGCCCTTGTAACCCAATCGAATTAAGCATTCCACTTGGAGTTTCAGCCATTCGAGGAGTGGCGCGTCCCGATCTTGGTTTTAACATTATTGATTTCGTAACAATCGCCCCAAGTTCGGTTAAATCGAAGAACTGACTTAACTCTTTCCCTGAACCAGCACAACCACTTGCGGTGAAGACCGGATTTTGAAATTCAGCTTGGCCTAAAGATGTCCGAAAATTAAACATTAATTAGCACCCCAAGTTCCTTCTGGGATGCTCCGTTTTGAATTCCAGATAACACTTTCACCATCGACTACAGGTCCATCTATACAAGAGCGCAGCATCCGCACTTGGCCGTCTTCGCCTTTGATCGGCAATACGCAAGTCATGCAGACTCCGATTCCACATGCCATCGCTTCTTCAATTGCGCATTGATGCATAATTCCAAGTTCGGCGGAGATGTTATTTATAGCTTCCAACATGCCCATTGGTCCACATGAATAAATAATATCTATTTCATTTGCCGCAATAATTCCAGGTAGAACATCAGTTACTTTTCCGGTGATACCAGTAGTTCCATCTTCAGTTGTAACGGTAAGACTGCTAACTGAGCGTTTGCCATCAAGAGGCGCATATATTTTCATAGCGGTGCTTGCACCGAGCACCATATCTACGCGACATCCGCGATTCTTTAAAACTTCAGATAAGCCAAATAACGGTGCACTTCCATAACCGCCACCAACTAAGAGCGCGCGAACCGGCTCTGTTGGAATTCCAAATGCTGTTCCAAGTGGTGCTATCAAGTCAACTTTGAAACCAGCGTTTTGATTAGTCAACCAGGTACTGCCGGCTCCATGCGGGGCTACAACTATTTCTAACAAACCACCAGAGGCGCCGCGATCAAAGGTTCGATAAATCGCAAAGGCTCGGCGTAGAACCATTGAGCTGCTCTCTCCACCAACCGCAATTGCAACAAAGTTTCCGGGTTTAGCCGAACTCGCGATTTCACCAACTGAAAAAACAATATGGTGATAGGCGCCAACTTTTTTATTGCTAATAATTTCAGCCCAGACTTGGGTCGCGCTTTTATTTATTCCAGTCATTGCTTAATTGCCAACCACTCTTGGATTGAATTTATCCCAAAACTCTTGCCTTGCAAATCCGAAATTCCGGCTACTGCAGCTTTGAAACCCGCAATCGTAGTGATACATGGAACGCCGCGTTGGATTGCTGCGGTTCTAATCATCCAACCATCCATTCGAGTTCCGCGACCAAGTGGGGTATTAATTACTAGCCCAACAATGCCTTCGGTGATTAGATCAACAGCTGTAAATTCACCAGATGGGCCACGACCCTGCGAATTCTTTCGAACAAGTTCCGAGTTAATTCCATTTTCCGCTAGATATGCATGTGTGCCTTGTGTAGTGAACAATTTAAATCCAAGGCTGTTAAGTATCCGAGCGGGATCGAGTGCTGACTTTTTGTCACGTTCAGAGAGCGATAGAAAAACCGAACCAGAGAGTGGTAAGGCACCGAAGGCAGCAGTTTGACTCTTCGCATAAGCCTCACCGAAAGTTTTAGCGATGCCCATAACTTCCCCCGTAGAGCGCATCTCTGGTCCCAATACCGAATCAACCCCGGTTCCGTCATTTCTTCGGAAGCGATTCCATGGCAACACCGCTTCTTTCACTGAAATTCCTTTAGGAACACCATCTCCAACTTCAGGTAACAGACCATCACTGCGGAGTTCGGAAATACTTTTTCCTGTCGAAATTAACGCTGCACACTTTGCAAGTGGATTTCCAGTGGCCTTACTAACAAAAGGCACAGTTCTAGATGCTCGGGGATTAGCTTCTAAGACATAAAGTTTCTGGCCTTGGCTTCCATTATTTACAACTGCGAATTGAATATTGATTAATCCGCGCACTCCGATACCGCGGGCCAACTTCAAAGTGGCCTCACGTATTTCGTTGCGAAGATCGGTGCTAATCGAATAGCTCGGAAGAACACAAGCTGAATCACCAGAGTGAACTCCAGCCTCTTCAATGTGTTCCATTACTCCTGCTAAATACAAATCTTCGCCATCAAAAAGCGCATCAACATCGATTTCAATTGCATCGTCCAAAAATTTATCAATCAATACCGGGTGGTTGGGGGTAATTTCAGTCGCTTTTTCGATGAAGCCAGCTAAAGATTCATCATCGTAAACTATCTCCATACCGCGCCCGCCAAGCACAAACGATGGACGTACTAATACTGGATAAGTAATGCGGTGTGCAATCTCAACAGCCTCTTCAAAAGTATTTGCCATACCGAAAGTCGGCGCGTCCAGGGCATTGATAGCAAGAATTTCCCCGAATTGAGCGCGATCTTCTGCTAAATCAATCGCATCTGGTGAAGTCCCAAGAATTTTCACGCCCGCATCTTGCAAGCCTCTAGCTAAACCAAGTGGAGTCTGTCCACCAAGTTGCGCGATGACACCAACGATTGGTCCCGCTAGCCCCTCTGCGTAAATAACTTCTAAAACATCTTCAAGAGTCAGAGGTTCAAAATACAAGCGATCTGAAGTGTCGTAATCCGTTGAAACAGTTTCAGGATTGCAATTAATCATGATTGTTTCAAATCCCGCTTCTTTCAGCGCAAAGGCAGCATGCACACATGAATAATCAAATTCGACGCCTTGCCCAATTCGATTAGGGCCGCTCCCCAGAATTATTACAGCTGGTTTTGTCCGCGGAATTACTTCGCTCTCTAAATCGTAACTTGAATAGTGATAAGGGGTATGAGCTTCGAATTCCGCGGCGCAGGTGTCAACAGTTTTATAAACTGGTCGCAGGCCAATTCGGTGTCTGGTGGCAGCAATTTCCGCACTGCTCTCGCCTGTTAATTCTGCAATCTGTGAATCGGAAAATCCATTGCTCTTGGCAATCCTAAGTAAATCTTCTGACAACGGAGATTGGTTCTTAATTTGTGCTGCAATTTCGTTTATCCCTACTATTTGCGCCAAGAACCACGGATCTACCTTCGTAGCAGCGAAAACCTCAGCAATCGAAGCACCTAAGTAGAGAGCTAATTGAATTTGTTGCAACCTATGTTCGGTCGGGATTGCCATCGCGGAAAGCAAATATTCTTTCGTAACGCCCGAAGTGTTCCAATGGAAGCTAGTACCTTTCTTCTCAACAGATCGCAAAGCTTTCTGTAGTGCCTCTGGGAATGAGCGACCTATTGCCATTGCTTCGCCAACACTTTTCATTGTTGTGGTCAATCTGGTGTCCGCCTCCGGGAATTTTTCGAATGCGAATCTGGGGACCTTAACAACTATGTAATCCAAAGTTGGTTCAAATGAAGCAGGAGTAGATTTAGTAATATCATTTTCAATTTCATCTAGCGCATAGCCAATGGCTAATTTAGTTGCAATCTTTGCGATCGGAAATCCCGTAGCTTTTGATGCCAAGGCCGAAGATCTCGAAACTCTTGGATTCATCTCAATTACGATAATGCGACCATCAGCAGGATTAACCGCAAATTGAATATTGCAGCCTCCTGTCGCTACTCCAACTTCGCGGATTATGGCTATCGATAAATCACGCAATTTCTGATATTCGACATCGGTCAAAGTTAGCGCTGGTGCAACGGTGATCGAATCCCCAGTATGCACGCCCATTGGATCAATGTTTTCAATGCTGCAAACAATCACAACATTATCTTTGTGATCACGCATCACTTCTAATTCAAATTCTTTCCAGCCAATTATTGATTCTTCTAATAACACTTCAGTGGTGGGACTATGACGAAGCCCGGCTCCTGCGATTAGTTCAAGTTCAACCTGATTAAAGGCGATACCAGAGCCCAAGCCACCCATTGTGAATGATGGCCGAACTACAACTGGGTAATTTAGTAGCACCGCACCAGCAATACATTCATCCATCGTGTGGCAAATAATGGATTTCGCTGATGAGCCACCGATTTTTTCAACAATCTCTTTAAACGTTTCACGATCTTCACCGCGTTTTATCGCGGGAATATCGGCTCCAATCAGCTTTACTCCCAAGCGCTCCAAAGAGCCACGTTCATAAAGTTCCATGGCTGCATTCAGCGCCGTCTGTCCACCGAGGGTTGCAAGAATTGCAGTCGGTTTCTCCTTAATGATAATTGCTTCAATTATTTCTGGCGTGATGGGTTCGATATATGTTGCATCAGCGAACTCTGGATCAGTCATAATTGTTGCAGGATTCGAATTAATAAGAATTACACGTATACCTTCACTTCTAAGAACTCGACAGGCTTGCGTACCAGAATAATCAAATTCACAAGCTTGACCGATAACAATTGGTCCGCTGCCAATAACTAAAACACTCTTTATCGATTCATCTTTAGGCATTTGCAACTCTCGCATTCGACATTAGTGTCACAAATTGATCAAACAAATAACTCGCATCATGTGGGCCAGCTGCTGCTTCAGGATGGTACTGAACGCTGAAAACTGGGGCTTCTAAAAGTTCTAAGCCTTCAACAACCCCATCATTTAACGAGATATGACTTACAAAACCGGCTCCGTAAATTGTATTGAAATTACCTTCGACAGGCGCCGCAACTGCGAAGCCGTGATTATGTGCCGTTATTTCGACCACGCCACTGCGCAAGTTTTTAACTGGTTGATTTATTCCTCTATGACCAAAGGGCAATTTATAAGTTTCGAATCCAAGGGCCCGTCCAATTATTTGATGACCGAAGCAGATACCAAAGAGTGGAATCTTTGCTGCCAATATTTCGCGCACCAGTGCAATCATTTCAACCATTGTCGCCGGATCGCCAGGACCATTTGAAAGGAAGACTCCATCTGGCTTCAAGGCAATAATTTCAGCGAAGGTGGAACGTGACGGAACAACATGCACTTCGATTCCGCGTTCTGACATCGCTCTCGGGGTCGCGGCCTTGATTCCCATATCTAGCGCAACAACTGTGAACTTCTTCTCTCCTATTGCCGGAACTAAATAGTTAGCATCGGTTGACACATCATCGGCCAGGAATGATCCCGCCATCTGCGGAGATTTACGAACCTTTATCACCATTTCTTCGCGCGTCAATGAAGTGTCGGAGAAGATTCCAACACGCATTGCTCCTAAATCTCGTAAATGCCTAGTGATCGCTCGGGTATCTACTCCCCTGATTCCGATCACATTATTTGCAATCAAATCATCTTCTAGTGATCGTTGTGCCCGCCAATTACTTACAACAGGCGATGGATTTCTAACAACAAAACCACTAACCCAAATTTTTGCAGATTCTTCATCCCCGGTATTCATTCCGGTATTTCCGATATGCGGCGCTGTCATGATTACAACTTGCTTGTGATACGAAGGATCAGTCAGAGTTTCTTGATAGCCGGTCATGCCAGTTGAAAATACTGCCTCGCCGAAAGTTTCGCCTTCACAAGCCCAACTCTCGCCCTCGAAAATTGTTCCATCATCTAAAACGAGGAAAGCTTTACTCAATTGCTTCCTCCATTCGCGACAAACTTTTTGTAAATATTTTCAATACCGTTAAAAACATGTTCACCGTTGAAGAAGGTATGTAGTACCGATGAGGGTAGTTCCAAGCCTTGAAATGGCGTGTTCTTACTCTTTGAAGCGAGTCTATTACGGTCAACAATCCATTTCGAGGAAGTGTCGACTAGGGCTAGATTTGCATTTGCGCCGACCTTAATCAGACCGCCATGCTTGCCGTAACCAGCAATTCGCGCTGGCGCAACAGACATCCGATCCACTAAGCCAGACCAATCTAATAATTTCGTATCGATCATTGCCTTAACTACTACTGAAAGCGCAGTTTCCAGTCCAACCATTCCAAAGGCTGCACTCTGCCATTCGCAATCTTTATCCTCTGTTGGATGTGGTGCATGATCGGTTGCAACAATATCGATCGTGCCATCAGCTAATCCAGCGCGTAAAGCTAGGACATCGCTCTCGGTGCGTAAAGGTGGATTAACTTTGTAAACTGGATCGTAATTTGAAACCAGATCATCGGTAAGAAGTAAATGGTGTGGCGTGACTTCAGCTGTTACATCTATTCCACGAGCCTTTGCAAAACGAACTAGATCAACGCCACCTGCTGTTGTTAAGTGACAAATATGAAGTCGACTGCCAACGTGTTCGGCCAGCAAAATATCTCGGGCGATAATTGCCTCTTCAGCAACTGCAGGCCAGCCAGTTAAACCTAACTTCGATGAAACGATTCCCTCATTCATCTGTGATCCAACTGTCAGCGCAGGATCCTGAGCATGCTGAGCGATAATCCCATTGAATGTCTTTACATATTCCAAGGCCCGTCTCATCAATAGCGGATCCGAAACACATTTTCCATCATCGCTGAAAATTCGTACCTGCGCTTTTGAATTCGCCATCGCGCCAAGTTCAGCAAGCGCATCACC
This sequence comes from uncultured Actinomycetes bacterium, assembly GCA_903871555.1. GTDB lineage: Bacteria > Actinomycetota > Actinomycetes > Nanopelagicales > Nanopelagicaceae > AAA044-D11. The sequence goes on along the minus strand of CAIQHM010000083.1, from coordinate 450 downwards.
CTTCAAACCTTGGGTAACTGCTCCTATCGGGAAGACATCACACAAACCCGCTTCCTGACCTAAGCGATAAACCTGTTCAACAACACCAGCGGTATCCGCAACTGGAAATGTGTTAGCCATTGCAGAAATTGCGGTGTACCCACCCTTTGTTGCAGCCGAACTAGCAGTTGCGACAGTCTCAGAATCCTCGCGGCCCGGTTCACGTAAATGTGTATGTAAATCAACTAATCCAGGAATCAGAAGGTGCTTCTGGGCTTCAACTATCGTTCCGATTTTTAAATTATTTCCTATCTCGGAGATAAGGCCATTTTTTAGTACAACATCAACCACTGCGCCATCTAATAACCGGGCGCTTTGAATAGTTATCTCCATTTAAGCACTAACCTCTCCGGCAAAAGCAGCGCCACCAAGTAATTGATAGAGAACTGCCATTCGCACTAGAACACCATT
>CAIQHM010000082.1 GCA_903871555.1 uncultured Actinomycetes bacterium | reverse complement strand
GTCCCTGCATATTTCAATGATGCACAACGTCAAGCAACAAAAGAAGCTGGCGAAATTGCCGGTCTAAATGTTCTGCGTATTGTTAACGAGCCAACTGCTGCAGCACTTGCATATGGTTTGGACAAGGGCGATGCCGAACAAACAATTTTAGTATTCGACCTTGGCGGTGGAACATTCGACGTTTCACTTCTTGAAATTGGCGATGGTGTTGTTGAAGTTAAAGCAACCAACGGCGACAACAATCTTGGTGGCGATGATTGGGATCAATTACTTGTCGATCACCTGGTTAAAACATTCGCTGCAAAGAATGGAATTGATTTAACAAAAGATAAGATGGCAATGCAACGTGTTCGTGAAGCAGCAGAAAAGGCGAAGATTGAATTATCTTCATCCCAGCAGACTTCAATCAACTTGCCATATATAACCGTTGATACTGAGAAGAACCCACTTTTCTTGGATGAAACAATTACACGTGCACAATTCCAAGGGCTAACTGCGGATCTTTTGGAACGCTGTAAGAAGCCATTCCAGTCAGTTCTTAAGGATGCTGGAATTCCAATTGCGGATATTGATCACGTTGTTTTGGTTGGCGGTTCAACCCGTATGCCAGCAGTTGTTGATCTAGTTCGTGATTTAACTGGCGGAAAAGAACCAAACAAGGGCGTAAACCCAGATGAGGTTGTTGCAGTTGGTGCAGCGCTACAAGCCGGTGTTCTTAAAGGGGAAGTAAAAGATGTTCTACTTCTAGATGTAACACCACTTTCACTTGGTATTGAAACCAAGGGTGGCGTAATGACTAAGTTGATTGAACGAAATACAACAATCCCAACAAAGCGTTCTGAAATCTTCACAACTGCTGACGACAATCAACCTGCAGTTCAAATCCAAGCCTTCCAAGGCGAACGTGAAATGGCCGCTTATAACAAGCGCCTAGGCATGTTCGAACTAACAGGCCTTGCACCCGCACCTCGAGGAATTCCACAAATCGAAGTTACCTTCGACATTGATGCAAACGGTATCGTCCATGTTTCTGCAAAGGATCTTGGAACTGGTAAAGAACAATCAATGACAATCACTGGTGGATCAGCTCTTTCAAAGGAAGAGATTGATCGAATGATGAAGGATGCAGAAGCACACGCTGATGAAGATAAGCAACGTCGTGAAGAAGCAGAAGTTCGCAATACTGGTGACTCACTTGTCTATCAAACTGAAAAGTTTTTGAAAGATAACGCTGAGAAATTTACCGAAGGCGAGAACGCTGAAAAGCGCGCAGAGGTTGAAACAGCAATTGCAGATCTTAAGAAAGCACTCGACGGAACTGATCTCGCAGCAATTAAAACTGCTACCGAGAAAACCAGCGAGCTTTCTCAACAATTAGGCGCTGCACTTTATGCAGCCAATGCTGCATCAGCGGAAGAACCACAAGCTGATGATGGTGTTGAAGATGCCGAGATTGTTGAAGAAAGTAAGTGACCAACGAATCTGAAAATTCTGCTCCAGAGAGCTCTGACAAAGAGCTCTCTGATGCGGTAAATGAAGCGCTTGCTGAAGTTGAAGTCGATGAAGTAGCAGTTCTAACTTCAGATTTACAACGCGTTCAAGCCGAGTATGCAAACTATCGCAAACGAGTAGATCGCGATCGCATTACTGCAAATGAAATTACAACTGCCATTGTTTTATCCGAGTTTCTTCCAGTGATTGATGACATTTCAAGAGCTGGCGAACATGGCGAATTAACTGGTGGCTTTAAAGCTGTTGCAGACCAACTTCTTGCAATAACAACAAAGTTGGGCATAACTCAATTTGCCGAAGTCAATGTCGCTTTTGATCCAAACATCCATGAAGCGTTGATACATGCAACCTCACCAGATGTAACTGAAACACTTGTTACCCAAGTGCTTCAGCCAGGATATAAATTTAAAGAGCGTGTAATTCGTCCGGCGCGAGTCGCAGTAACTGATCCAGAAAACTAACCAGGAAACTAAACTTATGGCCGCCAAGGATTTATACGAGAAAGATTTGTATTCAATCCTTGGCGTCAAAAAGAGCGATGATGCGGCAGCAGTAAAAAAGCAGTACCGCAAACTAGCTAGAGAGCTTCATCCTGATAAGACCAAGGGCGATAAGAAGCTTGAAGAGAAATTCAAATCGGTTTCCGAGGCCTATGAAGTTCTGTCAGATGATAAAAAAAGGGCTGAATATGATGAGATGCGCGATGCCTTTAAAGGTGGCCGAATTCCACAAGGCGGAGCAAATTTTGGCGGCGGGGGTTATCAGAATGCAGATTTTTCAGATCTCTTTGGCGGTGGTGGCCAAGATATTTTCGGAACAATTTTCGGCGCTGGACGTGGCCCAAGGCGGGGCCAAGATTTAGCTGCAACAACAACAATTTCATTTAGAGATTCTATTTATGGGACTGAACTTGATTTAAAGTTAGCGCCACAAGGTGGAAAAGCGAATGCAGTAACAACAAGAATTCCTGCTGGCATTAATGATGGTGCGAAGATAAAACTAAAAGGTCGAGGCGGCCAAGGTCCGGCTGGGCCCGGAGATTTATTTGTAACGGTAAATGTTGTAAAGCACCCAATTTTCTCCCGTAGTGAATTAAATTTATTAATGGCACTTCCAGTTACATTCACAGAAGCAGCACTAGGTGCAGACATTAAAGTTCCAACATTAGATGGCGATGAAGTAACAGTTCGAATCGCACCAGGAACTCCAAATGGACGCACATTGCGAATTAAGTCGCGTGGTGTTAAAACTGCACGAGGCACCGGAGATTTATTAATTACCGTTGAAATTCAAGTTCCACAACGAGTCGACGGGAAGGCAAAAGAAGCACTTGAAGCATTTGCCGCAGCAACAAAAGAATTTGATCCTCGAGTAGATCTAGCACAGAAGGCGAGGGCCTAGCCATTAGTAATGATGAACATTCAGATGATGAAGCCGTTTATGTAATTTCTATAGCTTCTCAACTTTCTGGGATGCATCCGCAAACTTTGCGACAATATGATCGCATGGGTTTAGTTTCACCAGGCAGAGCTTCAGGACGCGGTCGTCGCTATTCACTTCTCGACATCGCCTCACTTCGTAACATCCAACGCTTAGTCGGTGAAGGTATAAACCTTGCGGGCATTAAACGCATCATGGAATTGGAATCGGCAGTTGCATCTATGGCGCTAGAAGTAGCGAAATTACGTACCGAAGTTGATGCACTAATTGATGCAAATCCACCAAAATCACTCGTTCGAAAGAGCAAGCAATCCATCGTTGTTTATAAGGAAGAAGGCTAAGGTTCACGCATGAATTCACGCGATAAATTAAAAGAAGAGATTCTTAACAAAGCTGTAGTTCACGGAAAAGTTACTCTCTCTTCAGGCAAAGAAGCCGATTATTACGTAGATCTTCGCCGTGTAACTCTTGATGCTGTTGCTGCGCCACTTGTTGGCGAAGTGATGTTAGAACTTACAAAAGGCTGGGATTTTGATGCGGTTGGTGGCTTAACACTTGGCGCAGATCCTGTTGCAACTGCAATGATGCATGTTGCTGCAAGCCAAGGTCGCAAGTTAGATTCATTCGTAGTTCGTAAAGCAGAAAAAGCACATGGTTTACAACGTCGCATCGAAGGACCAGATGTAAAAGGTCGCAGAGTTCTTGCAGTTGAAGATACTTCTACAACAGGCGGTTCAGTAATGACTGCGGTTGAAGCGCTTAAAGAAGCTGGCGCAATTGTTGTTGGTGTTGCAGTTATTGTGGAGCGCGGAGCTGCGCCGTTAATTGCAGAGAATGGTCTTGAATATTTAGCTGCGTATCAACTTTCAGATTTAGGCTTGTAACTTAACTCAAATCTTTTCTAGTACGCCACTCTTTCAGTAACTCCCAAAAAATTGGGGCGATTGAAACTATTACAATTACTGCAACTATTGGCAGAACATATTTATCTACCGAGCCCTTTAGTTTTTCACCTAAGACATATCCGCCCCAAATAAATCCTTGAGTCCAGACAATTGCACTAAATGCATTCCAAGCAAAGAATCTTTTATAAGTCATACCTGTTATGCCAGCAGCAGGATTAACAAGATGGCGGACAACAGGAATGAATCTTCCAAGAAAAATCATTTTTCCGATTCCGTACTTATCAATCCATTTTTGTAGAGTTTTAAGCTTTTTTGGATTGAAATATTTAGAATCCTCGCGGCCAAATAATTTACTGCCGTAGGTATAGCCCAACCAATGTCCAAACTGAGATCCAGCTATCGCAAAAAGTGGGGCTCCGATTGCGAGTTCACGGATTGAGAGGTGAATCTTGATAACGGCGCCCGTGCCGGAAGCTGCAAGGCCAGCCATAAAGAGGAGTGAATCGCCAGGAAGTCCGATGACGATTGGAAGTCCGGTCTCGACAAAAAGGATCAAAAAGATGCCGGCCAGACCAAAGGAGTTAATTGCGGACTCGGCATTGAAGGCGTGAAGGAAGTTCATAGACGCACAAATATACCTAGATATACCTATTTATTTGCGTCTCCTAGTGGTTCTATGTGTAATCTTTCAGCCTCATGAGTTCTAAAGCTAGGACTCAAGTCTTATCGAGATGTTCATCGACGCACACCTATAGGAGATCTTCGTGGAAAATCTGGTCCATGTAACAGGTTCCAACCTGACCTACGTTTATGTAGTTCTAGGCATTTCATTAGTAGCGCTAGCCATCGCCTACGCACTTCGCGCCCAAGTTTTGGCAGCGGATGAAGGAACCGAAAAAATGAAAGAGATTGCAGCCGCCGTACAAGAAGGCGCAGCCGCATATCTTCACCGTCAATTTACGACCTTGTCATGGTTTGTGGGAATTGTTTTCTTCCTACTATTCGCACTTCCAGGAGAATTTGATATTCGCCTCGGCCGTTCAATCTTCTTCTTATTGGGTGCCGCATTTTCGGCAGCAGTTGGCTATAACGGTATGTGGCTTGCGGTTCGCGCAAATGTCCGCGTTGCAGAAGCTGCTCGTCAAAAGTCTGCAGAAAATGCAGTGCGAATTGCATTCCGTACCGGTGGCGTTGTAGGTATGACAACTGTTGGCTTGGGACTTCTTGGCGCATCACTTGTTGTTGCGATTTACCACGAGAACGCACCAGCAGTTCTTGAAGGTTTTGGTTTTGGTGCTGCAATGCTTGCGATGTTTATGCGCGTTGGTGGCGGTATCTTTACGAAGGCAGCAGATGTTGGTGCTGACCTAGTTGGAAAAGTTGAACACGGTATTCCAGAAGATGATCCTCGCAACCCTGCAACTATCGCAGATAACGTGGGCGATAACGTGGGTGACTGCGCAGGTATGGCAGCAGATCTATTTGAATCATATGCAGTAACACTTGTCGCAGCTCTAATTTTAGGTAAATCCGGATTTGGTGATGCCGGTTTAATTTTCCCACTCATTGTTCCTGCAATCGGAATTGTTACCGCGATAATCGGAATCTTTATTACTCGACTTCGCCCAACAGATAAATCTGCAATGCAAGCAATCAATCGCTCATTCTTTTTATCAGCAATAATTTCCGCGGTCCTTGTTGCTTTCGCGTCATACACATACTTGCCGGCATCACTCAAGCAAATGTCTGGTTTAACTGCGGAAGCTGCAGCAGTAGATGTAAATCCTCGCGTACTCGCAATCGGCGCAGTATTAATTGGAATTCTTCTAGCAGCTGCAATCCAACTATTAACTGGCTTCTTTACTGAAGTTGGTCGACGCCCAGTTAATGATGTCGCTGCCTCTTCAAAAACCGGCGCCGCAACAGTAATTCTTGCTGGTATTTCGATTGGTTTTGAATCAGCCGTTTATTCAGCTCTGCTTATAGCATCAGCTGTTTTCGGTGCTTTCTTACTCGGCGGCGGATCGATTGTTCTTTCACTTTTCGCAGTTTCACTTGCCGGAACAGGTTTGCTAACAACGGTTGGTGTAATTGTTGCAATGGATACCTTCGGGCCTATTTCAGATAACGCACAAGGAATCGCTGAAATGTCTGGCGATGTTAAGGGTGAGAGTGCACAAATTCTTACCTCTCTTGATGCAGTTGGAAATACAACTAAGGCAATTACAAAAGGAATTGCGATTGCGACAGCAGTACTTGCAGCAACAGCGCTATTTGGTGCATTCACAGATGCTATTAAAGAAGCAGCCCTCAAGGTTGTCGGCGATGGCGCAGTAGCACTGCAATATCAAGGAATTTTGGATGTTGCTGATCCACGAAACTTGGTTGGTTTAATAATCGGAGCCGCAGTTGTATTTATGTTCTCTGGGCTTGCAATCAATGCAGTTTCTCGCGCAGCCGGTGCAGTTGTTCATGAAGTTCGCGAACAATTTAAGTTGCACCCAGGAATTATGAAGGGCACTGAAAAACCAGAATACGGTCGCGTAGTAGATATATGTACTCGTGATTCACTTCGCGAACTTGTAACACCTGGCTTGCTTGCAGTTATGGCACCAATCGCTGTTGGCTTTGGTCTCGGCGTCGGCGCACTCGGTGCATATCTTGCAGGAGCAATTGGTACCGGAACTTTGATGGCGGTATTCCTTGCTAACTCTGGTGGCGCATGGGATAACGCAAAGAAGATGGTTGAAGATGGACACCACGGTGGAAAAGGATCTGATGCACATCACGCAACAATTGTTGGTGACACAGTTGGAGATCCATTCAAAGATACCGCTGGCCCTGCAATCAACCCGCTAATTAAAGTTATGAACTTAGTTGGCCTACTTGTAACACCAGCAATTGTTGAATTCGCACTCAACGGCCGCGGAACATATTCCATGGTCATATCAGTTGCTGCAACTTTGGTAATTATTTTCGCGCTGGTTCGCGGTCATCGCGGATCAACAAACATCATCTAGCCAAAGTAAAAAAAGTTAGGAAACTTCCCCGAAGTTAATATGGGTATAAAACTTGTTATCGTGGAATCTCCCGCGAAGGCGCGCAAAATTGGCGGCTTCTTGGGAGATGACTACGTTGTTGAAGCATCGGTTGGGCATATCCGTGATCTACCACAACGCGCAGCTGATATTCCAAAGGAATATAAAAAAATTGCCTGGGCCAAAGAGGGCGTAAATATTGAGGAAGATTTTGAACCGCTTTATGTAATTAACCCAGATAAACGGGCAAAAGTTTCAGAGTTAAAAGCTTTGATGAAAGATGCCGACGAGTTAATTCTGGCGACAGACGAAGACCGCGAAGGCGAAGCAATTGCTTGGCACTTGATTGAAGTCTTGCGTCCAAAAATTCCGATTCGCCGAATGGTCTTTCATGAAATCACCAAAGAGGCTATTCAAAAAGCAGCCAACGAAACTCGCGATTTAGATTATCGATTGGTCGATGCACAAGAAACTAGGCGCGTTCTAGATCGGCTCTTTGGTTACCGTCTTTCACCAGTTCTGTGGAAGAAAGTTATGCCAAGAATTTCAGCTGGCCGAGTGCAGTCGGTAGCAACCAGATTAATCGTGGAACGCGAACGCGAACGAATGGCTTTTATCTCATCAAAATGGTGGGACCTAACTGCGCAATGCGATGCCGGCTTTAACGCCAGATTACTTTCACTAGATGGCAAGCGAGTTGCAGCAACAAATGATTTCGATGCAAATGGTGGGTTGAAAGAGAAATCAGTTGCAAACATTTTGTTGTTAGATGAAGCAGGCGCCAATGAATTAGTACAAAGCCTTTCTGGCAAGGCTTTAACTGTTAAATCAACGGAAGAATCCCCACGAACCGAAAGACCTAAAGCACCATTTACAACTTCAACAATGCAACAAGATGCTGGATCGAGACTTGGTTGGGGCGCCCAATTAACTATGCGAGTAGCCCAACGGTTATATGAAAATGGCTACATAACTTATATGCGCACCGATTCGGTGACTCTTTCACAGAGCGCAATTGAATCGGCTAGAAATTCTGCAAAATCACTTTATGGCGCCGAATATATTCCGGCGACACCTCGTGTCTATGAAGGAAAATCTAAGAACGCACAAGAAGCGCACGAAGCTATTAGGCCTGCAGGTGAAACTTTTAGAACTCCTGGTGAATTAGCGCCAGAATTATCGCGAGATGAATTCTCGTTGTATGACTTAATTTGGAAGCGCACCATCGCATCACAAATGTCAGATGCAAAGAAAATGCAGATGCGTGTTGATTTTGACGTTGAAACTAAAACAGGCGGCTCTGCAATATTTAGAGCCAATGGTTCAGTAGTAACTTTCCCCGGTTTCTTAGCGGCCTACGAGGAAATTGTTGAGGATAAATCCGGTGATGATGAGGGCACGGAAAGCGATAAACGGCTTCCACCAATGGCCGTTGGCGATTCGATAAAAGTTAATAACTACATCTGCGAAGGCCATGAAACTAAGCCACCAGCTCGATACACCGAACCAACTCTGGTTAAAAAGCTAGAAGAACTTGGTATCGGTCGACCATCTACATTCGCATCGATCATGAGCACAATTCAAGACCGTGGTTATGTTTCAAAACGCGGCCGAGCACTTGTACCAACTTTTTTAGCTTTCTCAGTGACTGGTTTACTTGAACAACATTTTGGAAAGTTAGTTGATTACGAATTTACTGCATCAATGGAAGAAGATTTGGATCGAATTGCAAATGGTGAAGAAGATCGCGTTGCTTGGCTAACCAAGTTCTTCTTCGGGACCGAAGGAAACCCTGGCCTAGAAGCACTTGCGGCAGATCTTGGGGCAATTGACGCTCAACAAATTAATACAATGAAGATGGGCGAAGATATCGAAATTCGCGTCGGCCGCTTCGGTGCATATATACAAAAAGGCGTCGGTGATGATCGTAAGTTCGCAAATATTCCAGAGACTATGGCGCCTGACGAATTAACACTACAAGTTGCAATTGATTTATTGGCACAACCCTCTGGTGAACGCGAACTTGGAATTCACCCCGAAACTAATTTGCCACTTCTTGCGAAGTCAGGTCGCTTTGGACCATATGTAACTGAAGTATTTCCAGAACCAGAAATGGTTGTTGATAAGAAGACTGGTGAACTAAAGAAACCACGCAAGAAGAAGGATGCCCCCAAACCAAAGACTGCATCATTGCTTTCAACAATGTCGCTCGACACAATCACAATTGAAGATGCACTTAAATTAATGTCGCTACCTAGAACACTTGGCGCATATGAAGATGTACCAATCACTGTACAAAATGGTCGCTATGGCCCCTATATGACACATGGAACTGATTCCAGAACACTAACTTCAGAGGATCAACTCTTCGACATAACTTTGGATCAAGCGATTGAACTTTATAAGCAACCAAAGGTTCGTCGCCGTGGTGTTGCAAAACCACCATTAAAAGATTTAGGAATTGATCCAGCAAGTCAGAAACCAGTATTGGTGAAAGATGGAAGATTTGGAATTTACATAACTGATGGCGAAACAAATGCAACACTTCGCAGAGGTGACACAATTGAATTCTTAACTTTAGAACGCGGGCTTGAATTACTTGCAGGAAGACGAGCTTGGGAAGTCGAAAACGGTGGCGCAAGCCGAGTGAAGAAGAGCAGTAAGCGCGCCAAGAAGGCAGCGCCCTCGTTAACGAAGAACACGGTAAAAGCCACAGGCAAAGCCAAAACTAAGAAGAAAGCGGCTACAGGCAAGGGCAAAGCCGCAGCCACTTCGGCTTAAGTAGGCTTAGCTCATGTCGAACTCACTTCCATATCCTGGCGCCCCCGCGGGATCTGAAAGCAGAAGTGTTTTAGCGATTCCCGCTTTTAGAAAACTTTGGAATTCAATGGCCTTCTCCTCATTTGGCGACTGGCTAGGTTTGCTCGCAACAACTGCAATGGCGCAAGAACTTTCTAATGGAAACTATTCAAAGGCCAACTTTGCAATTGCTGGTGTGTTTATTGTTCGTCTACTTCCCGCAGTATTTCTTGGTCCTATTGCAGGTGTAATTGCTGATCGATTCGATCGCAGAAGGTTGATGGTTTTTTGTGACATCTTCCGTTTTGGCCTTTATCTTTCAATTCCAATCGTCGGAAACTATTTCTGGCTTTATACCGCGACAATATTGGTTGAGTGTTTCACTCTCTTTTGGTCACCAGCAAAAGAGGCGACTGTTCCAAATATGGTCCCTAAAAATAAATTAGAAAGCGCAAACCAAGTTTCGCTATTGGCTGCTTATGGGACTGCACCAATCGCTGCGATTGTTTTCTCACTTCTTGCACTTGTGTCAACTGGAATTACAAATTTCTTACCAGCCGAATATTCTTCAACTGCAGACCTTGCTCTCTATATTGATGCTCTCTCTTTCTTATACACAGCATGGATCGTTTTTCAATTACGCGAGATTCCTAAAGGCGCCGCAAGTAAAGCAACAGTTAATGAAAATATTGGTAAATCACTCTTTGAAGGCTTTAAATATGTAAATAGCTCAAAACTAATCCGTGGTTTAATTTTTGGAATGCTCGGAGCATTCTTTGCTGCAGGTGCAGTTATTGGACTGGCCAGAACATTTGTAGGCGATCTAAATGCAGGTGATGCCGCGTACGGAATTCTCTTTGGTGCCGTTTTTGCCGGCTTAGCACTCGGAATTTCAGTAGGGCCAAAAATATTCGCGCAATTCTCTAGGCGTCGCATCTTTGGCGCCGCACTAACCATTTCATCATTCTTCTTAATACTTTTAGCGCTTATTACAAACTTGGTTCTCGCGATATTTGTAACAATAATTTTGGGAGCCTTTGCTGGAGTTTCCTGGGTTACTGGATTCACAATGCTTGGGCTTGAAGTCGCCGATGAAGTTCGAGGTCGCACATTTGCCTTCGTACAATCGCTAATTCGCGTCTCACTTGTTCTGGTCCTCGCAATTGCACCAGTTATTGCAGCAGCTATCGGGCGACATACATTCAAGTTTGAAAATTTCGAAGTTACTTATAACGGCGCAGCTTTTACGATGCTGGCCGCCGGAATTATTGGTGTAATTGTTGGAATAGTTTCTTATCGAACTATGCGAGATCGACCAACAGTTTCGCTCTGGTCAGATGTCTTGGCTGCAAGCAGAGGTGAACTTGGTGGAATTACCGGCGCTACACATACTGGAATATTTATTTCATTTGAAGGTGGCGAAGGGTCTGGTAAATCTACCCAGACAGAATTATTGAAAACTTATTTAGAATCTATTGACGAGAGAGTTTTACTAACTCGCGAACCTGGTGGTACGCCCCTTGGTAAGAAACTCCGCGAAATTCTTCTCGATAATCAAACTGGAAATATCTCACCAAGAGCTGAAGCCCTTATGTACGCCGCGGATCGCGCAAACCATGTTTATTCTCTGGTTCGCCCAGCGTTGGAAGCCGGTCAAGTTGTAATAACGGATCGATATTTAGATTCGTCAATTGCTTATCAAGGTGCTGGCCGCATTCTGCAACCCGCAGAAGTTGCCAGAATTTCGAGATGGGCGACTGAAAACCTTGCGCCAATTCTGACAATTATTATGGATATTCCAGCCGATCAAGGGTTAGCACGACTGCAATCCCGCGATCGCCTAGAAGCTGAACCTCTTGCTTTTCATGAACGAATTCGCCAAGAATATTTAAACATAGCGAATTCAGATCCCGAACGCTATTTTGTAATTGATGCAACACAATCAAAAGAAGCAATTCACGAGCAAATCGTGGAGCGCGTTTCAAAATTGCCATTGCTTGCTATGAATCAGAGCGCCAAGAAACGTTTTAGAAAGTAGTGCAGACGATGTCAGTCTTTGATCTTCTAATTGATCAAGAGCATGTAATTTCAATTCTGCGCGATGCTGTAATTGCAGCGGCTAAGGGTGATGATGAATCACAAGAGATGACGCACGCTTGGCTATTTACTGGCCCGCCTGGATCTGGTCGCAGCAATACAGCACTTGCATTTGCAGCTGCACTTGTTTGCAAGAATGGTGGCTGCAACGAATGCACTGATTGCACCACTGCTCTTAAAGGAAACCATGCCGACGTTGAATTAATAAAAACCGAAGGCCTTTCGATAAAGATCGACGAAGTTCGCGAGCTAATTACCCGAGCTTCATGGAGCCCATCGGTGGGTAATTATCGAGTTGTAGTTATAGAAGATGCTGATCGACTTACCGAATCAGCTGCAAACGCACTTCTCAAAGCAATTGAAGAACCAGGCCTACGAACTGTCTGGTTGCTTTGTGCACCAAGTGCAACAGATGTACTACCAACAATTCGCTCTAGAACCCGTAGTTTAGTTTTACGAACACCATCTACTTCAGCGGTAACGGCACTATTAGAGAGTGAGAAAATTTCACCAACGATGGCGGATTTTGCAGCACGCGCTTCACAAGGACACATAGGTCGTGCTCGACATTTAGCAAAAAGTGAAGAGGCCCGCGCTCGACGCGCAGCCATTTTGAAAATTTCATTATTGATTACAGATGTAGCTTCAGCATTTAAGGCAGCACAAGTTTTAGTAGAAGCAGCGAAAGCTGAAGCGGAAGAAGAAGCTGAAAAGCGCGACGATGCCGAATTAGCTTCACTCAAAGAGGCCTGGGGTCAGCAAGGTTCGAAATTAACCCAAGGTGGCTCCAAGGCAGTTAAAGAGCTAGAGAAAGAACAAAAATCTAGAACAACCAGAATGGTTCGTGATTATTTAGATCGTGCACTTCTAGATATTGCAACGCTTTATCGCGATATCTTATTGATTCAATCAAATTCTTTAGATTCGATAATAAATATTGACCTGACTACAGAAATTACAAAATTGGCAAATTCCAGCACACCAGAATCTTCACTTAGAAAATTAGAAGCAATTATGAACGCGCGAACAAATCTTTCACATAACGCGGCCCCACTTCTAACTATTGAAGCGCTAATGGTTTCACTTAAGTAATGCGGCCAAAACAAGGTTTAATAGCGATATTTCTAATTATCCTAATTGGTGCAGGTTTATCCCTATTCCTAAAGGGGATAACTAAAACAAACTGGGACATGAAAGCATTCAATTCACAAGAATTAAACTGGCAAGACTGTTATGACAGTTTTGAATGTGCAACATTTTTTGTTCCCGTTGATTATGAAAATCTAAATGGGCAGACATTTGCCCTGAAAGTTCTGAGACATCAAGCTTTGGATCAGAAGAATAGGTTAGGCGCAATACTTGTAAATCCCGGTGGCCCAGGTGGGTCTGCTACAGATTATGCCTATAACGCTGAATCAATAGTGTCGGCAGAACTTAACAATAAATTCGACATCGTTGGGTTTGATCCCAGAGGAATCAATAATTCGCAGCCAATTCGTTGTTTAACAAATACCGAAGAAGATCAATTTCTAAATGCGGACGCAAGCAATGGCGACAGCAAGAAACTGGCGAAATTAGTGAAACTTTCGCAGAATTTCGCCGCTAAATGCGCAAAAGCGGCTGGCCCAAAACTTGGCCACTACAGCACGCTTGAAGGTGCAAAAGATATGGAAATTCTCCGCAATTTATTACACGAAAAGAAATTGAATTTCCTGGGCAAGAGTTACGGGACGTATCTCGGAACTTTATATGCTGCGCTTTACCCGGAATCAGTTGGCAGGATGGTTTTAGATGGAGCAGTCGCACCCAATGTCTCACTTCGTGATCAGGAAATTGCGCAAGCTAATGGTTTTGATAAAGCGCTAAATAATTATTTGGCTTCGCAAAAGAAATTCAAATTAGATGATATTACGAAATTAATAGCAAGATCAGAATCCAAACCATTAAGAAGTAAGACAGGACGAGAAGCAAAACAATCCTTAATAGTCACTGCAATTGCGCAATCACTTTATAATTCACAGAGCGGCTGGAAAGAACTAACAAACTTATTGGATGATGCCATAACAAAGGACAATCCGGATGGAATATTCGAATCAGCAGATAGATATAACAATCGAGATCTTTCCGGCAACTACTACAATAACCAAAACGATATTTCGATAATGATCACTTGTTTAGATTGGCAAGAGACTAGAACGGTTGATGAAATGGTGGCCGACGAATCAATATTTAAAGAAGCATCACCAGTGTTTGGGCCATATTTAAGTTTCGCAAGCCTCTCTTGTAAGTTTTGGAAAGCGAAACCGATGGTGCCGAAAATAGAGTTAACTAATATTAAAACAGATCCAATTCTGGTAATTGGTGTAACAGAGGATCCAGCAACACCATTTAACTGGGCGCAGATTTTGACCAAATCATTTACGAATGCAAAATTATTGACCCTAAAAGGCGAGGGCCATACCGGCCACAATCGGGGCAATGAATGTGTCGATACAGTCGTAGATAGCTACTTTTTAACGGGGAAAATTGGCACAACCAGCCTAATTTGTGCCTAAAGTGGTAATTAGCACCATTTGTTATACGGCATTATTTCCCCATGCGCTTAGACCACGTCTCATACGTAACATCACATGACCAACTAGCCGACACCGTTCAACGTCTTGGTTCCAGGCTTGGAAGCACATTTGTTGATGGCGGAGTTCATCCTAGATTTGGCACTCGAAATTTCACATTGCCACTTCAAAACGGACATTACTTAGAAGTTGTTTGCCCACTAGATCACCCAGCTGCAGATTCATCACCATTTGGTAAAGCAGTTTCAAAGCGCGCAGCAGAAGGTGGCGGTTGGTTAACTTGGGTTCTTGCAAGTGATGATATTTCTCCAATTGAAACTCGACTTGGTCGTTCTGCAGTAGAAGGTCATCGCACAAAGCCTGACGGAAATGATTTATCTTGGAAGCAAATCGGAATTCTTGAACTTCTTACCGACAAGCAACTCCCATTTTTTATCCAATGGTTAACACTCGAACATCCTTCAACAGATGGCAAAGCAATTTCAAAGATTGTTAAAGTTGAAATCGCAGGCGACGCAAAAACTATTTCTGATTGGATTGGCTCTGATTTAGAGAAAGCAATTGGAAACGATATTGAAGTCGAATGGGTTGATGCTTCAACTAATGATGGCGACTCTGGAATCGTGGCTGTTCATTTACAAACTCCTACCGGAGTAATCCGACTAGATTAATTTAATATTCACTCGCGCCTCTGTGGCTCAGTGGTAGAGCAGCTCATTCGTAACGAGCAGATCGTCGGTTCAATCCCGACCAGGGGCTCCACTAATAAGTGAAGCAATAAGAATGAGAGGTTGATCGTGAGACTCAAACTTTCAATCCTTCTCGCAAAATTAGCAGGGTCACTCTCAAAGAACGTTCTTCGAAAATCAGGCGAAACTATTCCAGGGCGCGTGCTTTTAGCCCTTTATCCGAAGGCAATCTCAGAGCTATCGAAGAGCCGTAAAATAATTTGTGTTTCAGGAACCAATGGCAAAACTTCAACAACAAAAGCGCTTGTAACAATAATTTCTAAACTTGGAACCGTTACAACCAGCCCCTCAGGTTCAAACTTAGATCGTGGCGTAGCTACCGCCTTAATGCAGAAATCCGAATACGCGGTATTAGAGGTAGATGAACTGCATCTTTCGCGCGTGATAACTGAAGCAAAACCGGTTGCAGTTTTACTCTTAAATTTAACTAGGGATCAACTTCACAGAATGCACGAAGTTAAACGCGTTGCAGATCGCTGGGCAGTATCAGCAAAAGGTGCGCCTGAAACCTTATTTATTGGAGATGCAGATGATCCATTTGTTGAACTTGCTCTAGCCGCAGCAGCACAGTCGCATAGAGTTTCATTTGGTGGTCGCAAGCATTTAGATGGCGCGGTATGTCCAAGTTGTGGCATTTATTTAAAATGGAATCGTAATGATTACAAGTGCGCTTGCGGGTTAACAAATTTAAACACCGATGCACTTTTTGATTCTGGAAGTGCGGCATATCGCAATGCAACACTTGCCAATGTCACCGGACAACTACTTGGTGGGAAAGCAATCGCAATAGATGAGCAATCCCTAGAGCGCAGTGTTAATCGAGAATACAACGGGGTAAAAGCAAACCTTCGACTTACAAAGAATCCAGCATCTTGGACCGAAGCGTTAACTTCAGTAACAGGAAATGATGTTGTTCTTATTGTTAATTCCCGCGAAGTAGATGGCATCGATACCTCTTGGCTTTGGGATATCTCGTTTGCTGTTCTTTCAGGCAAGAACATAGTTGTTTGCGGAGAACGCGGGCTAGATATTGCATACCGTTTACACGTTGAAGGAATTGAAGTTGAGGTTACCAATAACTTTGAAAGTGCAATTTCTAAGTTTGCAAAAGGATCACATGTTCACGTCTTGGCGGCATACACCGCATTTCACGAGCTGGTGCGCGCATGAGCCAAATTAGAATTGTTCGGATCCACAACGAATTACTCGGAACTTATGGCGATCAAGGAAATGCTGAAGTCTTAGCCTTTCGCGCAAAGTTTCATGGCATTACAACAACAATTATTGATGTTGGATATAACGATCCGCTGCCGACGAATGGCGATATTTATTTATTAGGTGGTGCAGAAGATGCCGCACAATTACTAAGTCTAGAAGCGCTACAACGTGACGATAATCTAAATATTCTGCATTTCGCGATTGAGCGTGGTGCAGTAATTCTTGCAGTGTGTGCCGGATTTCAAATTATCGGAAATAAGTTCTGGGCAAATGGTCAAGAAGTTGATGGCCTTGGTTTGTTAGATGTAATAAGCGTCCCAGGAGATAAACGTTTAGTAGGCGATATTAAAACTATCTCAACAGTTTTAGGCTTTGAGTTAACAGGCTTTGAAAACCATATGGGGCGCACAATTTTAGGATCGGGCGCAGAAGCATTCGGAAAAGTCGTTACTGGTAATGGAAATGGCGACAGCAAATTTGATGGCGCAGTTCTCGGAAATATTTTCGGAACTTACATGCATGGACCAATACTTGCGCGTAATCCAGAATTTGCAGATTTATTATTAACGCGTGCAACTGGCCGCAAATACGCACAAATCACCGATCCATTAGCTTTGAAATATGCATCATGGCGTCGCAAGGTAATTAAGTAGGTTACAATTAGCCAGTTGTTGCAACCGCAGCACTCCCCATAGAACCCTCTGATAAGAATCAAGGTTCACTTGCGAGTCTTATTCTTTGGCACCACGAGACACGCTTGATGTCTCGATTGGTATTTTTATGTCATTTAAAGATTTAGGTATTGCTCCTGCGCTCGTAGAAGCCCTGGACGCTCAAGGAATCACTTCGCCCTTCCCAATTCAAACCGCAACGCTCCCAGATGCAATTAAAGGGCGCGATGTATTAGGACGCGGTCAGACAGGTTCTGGAAAAACTTTAGCTTTTGGTCTTGCAATGTTGACTCGTCTCGAAGGTCGTATCGCAAAACCTCACCGACCACTTGGTTTAATTCTTTCGCCAACACGTGAACTTGCTGTTCAAATCTCTGATGTTGTCGGACCACTTTCTCGCAAAGTTGGTTTAAGTACCCAAGTAGTTGCTGGTGGACTTTCATATGTTGGCCAAATCAAAGCACTTCGCAGTGGTGTAACAATTCTTGTTGCAACCCCAGGTCGCCTTATAGATTTAATTGAAAAGAAGCATGTTGTTCTAGATGATGTTGTTATAACCGTTCTAGATGAAGCCGATCAAATGGCGGACATGGGTTTCTTGCCCGTAGTGAAAGATATTTTGGGTCAGACAAAAGATGATGGCCAACGCCTTCTCTTCTCTGCAACCTTGGATCGCGACGTTGATTCACTAGTTAAGCGTTTCCTAAAGAATCCGATTACTCATTCACTCGAGAATGAAAAATCTCGTGCTGCTGATATGCAACACCATGTTTTGATCATGGACCAAGGACATAAAGATTTGGTTGCAACCCAAATTGCAGCTCGCGAAGGCCGTACAATTTTCTTCGTTCGCACAAAACACGGCGCAGATAAACTTGCAGAAAAGATGCTTCGCTCTGGCGTACCAGTTGGAGTTCTGCACGGTGGAAAATCCCAAGGCCAACGCACGCGTGTTCTTGCAGCGTTTAAAGATGGTCGCGCTTCAGCACTTGTAGCAACAGATGTTGCAGCCCGCGGAATTCACGTTGATGATGTTTCACTAGTTGTGCACGTTGATGCACCAGCTGATCACAAAGATTATCTACACCGCGCAGGCCGTACGGCTCGCGCCGGCGCAACTGGCGTGGTTGTAACTCTTGCAACTCATAAACAGAAGCGTGGAATCTTCGGAATCACAAATCAAGCAAAAGTTAAATTAAATGAAGTCTATGTTCGTCCTTCAGACTCAGAACTTATACGTGTAACTGGTGCGCAAGAGCCATCAGGTATTCCAGTAATAGTTGAAGCAGAAAAACCAGGGCGCAATGATCGTGGAAGTCGTGATCGTGGTGACCGTGGTGGATTCCGTCGCGGACATGCAAGTAATTTTAAGAAGCGCAGTGAAGGTGGCGGGCGCGTAGGAGATAGCGAAAAAGAAACTCCAGTTCGCTCATTCCGCGGGGCTGCTCCAGCAAAACCTAAGTATGAAGATCGCCCGGTTCGTAATGATCGCCCAGTTCGTAACGATCGTGTAGAGCGTCCAGAAAGAAGTGAACGCCCAGTTCGTAATGATCGTGTAGAGCGTCCTGAGAGAAGTGAACGCACATTCCGCGCAGATCGACATCCAAAAGCAGAACGATTTGAAAAATCAGATCGTCCAGCAAAGGCAGATCGTTTTAATACTCCAAAGCCTGCAAAGAAGAGCTACAAATCTGATTCACGACCAGCAACATCAACATGGCGCGCAGATCCTGAGAAGGCTGAACGCTCTGAGAGAGTTGAAGGAAAACGCCCAGCGTTTAAGAAGTCTTCTGGCCCAAAGAAGTTTGCCAAGAAGGCTCCAGCGAAGCGTGCTCCGATAGCTAAAGGGACTTTCAAAAAAGCCGGCCCAAAGAAAAACTTTGGCAAAGCTAAACCGCGAACCAAATAAATAGTCAGTAAAATCTCAGCGGAGACTGTCGACTAGTTCAGGGAATTCATCCATAATTCTCTTATGAAATCACAGATCGCATTGGTAGGAATCGGATTAGTAATTGCAGCGGGCGTTGCTTACGCAGAGTTAAAACCTGCAGATACTGCTCCTTCAATCACAACCGTTTCAACACCAGATCCAGTTGCATCAAGCACACCTCAAGAGACACAATCTGCTGCTCCTACTAAGACCCCAGCGCCTGTGAAAAGTGCAGCTCCGGCAAAATCTAAAGCCCCAAAGATTGCAAAACCATCTATATCAAAACCAAGTATTTCTGGTGGCGGAGGAGATGATGAAGGTGAAGGTCGCGAACACGGTGGCGGTGGCGAAGAAGATGACGACTAACTCTTAGTTTTTCGCGCTTCGAAAATTCTGGAAACAGCAATTGAAGCAATTGTCATAGCAGTTCCAAAAATCAAATAGCCATTTAGCGAGCCAGCTTTTGCTGGTGCTATCCAATCTATTACTACTGCTCCGACTAATTGTCCTGCAATATTTAGAATCACAAAATTGAGAACACCTAAATGCTTAATTATGTAAGCCGATACTGCGACGAAAATTAATCCAAGAGTCCCACCGGTATAAACCCAGAAGTTATGTGGCAATGGATCAATCTTTGCTCCTAAAACTAAATTTATAGAGAGCGCAACCACAACAATCACGGCCCCTGTTGCAAAATTTAACCAAGCCGTTGCAAGAGGGCGTGTAGCAATTGCATTAACTCGGCCATTTAGACCTTGCTGCACCGATGCAAAAATTCCAACAGTCAGTACCATTATTAGCGGCAGAACCTTAAATTCTGAATTTGTTAAATCCGGGTAAACCGCAATTAAAACTGCGATTAACGTAGCAATCGCCCCAATTATTCTGGGCGTTGTGATCTCTTGCTTTCCACTTGGAGTAATACCGATCTTGTCAACAAATAGTGAAGAAACTGTTTGCCCTGCTACGGCACAGATTGTGAAAAGGGCGACGCCAATTTGGGGGACGGTTATACTCTGTACGGCCACGAAACAGCCACCCAAAATTCCGCCTGAAACTTCCCAAAAAGCTAATTCCTTAGTTTTAACTGCTTTAATAATAAGAAATAGTCCAGCTCGCTCTCGCTTAAAAGCAAAAACAAGAATAAATAGTAGAGCCCAACCAGTTAAGAAAGAAATAAGCGCCGCGGCTAAACCATTATTGAGATCAACTGAAAGCTGCCCATTTATCCTTGATTGGATTGCGACAACAACACCAATTAATACTGCAAAAATTGCGAACATTTGCCCTCAGCCCTTAATTAATTTACGCAAGGAATCTTGCCGCCATCAACTGATTTTCCATTAGCCAAGTTGGCATAGTTGATTTTGGTTGGTTTTGGGGAAGGGGTTGCATTTGGATCTTTCGCCTTTGGATTAAATAGATCTTGCACAAACTTACGAACCTTAATCTCATCAACTAAATTCACGCTCTGGCTGTTGCGCATTACGTAACCTTCAATCGGTAAGGTATAAAACTTGATATTTCCTCCGGTTAGCGCTTTAGCACTAGGCAAGAAACCTAGAACATCGAATCCAGAATCGATAACAACATCTTTCTTCGCAACATTTAAAAGAGCCGAAAGCTTTCCAATATCGCCAAATATTCCTTGAGTTCTAAATTTCGTAATCACGCCAGTGATGAATGCTTGTTGTCTATGTGTCCGATCTAAATCACCGTTAGGTAGACCGTGACGCTGTCGCACAAATTTAAGGGCATCTACGCCAGAAATAGTTTGTAGCCCGGCAGGAAATACTGCACCGGAATATTGGCTGTCGTTAACTGCCTTATTTAAACAAACTTGGATTCCGCCCAACGCTTCAGCCAGATCGTAAAACCCAAGCAGGTTAACTTCGGCAAAGTGATCAATTGGAACATCTAAGAATTGTGAAACAGTTGCAATTGCTGCTGCTCGCCCAGCATCGCGCGCTAAATGTTCGCGTGCGGGTTGTTGGATACCCTCTTTATACAACTTAGAATCTTCGGCATATTTTGCGTAACCATATGCTTCTTTAATCTTCTTCATTCCATACCCTGGAACATTTACATAATCATCGCGCGGAATTGAAATTGCTACCGCCTTCTTTCCACCAGCCGGAAGATGAATCAAAATCATTGTGTTCGTGTTGTAGCCGCCGATTGAGGCCGGCCCAACGTGCAAGAGCTTTGTTAAAGCCGGTGGCAGTGCATTGCCGTCATTGTCGCGACGACTATCCAACCCAAGCAAGAGGATATTTGTGTCGCCATTTTGGGATTGCTTAGCACCTTGCAAAACTTTTGATCTAGGGATCGCGCTCGTCGCAGCTTTACTAAAGAAATGGAAACCGCCAGATGTAACCACAATTGCTATCGAGAGAGCCACTGCAATCTTTCTGGCCCATTTACGCATAACGAGTATCCTACCTAATAAGGATTTGAATACCTGCAGATAAAGTAATCACATGGCAAAACCAGGCGCACTCGCACTAGTAGGTTCTGGCGAATATTTGCCAATCATGCAAGAGCTTGAAAGTTCGCTTCTAAATTCAGGAATTTCTAATGGAAAACCAAATAGGTTTTTGCAAATTCCGACAGCTGCAGGGCAAGAAAGTGCCGAACGTTTGCGATTCTGGGAAGAACTTGGCGCAGCGCAGGCCCGTCGAATTGGCACAGTTCAAGATTTTCTCCCAATATTAAATAGAGAAGATGCTTTTAATCCAAAATATATTTCACGAATAAAAGATGCTGGACTTATCTATTTTTCCGGTGGCGATCCTGGATATTTAGCAAACTCATTACATGAAACTCCGCTCTGGGATGAAATCAAAATCAATTGGCAATCAGGTGCATCACTCGCCGGTTGTAGCGCTGGCGCGATGGCTTTAAGCGGAGATGTTCCCAACTTCTTTAAAATGAAGAATATTGGGATCCCAGGGCTAAATTTAATTCCGCACCTTCGTCCAATTCCACACTACAACAAGTTTTTTGGATGGATTCCAGATAGCGCAGCGAAGATAGTTATGAAGGCACCAGAAGGAACGATAATTATCGGGATAGATGAAGACACCGCTTTGGTAACCGGGCTAGATCAAGAAACTTCATATTCAAGAAATATTTGGCAAGTACATGGCGAAGGAAGCGTTCACATATTAAGTGGCGCTCCTATCGGTAGATTTAGCGCAGCAGAGCAAATAGTTTTTCCTAACTAGAAGTATCATAAGCAAATGAGTTTTACGGAATTATTTGGGTACCGCTATATAAAGCGCTTTTATTTTGCGCGCTTTATAAGCAACTTTGGAAATGGCATGTCGCCAATTGCCTTAGCTTTTGGAATTCTGCACCTACCAAATGGTGATGCCAATCTTCTCGGTTTAGTTCTCGGTGCAACCACGGTTGCAATGTTAATTATGAGTCCATTCGGGGGAGTTCTTGCCGACAAATTTGGGCGAATAAGGGCTGTAGCTTTTGCTGATTTAGTTGGTGCGGCCGGGCTTTTTGTTCAGGTTGCCTACTTTGCAACAGGAAATGTGCCATTACTAGTTCTGTTATTAGTAAATATGAACTTCGGTTTAATGTGGGGAATTTTCTGGCCTGCAATGTCAGGTGTATTGCCAGCCTTAGTTCCCGATGAGCATTTACAGAAAACCAACTCGGTAAATAATTTCTTCTCAAATGGTGCGATTATTTTAGGAGCAGCGGCAGGTGGAATTATTGTGGCGGGCTGGGGCAGTACCTGGGCGTTAGCAATAGATGCGGCGACCTTTGTAATTGGTGGAAGTCTGCTCTTCTCTTTCCGGCATGTGTCACCAAAGAGTGTGCAAACCGAAAACACTATGTTTGACGATCTAATTCACGGCTGGAAAATATTTATCTCTTATCGCTGGATTGTTATTGGTGTATTTGGTTTCTCATTTGTGATTCTTGCTTGGGCAGCTGGCGAAAATGTATTAGGACCACTTATTGCACTTAAGGAATTTAATGGAGCAAAATCTTGGTCGCTGGTATTAACATTTGAAGGCATCGGCCTGGTTATCGGGTCATTAATCGGTATCAAAATAAAACTTAAATATCCTTTGCGGTTTCTTTTATTAATAAGTTTCTCTATTTCGCTCTACATGTGGTCGATGGCAAAACCTCAATCAATCTGGTTTATTGCTTTTTGCGCGCTCCTTTGGGGAATGACAATTGATCTATGGACGACTATTTGGTCAACCGCAATGGCACGTGAAGTTCCACGGGAAGCCCTCTCTAGAGTTTCTTCCTTTGATGC
>CAIQHM010000081.1 GCA_903871555.1 uncultured Actinomycetes bacterium | reverse complement strand
TGCAATTCGAACCCTTGGTTACGAATCTTATTTTTTAACGGTTGCAGATATCACCGATATGTCACGAGAAAAGGGGATTCGAGTTGCAGCGCGGGGAAGTGGTGCTGGCTCCTTAATCTGTCACGTACTTGGAATCTCTGGCGTTGAACCAATAACACACGGATTATTGATGGAGCGTTTCTGTTCGCCGCTTCGCGGTGAATTACCGGATATTGATATTGATGTTGAATCAGCAAGACGGTTAGAAATTTATGGCGCGATCTTTGAAAAATATGGGCAGAGATGCGCAACAGTTTCGATGGTTGAAACCTATAGATCTCGCCATGCGATTCGTGATGTTGGGGCTGCACTTGGAATATCTCCAATGGAGATTGATCTAATTGCAAAATCAATGCCACATATTAGATCGAGCAATATTCCAAAAGCCTTAGCAAATCTGCCAGAGTTGAAACATCTAAATTTAGATACGCCAATTTTAAAGATGGCAATCGAACTTGCCGGGCGTTTGGATTCGCTGCCACGACATTTATCGATGCATCCATGCGCAATCGTGTTGGCAGATTCCAAGCTGGGTGATTGTGCACCCCAACAAATTAACGCCAGCGGTTATCCGATGGTGCAATTTGATAAAGATGATGTCGAGGCAATCGGACTTTTAAAGCTAGATGTTCTTGGGGTGCGGATGCAATCTGCAATTTCTTACACGCTATCTGAAATCGAGCGAATCGAAGGAAAGCCACTTGATATCGATGCAATCCCACTTGATGACAAGCAAACATTTGATTTGATTAAATCAACGCGCACTCTTGGGATATTTCAAATCGAAAGTCCAGGACAGCGCGAACTTGTCGGAAAATTTGCGCCAGATACTTTTAACGATTTAATTATTGATATCTCACTCTTTCGCCCGGGCCCAGTAAAGAGCGACATGATTACGCCATTTCTTGCGACCAGACACGGACTGCGGATCCGACCAAGGATCCATGAAGATCTCGAAGATATTCTGCGTGAGACCGAAGGCGTTGTTGTTTTTCACGAACAAGTTATCCGAATCATTTCGGTGATGACTGGAATAACTCTTGCTGAAGCTGATGAAAAGCGGCGTCAATTAGGCGATATTGCTAACCAGCAGGCGGTCTGTGATTGGTTCTATCCCGCAGCTCTTGCGCGTGGTTATACCGATTTGGTCGTGACTGAAGTCTGGGAAATCTTGCGCGCCTTTGCCTCTTTCGGATTTTGTAAAGCGCATGCCGCGGCATTTGCACTTCCTACTTATCAATCATCTTGGCTTAAGACACATCACACGGCAGCATTTCTCGCCGGTGTCTTAACGCACGAACCGGGGATGTATCCCAAGCGCGTAATTCTCGATGAAGCAAGACAATGGGGAATAAAGCTTGCTGCGATTGATGTCAATTTATCTGATGCAACATATCGGGTTGAAAGAACATCTGATGTTGCAAGAGCGCCATACCTTGCACCTGATGTTGCAAGTTCTGGTGAGCCACTCAAACTTCCGGATGCTCGGGGTTTTGCAATTCGAATGGCCCTTAGCGATATCGATGGCATCGACAGTAAAGAAGTTGAAAATATAATTTCTGGACGACCCTATTTGGATTTAGCAGATTTTGTTTATCGTTCTGGTGCTAGCCGCCCAACAACACAATCACTTCTAATGGTCGGTGCATTTGATGATTTACATAAACTAGCGACCTCAAATTTAAATCGTCGAGACTTACTCCTTCATCTCCAAGATCTCTATCGTCTTGCTGGTTCAAAGAGCACAACCAGCCAGAGTCAGATGACCTTTGAACTACAGCCGCCGCGCCTTGAGCCCAGCGGCCTGCCAGATATAACTGCTAGCGAACAAGTTAAAAGTGAGATTGATATTTTGGGAATGGATATCTCAAGCCACCTACTCGAGTTCTATGGTGATTTCCTAAATAAGATCGGAGCGGTTCGTTCTTCGGATTTAATTAAACATAGATCCGGTACATCGGTATTAGTTGCTGGGGTAAAGGTTGCACTTCAAACCCCACCAGTACGTTCTGGACGACGGGTAATGTTTTTAACTATTGATGATGGCTTTGGTTGCAACGACATAACCTTCTTCGAAGATAAGCAAGCCGACTTTGCTTCAACCCTTCGTAACTCATGGCTCTTTTTAGTACGCGGTGAAATCCGCAGAACCGGACCTCGCGGAATTTCACTTCTCGGAACTGGTGCGTGGGAGTTAGCAATTTCCTACGAAAAGTGGCGTAATCTCGCAGTTTATGGAGCCAGTGGAACGCATGAGTGAGCAAACAATTCTCCATGTTGATATGGATGCTTTCTTCGCATCTGTAGAAGAGCGCGACAACCCAGCGTTGAAAGGTAAAGCTGTTGTTGTCGGAACAGGAGTCCGCGGCGTTGTATCAGCAGCAAATTATGAAGCTCGCAAATTTGGAATTCATGCCGCAATGCCAGTTGGTCGTGCAAAGCGATTGGCGCCCCATGCAATATTTGTCCCACCAAATATGGCGCGCTATTCCGAAGTCTCAACACACATTATGGAAATTTTCCGCTCTGTAACCCCACTTGTCGAGCCACTCTCACTGGATGAGGCATTTCTCGATGTAACAGGTGCCAAACGCTTACTAGGTGATGGTCGTGAAATTGCAAAGCAAATTCGTGCAAAGGTAGAAGCAAGTGAAGGGATCACTTGCTCAGTTGGAATTGCCACAACAAAATTCATTGCAAAACTTGCATCAAGTCGCTGTAAACCAAATGGCATGTTAGAAATAGCGCCAGATCGAGTTCTAGAATTTCTGCATCCACTTCCGGTGAGCGCAATTTGGGGAGTAGGGCCTAAGACAAATGAAGAGCTACAAAAGTTAGGCCTTCGAACAGTTGCTGATATCGCAAATACTCCTCGTCAAACTCTAATGCGGGCACTTGGAGAGTCGGCTGGTGCTTCACTTTATGAATTATCGTGGGGGCGCGATTACCGAGATGTGATTCCTGAAGAGGTAGATAAATCAATTAGCGCAGCTGAAACTTTCGATACTGATATTGAGGACCAAGATATTATTTTGCGGGAATTCTTGCGGCTAACCGAGAAGGCAACATATCGAATGCGCGAGAAAGATTTCAGCGCCCGAACTATTTCCATCAAAGTGCGCTTTGCAGATTTTAAAACTATAACTCGATCTAAAACTCTTCCACTTGCGATAAGTGCAACACATGAAGTTTTTGATGTTGTTAAATCACTTTTTCTTGCACTTAAATTAGATCGCGCCAGACTTCGGCTAGTTGGAGTAAGCCTCGATGGTCTTGAAGATGGCATAGATGGCAGCGAACAGTTAATACTGGGGGAGCGCGAGAAGGGTTGGCGCCAAGCAACTGCAGCAATTGATAAGGCGAGCGCCAGATTTGGCCAAGGAAGCGTTCGACCGGCCCGATTATTCGATGAATTCGAAGAAGAAGCTTAAAAATCGCCTATAACCGCTAAAAAGAGCGGGGTTCGACTTTCTTACTTTGACTACCTGGCGTATTGTTGCGGGCATGGCTCTCTCCGATCACGAAAAGCGCATGCTTGCCGAGATGGAAGCTGCCCTTGTCGCCGATGACCCACACTTAGTTTCGACTCTAAATGGCCGGGCTCGTACCCCAAAGGCTGGACGCGCACTTCTAGGCTTCTTCGTAATTTTGGGTGGCATGGCTGTCCTGCTTGCTGGGCTAGTTGCGCAGGTAATCGCTATTGGTATCGCAGGTTTCGTTATCTCATTGACTGGCCTGGTAGTTCTGCTTTCAAACCTCCCATTTGGAAAGTCAGAGTTCAAGGAGGCTAAAGGCGCTCGCCCTAACTGGTCCTCACGTTTGGAAGATCGCTGGGAGCGACGTAATTTCGATAATTAACCTATAACCAGCTCCCTTTCACCACCCCTCTTGGGTGGTTTTTTTATGCCCAAAATATGGGGAGCTCTGGGTGAATTGTGGAAATAAATGGTCCAGAATGGTGCAAAGTGGGTAGAAATGGAGTAAAGTGGTGATTGCTATCAAATCCGGGGGGATTTGAGCGTAAAAATTTGGGGAGGTGGGTCAAGTGTTTCTCGGTACCCACGAACCAAAACTCGATGAAAAGGGCCGGATCATTTTGCCCGCAAGATTCCGAGATGAGTTAGCTAATGGACTTGTAATAACAAAAGGCCAAGAGCGTTGTTTATATGTATTTCCAAGTGGTGAATTTTCTTCAATAACTGAACGTCTGCGTTTAGCTCCCGTCACCGAAAAGGCAGCACGCGATTACATGCGCGTGATGTTTGCTGGCGCACACGATGAAGTTCCAGATAAACAAGGTCGCGTAACAATTCCTGCAGGACTTCGCACTTATGCCGGTTTAGAAAAAGAGTGTGTCGTTATCGGCGCAAATACTCGTTTAGAAATTTGGGATAGCGCAGCTTGGGAAAGTTATTTGGCTGATCGTGAAAAAACATTCTCTGATGTTTCATCGGAGGTGTTGCCAGGACTCTTTTAAGTCCAATCAATAAATATTTCTCAGTTGTGGCCATCGTCGACCTCTAAAACGGCGCCCCTTCCCCGGCGCCGTTACCCCCAGATCCGTCGGCCGGCGATGACCAGAGTTGAGAAATACAAGTTCTAAATCAGAGGCTAGAAGTTATTACCGAAAGGGGGAGAAGATGCAAGACGCGTTACATATTCCAGTAGCACTTGATCGTTGTATTGCGCTGCTTTCTCCTGCAATTGAACCTTGCACAAATCCTGTAATAGTAGATGCAACACTCGGTATGGGCGGACATACAAAAGCGCTATTGCTTAAATATCCAAATTTGAAAGTAATTGGATTGGATCGCGATTTAAGTGCGATTGAGGTAGCAACTTCAAATTTGAGCGATGTAAGTGATCGCGTTGTAATTGTGCACGCAGTTTATGATGAATTATCAACTGTTCTTTCGAATCTTGGTATAAAAGAAGTTGATGGAATCCTCTTTGATTTAGGTGTCTCCTCAATGCAGCTAGACCAAGCAGATCGTGGCTTTGCATATTCGCAAGAGGCACCACTAGATATGCGAATGGATCAGAGCTCTGGTCCAAGCGCTCTCGATATTTTAAATACTTATTCATACGGTGAATTAGTTCGGGTAATTCGCAATTATGGCGAAGAGAAGTTCGCTACAAAAATCGCCGACAATGTAATTAAAGCGCGTGAAGCTGGAACCTTGAAGACCACAAAAGATTTAGCAGAAATTGTGAAGAGCAGTATTCCTGCACCTGCGCGGCGCACCGGCGGCAATCCTGCAAAACGCACATTCCAAGCGTTACGAATAGAAGTTAATCAAGAATTAGCAGTTCTCGAGCGCGCAATTCCGCAAGCGATAAGTGCAATCCGAATTGGTGGCCGCCTTGTTGTTATGTCGTACCAATCTTTGGAAGACAAGATTGTAAAGAAGGCTTTTACTGAAGTTATCGCTTCGCACTCACCGCTGGGTTTGCCCTTTGACCTACCTAATTCTGCGGCAAGTTATAAATTGGTAATTAATGGCAGCGAAAGTGCGACAGATGCTGAGATTGAAATTAATGCACGTGCTCAATCTATGCGGCTTCGGGCGCTGGAGAGGGTGGCTGCATAATGGCGATTCTTACGTTACCTCCATTAATTCGACCAAGGCTTGCACTTAAGCAGGTAATAGAAAATGTAACTGAAGTTCAATCAACAATTGCTACTAAGAAATTGGACACTAGAAAATTTATGTTTGTGATGGCTAGCATTGTGACGCTAAATCTTCTGGTAATAGCTGGAATCAATATTTTGATGACTCAAGATGCTTTCACATTGCAGAAATTGAAATCCGATAGAAATATTGCACTTGACGAGAAGGATGCAATTCTAAATACGGTTAACCAATTAAATTCGCCTTCGAATTTGGCACGGGTTGCACATAACATGGGCATGGTTTCAGCAACCAAGATCGGCTATCTTAATTACAGTCAATTATCTGAAGTGGCAGTTCCATGAGCCACAATTCTTTAGTACACAAGCGAATTCGTACCCTGCTGTTTGCCACCTTTGCATTATTCGGCGTAATAATCGCCCAACTTTTCTCGGTACAAGTAGTTCGGGCTGGGACTATTAGCGAACGTGCGGCTAATGAATTGCTTAGCACCTCTACATTAATTGCGCCCAGGGGAGTTATTAGCGATGTAAATGGCGTTGAGTTAGCTAGAAGCATTGCGGCTATGACAATCATTGTCGATCAGACACAAATAAATGATCCAAAATTAACCGCAAAGATTACAAGTCCAGTTCTGCAGATTCCTGAGAGCGAATTAATTGCTTTATACAGCGGAAAATTAAAGTACAAAATTATTTTGAAGAACGCTAAGCCAGCAATTTGGTCTAAATTGCAGAACACAATCGCAAGTTACAACCGAGAGGTATTGAAAACCAAAGGCGGTATGACTAAGCGGATTGTTGGATTCTTCTCCGAACGCGCATACATCCGCGAATATCCGACAGGTGTGCTTGCATCCTCGCTGATTGGTTTTATAAATCATGAAGGTGTCGGAGCTGCCGGGATCGAGAGCAGTTTAAATAGTGAGCTATCGGGAATTAACGGACAATATATTTATGAAAATGGCGCTGGAACAATTATTCCGGGTTCAGCAAAAATTAGAACTGAGGCTAAAGCTGGTACTTCAATTCGCTTAACCGTTGATCGGGATATTCAATGGGTTGCACAGGATGCAATTAGTAAAGCAGTTGCAAGTTCGAGTGCTAAATCTGGAACGGTAATTGTTATGGATCCAAAGACTGGTGCAATTATCGCGCAGGCAAGTGCACCAACCTATAATCCAGCGAAACCAATTGTTGGAAACCTAGACATCATTAGAAATCCAGCGGTACAAGATGTTTATGAACCTGGCTCAACCGGAAAAGTAATAACGTATGCGGCGGCGCTTGAAGAGAAGAAATTAACCCCTAATTCGGTTTATACGATTCCTTACGCAATGCGAGTTGCTGGCTCATCTTTCAAAGACCATGAAAGCCATGCAACACAAAGACTTACAGCAACCGGCGCTCTTGCGGTATCAAGCAATACTGGTGCGATTCAAATTGGCCAACAACTTGGAAGCAAGGTTTTATATAAGTATTTAACTGACTTCGGATTCGGGCAGAGCACGGGTTCGCATTTACCAGGTGAATCAGCTGGCTTATTACGCCCAATTAGCGATTGGTCTGGAACTTCACTTCCGACATTCTCTTTTGGTCAGGGTTATTCTGTAACGGCGCTGCAGGCGACAAGCGTTTTTGCAACTATTGCAAATGATGGAGTTCGCGTAACTCCAACAGTCGTTGCCGGTACAACAGATGCAAGCGGAAATTATATTCCAGCTAAAGATCAGAAAACTAAACGAGTTGTTAGTACAGAAACCGCAAAAGAGATTCGCAAGATGCTGGAGAGTGTGGTTTCTGCTAATGGAACAGCCCCTACAGCTGCAATTCCAGGTTACCGAGTAGCAGGAAAAACCGGAACAGCGATGCGTTTCAATTCAAGTTGCTCTTGTTACAGTGGCTACACCGCATCGTTTATTGGCTTCGCACCTGCGGATGCCCCGGCTTATGTTGTCAGCGTTACGATTCAAGAGCCAAAAGGTATGCACTGGGGCGGGGCACTTGGTGGTCCAGTATTTGCAAAGGTCATGAAGTTTGTTCTGCAATCAAAGAATATTGCGCCAACGAAAACAAAGTTAAAGGCCTACCCACTTACCGAAGCCGAACTCAAGAAAAGCGCAAGTGCGAAATGATTCGGCCAGTATCTGATTTCTCAAAATCAGTTGGCGAACTGTCGCGATTTATTGGCGTCGAGACCAAATTTGATCTGCAATTTACTGGTGTAACTTCAGATTCAAAGTCAGTAATCCCGGGGGATCTATTTATAGCTCTTCCTGGCGCAAAGGTGCATGGCGCAACTTATATTGATGATGTTTTAGCTGCCGGAGCAATTGCAGTTCTAACGGATGATCAAGGCGCAAAATTAGTTGGCTCGAAGTTGCCAGTGATTCTGCTCGCAGATCCTAGGCGAGTGCTGGGAGATATTTGCTCCTGGTTTTATAACTCACCATCTAGCGCTCTTAAAATTGCTGGCGTTACTGGAACTAATGGTAAAACGACTACAACAACAATTTTGAATCAAATTCTGACCTTTGCCGGAAAATCAACTGGCCTGATTGGAACAATTGGCATTGAGATTGGACCAGAAAAAATCTCAACAAGTTTTACAACACCAGAAGCCAGTGAGTTACAGAGCCTTTTTGCAGTTATGCAAGAGCGGCATGTTTCACATGTAGCGATGGAGGTAAGCAGCCACGCGCTAGAAGCGAGACGAGTTGCAGGGACTAAGTTCACGCTAGTTGGATTTACGAATCTAACGCAAGATCACTTGGATTTTCATGGCGATATGAACTCTTACTTCGCCGCTAAATCAAAGTTATTTACCTCCGAATTCAGCGAGCTAGGTTTTGTTAATATCGATGATGCATATGGAAAAGAGCTATTTAATAAGGCACAAATTCCAGTAATTTCATTGGCTCGCGAAAACCGAAGTGCACAATGGCACTTCGAGCGTGCGGAGATAAAACCCCGAGGATATTCAGTTGCAATTCGCGGAACCGGGGGAGTTCTAATTGAAGGCGAAGTTAATTTAATTGGTGAGCACAACCTAGATAATATTTTGATGGCAGTTGCCATGGCGAGCGAATTTGAAGTAGATCCAATTGTTATAGGTAATAGCCTGAAATATTTACTAGGCGCTGCAGGGCGCTTAGAGAGCATAGATATTGGGCAGAAATTCCTTGCCCTAGTTGATTATGCCCATACTCCCGATGCTGTTACTAGAACTTTGGCGACACTTCGTAAGAGTGTTGATGGTCGGATAATTGGAGTTTTAGGTTGTGGTGGTGATCGCGATAAAACGAAGCGGCCAATTATGGGGCGCGAGCTTCTTGCAGGTTCAGATTTAGCTATCTTTACTAGTGATAATCCCCGAAGTGAGCAACCAGAAATTATTTTAAAGGAAATGGTTGGTGGCTTAACGCTTGGAGAAAATGGCGCAGTTGTTGTAGATCGACGAGAAGCGATCGCACTTGCGGTTGCAAATGCACTTCCGGGTGATTGTGTAGTTGTTCTAGGTAAAGGACATGAGGTTGGCCAAGAGATTGCCGGAAAGAAACTTGCATTTGATGATCGAATCGAGTTGGCACGTGCAATCGAGGAACTCGCATGATTAATTTAACCTTGAATGAAATAGCAAGAATAGTAAGTGGCGAAGTTATAAATATTGAAGGCTCAATATCTACCAATGCATATCCTGTAATAAATTCAGCAGCGGCGAACAAAGGTACTTTTTTTGCGGCTTTCGTTGGCGAAAAGGTTGATGGTCATGATTTTATAGATGCCGCTATGGCTAATGGCGCACAATTTGTTTTAGTGAGTAAAGATTGCACAGCGCCGGCAATTAAAGTTGCAGATGTTCAGGCGGCTCTTCACGATCTTGCAATATACGTACGGGGCGAGCTATCAAAGATGACTGTAATTGGCATTACTGGATCTCAAGGAAAGACGACAACTAAAGATCTACTGCGCCATATCTTGAGCGTTTCAGGTGAAACTATTGCACCTGAAGAATCAATGAATAATGAGTTAGGTGTACCGCTCTTAATCCTGCGCTGTACCGAAACTACGAGATACTGCATTGTTGAAATGGGCGCGCGCCATATCGGGGATATCGCACATTTAGCAGAGATTGCAAGACCACAAATTGGCGTTGTATTAGGAATTGGCAAAGCCCATGTTGGTGAATTTGGTAGCCGCGAAACTATTGCGAAAGCTAAATCGGAATTGATTACATCGCTCAGCGCAGGCGGTACTGCAATTCTTGGAACATATGATGAATTCACGCCAAAGATGAAGATTCCAGATGGGGTTCGAACAATTCTCTTTGGCGAGAACCAACAGAGTGAAGTACGAGCAGCTGATATTGAAGTTCGAGAAGGTCGAGCACACTTTGATTTAGTTTCTCCTGACGGTCGCGCAGCAGTGAGCCTGCAATTACTTGGGCTTCACCAAATTTCTAATGCACTTGCAGCTGCCGCAGTTGCAACCGCACTAGCGATTCCAATTGAAACTATTTGTGCGGCCCTTTCCACCGCAGAAGTTTCTAGTAAATGGCGAATGGAGATCTCCGAAATCGGCGAGATCATTCTGATTAATGATTCATATAACGCGAATCCAGAGAGCGTTTCTGCTGCACTTAGAACTCTGGCCTTGATCTCGCAAGAATCTGGGGGAGTAAGTTGGGCATTTTTAGGCAAGATGCATGAACTCGGCGAGTCATCCACCTTGGAACATGCAGGAATTGGCAGACTCGCCAGTGAAATTGGTATCGATCACTTAGTTGCCGTGGGTACGAAGGATTATCTGGCCGATTTAGATTTAGCGAATATTGGGGGCGAGAGCGCAGTGCATTACTTCGATCGCAAAGAGGAAGCGATTTCGATGGTTGAACATTTTGCGCCAGGAGATGTCGTCTTAGTAAAGGCGTCACGCTCTGAAGAATTTAACTTACTTGCAGATTTGATTAGAGAGAAGTTGACGGAGGCAAATCAATGAAGGGCATCGTCTTTTCTGGCGCACTTTCAATTCTCTTAAGTTTTATATTTACACCTGCGCTAATTCGCATTCTTTCTCGCCGTGGTGTTGGGCAGATGATTAGAGATGACGGTCCAAAATCGCATCATGTTAAACGTGGCACACCTACTATGGGCGGTATCGTTTTAATTCTTTCAAGCGTTATTTCATATTTTGTAAGCCACCTAATTACGGGTGTTGGAATAACAGCATCAGCAATTCTTGTTATGGCTCTTATTTTTGGTCTCGGATTAATTGGTTTCTTGGATGATTGGCTTAAGATTTCTAGGAAGCAATCTCTTGGTCTAACTGCAAAACAGAAATTAGCTACCCAAGCGCTCTTTGCCGCAGGTTTCGCATTTGCCGGTCTGCACTTC
This sequence comes from uncultured Actinomycetes bacterium, assembly GCA_903871555.1. Lineage (GTDB taxonomy): Bacteria > Actinomycetota > Actinomycetes > Nanopelagicales > Nanopelagicaceae > AAA044-D11. The sequence continues at coordinate 27,236 of CAIQHM010000081.1, read as the reverse complement.
AAAGATGAATCTGGTCTAGCCCCAATTTCAAATTATTTCTCTGGGGTTCGAGATACATCCATAAAACTTGGTATGGCGGTTTTGATCATTTGGATTATCTTCTTAGTGCTTGGAAGTTCTAACGGAGTTAATTTAACTGATGGCTTAGATGGACTTGCTTCAGGCGCAGCAATAATGACATTTCTTGCATTTGTTGTAATCGGAGTTTGGGAATTTGGTCAGAGTTGTGCAATTGCTGACGTTGCTCAGTGTTACAACGTACGAGATCCATTAGATATGGCAGTTCTATCTGCAGCCCTTGCTGGCGCTTGTGCTGGATTTCTTTGGTGGAATGCTTCACCCGCAAAGATATTTATGGGAGATGTTGGATCACTGGCACTCGGTGGCGCTATATCTGGAATCGCAATCGTCTTACGTGTTGAAGCACTTCTAGCAGCACTTGGCGGACTCTTTGTCTTAATCACTCTGTCGGTAATAATTCAAACTGGATATTTTAAACTTTCAGGTGGTAAGCGAGTATTCAAAATGGCCCCACTTCAACATCACTTTGAATTACTTGGTTGGGGCGAAGTAACGATTGTTATTAGGTTCTGGATTTTGGCTGGGATGAGCGTTGCGGCTGGTCTCGGTCTCTTTTACGGCCAATGGGTTGTCTCGCAATAATGTCCTACATATCGGATCTCAAATTAAAGAATATTTTAATTGTTGGCGCCGGCACTACCGGAAAGTCTCTAGCCAGATACCTGGAGAGTATCGGTGCGAACTTCGCTGTTATTGATGAGAAGAGCGCAAATTTAGCCGGGATTGAAGTTATCAATGAATTACCTGATGACGAAACTTTTCAACTTGCAATTGTCTCGCCGGGTTGGCGTAAAGACCATGCAATTATTGAAAGCCTTTACGCAAAAGGTGTAGAAGTAATAAGTGAATTAGATTTTGCTTGGATGTTGAAGACAGAGCTAAGTCCAGATCAAAAATGGCTAGCTTTAACTGGCACAAATGGTAAAACGACATCAATACAGATGCTTGAGTCAATTTTAATTGCCGCTGGGTTATCGGGTATTGCCTGCGGAAATGTGGGAACAACGGTGATTGAAGCGGTTACCGGCGATAATAAATTTGAAATATTGGCCCTGGAGCTCTCCTCATTTCAAATAGCCTGGAGCACGTTGCCAGAATATGAAGCTGTCTCTATTCTAAATATTGCAGAGGATCACATCGACTGGCATGGAAGCTTTGGCGAATATGCAGATGCCAAATTCAAATTGCTCTCCCAGAGTAAAATTGCAGTATTAAATCTAAATGACCCGGAAGTTATCTTAAGAAGTGCTGGCTGGAATGGGCGAAAAATATTCTTTGGCTTAGATACGCCACAGTCTGGTGAGATCGGTTTGGTTGAAGAGTTAATAATTGATCGTGCTTTCGTGAATACAGCAGATGCGGCCGAAGTGATCGCAGAACTGTCGGATATTAATCCTGCCGTCCCACACAATGTTTCAAATGCTATGGCAGCTGCGGGATTAGCTTTAGCTATCGGTATTGCACATCCACTAATTAAATCCGGTATAGCAAATTTCAAAATCGACAACCATCGTCTGCAATCAATATTAATTAAAGATGGAATCGCTTGGGTTAATGATTCCAAAGCTACCAATCCACACGCAGCAAGTGCCGCGCTACTTTCACATCTATCAAATATCTGGATCGCTGGTGGTCTGGCAAAAGGCGCAAAGATGGATGACTTAATTCTACGAACAAGTTCCAGGATCAAAGCAGCGATAATAATCGGCAAAGATGGTGAAGTAATCGCTAAAGCATTAAGTAAGCATGCACCTGACGTTCCAATTCATAAGATTTCAAGCACTACAGGCGCTCAAGATTTAATGGATCAAGTTGTTGCATGTGCAACCAAGTTGGCGACAGCGGGAGATACCGTATTGCTCGCCCCAGCTTGTGCCTCGATGGATCAATTTTCATCTTATGCCGAACGCGGAAACTTCTTTGCCAATTCAGTTTCAAGGTTGGTTGGCAAATGAAAAATCGGATGAAAGAGAAGAGCCAGGACTACGCAAATTTCCTCTCTAAACCAACTGCCTCTTATTTAATGATTTTGGGCTGCACTGGAGCGCTAGCTGGTTTAGGTTTAGTAATGGTTCTCTCGGCATCTTCGGTTACTTCGCTATCCGAAAGCGGAAACACATATGCTATTTTTCTTAAGCAGCTACTCTTTCTTGTTATTGGAATACTTATCTCGTTTGTGACGATGCGAATGAAACTCTCGCACTGGGAGAGTTTGGCCCGGATGGCTCTGCCAATCGGATTGGTTGCACTCATTTTGCCTATTATTTTCGGACAGAATGTAAATGGAAATCGAAATTGGATACCAATAGGGCCTTTTACTCTGCAGCCAAGTGAGTTTGCAAAGTTAGCGCTAATTCTTTACTGCGCCTTGCAGCTTCGTAAACACCTGGAACGTAGCGCTAGAGGGGTTCATTCGAACGCAGTGGGAATTGTTTCAATCGGAACAATTGGTTTTCTTCTTTTAATTCTTCTGGGACATGACCTTGGAACTGCAATTATTGTTGCCGGAATAGTTTTTGGAATGCTCTTTATCTCGGGAATAGATTTGAAGATTCTGTTAAGCATCTCTTCAGTGTTTGCTATCGGTGGTCTAGCTCTTGCAATTACCGAACCTGCTCGATTGCGGAGATTTAAAGCGGTTATTGATCCATTCGCACCAGAAATTTATAAATTGGCTGGTTGGCAACCGGCGCACAGTTTGATGAGCCTTGCAAGTGGCGGTCTCTTCGGAGTCGGCATAGGAGCCAGTAAACAAAAATGGGCGAATCTAGCTGAGGCGCATACCGACTTTATTTTTTCGGTAATCGGAGAAGAACTCGGGTTGCTTGGGACGCTTACCGTTGTTCTACTCTTTGCAATCCTGATTTATGCCATATTTCGAGTTGCGATAAATACAAAAGATCTTTTTCAAAAATATGTGGTTACAGGAATTGGCTGTTGGATAATTTTACAAGTTCTAGTTAATTTAATGACCGATGTTGGGATTGTTCCAGTAATTGGAGTGACCTTGCCATTTATCTCGTACGGTGGCTCTTCTTTGATTGCCAATTGCCTGGCGCTCTCATTTGTATTAAATGTTGCCAGACGTGAACCAGATTTCAAGGCGGCACGTCTTGCACGCAGGGCGGGGAAATAATGCGCCGAATTTTATTAGTGGGCGGTGGAACCGCTGGTCATGTCGAACCAGCTCTAGCAGTTGGAAATTGGTTATTAGAAAATAATCAAGATATCTCCTGCGAATTTGTTGGAACTAAAAGTGGAATTGAAAATGAATTAGTCCCACTTGCAGGATTGAAGTTGCATTTAATTCTAAAGACACCAATGCCAAGACGAATAAGCCTTGGAACTCTTCTTTGGCCAATTCGTTTTGGAATCGCACTTCTTCAGGCGCTGAAAATTGTAAGAACTTCTGATCTAGTTCTTGGTTTCGGTGGTTATGTAAGTGCCCCTTGTTACTTGGCGGCAAGAATTCTGCGAGTACGACTTATTGTTCATGAGGCAAATGCAATTCCTGGCTGGGCTAATAAACTCGGTGCAAGTTTCGCACAAGAGACGCTAATCGCCTTTAAAGCTACCGCAAACTTTGGCGGCAACTGGGCATCAGCCAAATTGGTTGGGATGCCAATTCGTGAAGAAATATTCGCAATCGGGAACTTGAGTAAATCAGATCGTGCCCGAATTTGGGACGATACCTATCGTGAACTTGGTTTGGATCGCAGCAAGCGAACAATCTTTATCTTCGGTGGCTCGCTAGGTGCACAAGGAATAAATGATGTTGTCGCTCAAGTGCTTCCCGATCTTCTAAAAATGGATTTCAATATAATTCATGCAGTTGGCCAGAAAAATAAGTTGCCAAGTGCTCTTCCTGGCTATGTTCCGCTTTCATATGTTTCCGATATGGCAAGAATGTATGTTGCAAGTGATCTAATTATTTCAAGAGGTGGCGCCGTAACTTGCGCCGAACTTGCCGCCGCAAACTCCTTCGCACTTATCGTTCCATTGCCAATTGGTAATGGCGAGCAAGTTGCTAATGCTTCAGATTTAGTTGAAAAAGGCGCAGCAACGATCTGTTTAAACTCGGAATTTACGCCGTCCTGGTTATTGGCCAGCGTTGGCGGACTTGTTGAGCAAGCTGATTCTTGGAATAGGACTCGAGGCGCTAATCTTGCAAAACCTGCAGCTGAAATTATTGGAAAATTAGTTCTTGAGAATTTAGCGAGTGAAACCAAATGAAACTAGATGAATTAACCGGAAAGCGAGTTCACTTCATCGGGCTTGGCGGCGCCGGCATGAGCGGTATCGCGAGAATCATGTTGGCACGCGGAATTTCTATTTCTGGTTCCGATGCTAAAGATTCTGGGGTTCTGGCTGGATTAAAAACTTTGGGAGCTGAAGTATTCGTCGGCCATCAGGCAAGCAACTTAGGAAGCGCAAATGTTTTAGTAATTTCTAGCGCAATCGATGGAAATAATCCGGAATTGTTGGCGGCAAGAGCTAGCGGTTTACTAATACTAAGTCGAGCAGAGGCTCTAGCTCTCTTAATGTCAGAATCTAAATCTGTTGCAGTTGCTGGTACCCATGGAAAGACCACAACGACTTCGATGCTAACCGTAGCGCTACAACAAGCAGGTTTAGATCCATCTTTCGCAATCGGCGGAATGATAAATCGCGGTGGAACAAATGCCCACTTAGGATCTGGGGATATTTTCATCGCCGAAGCCGATGAGTCTGATGGTTCCTTCTTGGCTTACAAACCTTTTGGCGCAATTATTACCAATATTGAATTGGATCACGTGGATCATTTCCCCGATATTGAATCTGTTAACCGGATCTTCTTGGATTTTGTGGCATCAATTCAATCTGGTGGATTCTTGGTCGCTGGCATTGATAGTCCCGGAGTCGTGCATTTACTATCGCAAATTGTACGAACTGATATTCAAATTATTACTTATGGCGAAAGTGCCGATATGGCCATTTCTCATATTTCATTGCAACCAAGCCAGGCACATGCGCGAATAACAAAGTTAGGCAAAGTACTTGGCGAACTATCGTTATCTATCCCAGGAAAGCATAATATTGAAAATGCTACGGCGGCTTTTGCAGTTGGGCTTGCGTTAGGGGCACCTGGCGCAGAATTGTTAGCTGGACTATCGAATTTCAGTGGCGCAAAACGCAGATTTGAAAATAAGGGGAGTGTTAACGGAATAACCGTCATTGATGACTATGGACATCACCCAACTGAAGTTCGCGTAACACTTGAAACAGCAAAGCGTTTTGCTGGGAATGGCCGAGTTATCGTTATTTTCCAGCCACATCGCTTCTCTAGAACGGCAATGTTCGTATCAGAATTTGCCCAGGTATTAGATATTGCAGACCAGATATATTTGTTAGAAGTTTATGCTGCAAGTGAAGCTGCTATTCCAGGAGTCTCTTCCATATTGATTGCAAATGCGATGGCGAGTGCAAAGGTGCAATTTGAACCCTCGATGATTGATGTGGTGAATTCTGCGGTTGAATTCGCTAAGCCAGGTGATGTGATAATCACGCTTGGAGCCGGTGATGTAAATTTATTAGTCCCAATAATTTTGCAGACGCTAGAAGAAAAAATTGCAAATTAAACAGATTAAATTAAGACGAATCGGTCGAATTCTCCTTGCCGTACTCGTTGTCGCGCTCCTTGCCTATGGGTTGGGGTGGTCAAAGTGGCTTGCCGTGGATTCAATCTCATTTCAAGGGACAGATCAGGTTGATTTAATTAAAAAACAACTTTTAAATGCCGAATCCAAATTAGTTATTGGCGAACCATTGGCAAGAATCAATCCCAGGGCCCAAGAGAGCATAATTAAAGATTTAGAGTGGGTGCAAAGTGCGCAAATTAGACGCAACTGGTGGTCTGGAAAAGTAACGGTACAAATAACTCCCAGAACCCCAGTAGCTGTATTTAGCGTTAAAGATCCAAGTACGATTTCATTTCGTTATCTGGCAAGCGATGGTGTGGAATTTTCAACGCCACAAAGCTATCCAGGTTTAGCTGTTATTTCTCTAGGGCAGAAGACGATTGATCAGCGTTTACAAATTGCTAATTTTGTTGCAAATCTTCCAGCAGAATTAGTTGCTGCCCTATCGGGACTAGAAATTTCAAAGAATGGGACTATCCAGATGCAATCAAATCTGCGAAAACCCTCCTTGAACATCATCTGGGGGAGTGGAAATAGCGCCGCCGATATCACCGTAAAAAGTAAGGTTTTAATGGGGTTATTGGCACTTGCAGAAAATAAAAGAGTTAGCGAAATAGATTTAACTATCGCAAATTCGCCAATAGTTAAATAAGTAAATAGCCACTTCAGTATTGAATTAATTTAAAGTTTTTTTATTCGTGTCGGTCGTTGATTGAATCTCTCAATCCGCATAGTTTTACCACTTAATAAGCATCACATAAATCTCAAGTAGAGATTTAGGGTTAAGAAAGAGGCGGATTGTGGCTACACCACAGAATTATTTGGCAGTCATCAAAGTTGTTGGCGTTGGTGGCGGCGGTGTTAATGCAATCAATCGCATGATTGAAGCAGGACTCAAAGGAGTTGAGTTCATTGCAATCAATACTGATTCGCAACAATTAATTATGAGTGATGCTCATGTGAAATTAGATATCGGCAGAAAATTAACTCGCGGTCTTGGTGCTGGCGCAGCGCCAGAAATTGGAAAGCAAGCTGCACTTGATCACACTGAAGAAATTGAAGAGATGCTTCGCGGTGCAGATATGGTTTTCGTAACTGCAGGTGAAGGCGGTGGCACCGGTACTGGCGGCGCACCGATAATTGCAAAAATTGCAAAAGATTTAGGTGCTCTTACCGTCGGTGTTGTTACAAAACCATTTACCTTTGAAGGTAAACGTCGCACCACGCAAGCCGAAGAAGGTATCGCTCTTCTTCGTGAAGAAGTTGACACGCTTATTGTGATTCCCAATGATCGCTTGCTTGCAATCTCTGATCGTTCAATTAGCCAACTTGAAGCATTTAGAAGCGCGGATCAAGTTCTACTTTCTGGCGTGCAAGGTATTACAGATTTAATTACAACACCTGGATTAATTAATCTTGACTTCGCAGATGTTAAGAGCGTTATGTCTGGTGCTGGTTCAGCACTTATGGGAATTGGTTCGGCTCGCGGTGAAGCACGTGCAACTCGCGCCGCAGAACTAGCAATATCAAGCCCATTGCTCGAAGCATCTATAGATGGCGCCCATGGTGTGCTTCTTTCAATTGCTGGCGGTTCTGATATTGGTTTATTTGAACTGAGTGAAGCAGCCGAATTGATCGCGCAATCTGCCCATCCAGATGCAAATATTATTTTTGGAACTGTTATTGATGATGCACTGGGAGATGAAGTTCGAGTAACTGTCATTGCTGCTGGTTTTGATGGTGGCCAACCTAAGCGGGTTGCGGTACCTGTAATTAGCGCCGCTTCTCTGACTGGCAATGCAGATCCAATTGCAGCCAACGACCCACTTGCAGTTGCGTTAGATCTTCCTTCAGAATCTAATTCTTCTGGTGGCACATCTCGCAAGCGAATCACTTTTGAAGATTTGGTTTCTGAAGATGATATTGATATCCCTGACTTCATGAAGTAAAGACCCAATTAAATTATTTAACTAATGGCGCAAACACTTTTTACTGCGCGATCCGGTGGTACATCTAAAGGTGATTATGCATCATTGAATTTTGGAGATCACGTCGGAGACGTTGATGTTGATGTGCAGGCCAACCGTCAGATCCTGACCAAATTACTCAGCCAAAAAGCGCCGGTTTTTATGTCACAAGTTCATGGGGATTTCGTTGTGGAAGTAAATTCCGATTCAGATTTCCCAACAGCGGATGCAATGATCACTCGCGAAGCTGGACTTCCGCTCGTCGTACTTTCAGCAGATTGCCTGCCAATATTAATTTCAGGGCAGAGCGTTGTTGGCGTAGTTCATGCCGGCAGAAAAGGCATATTAAATGGAATCATTGCTAAAACGGTTCAAGCTATGCGCGCAGCTGGCGGAAGTGAATTGACTGCGATTATTGGCCCAGCAATTTGCAAAGATTGCTACGAAGTTGATCCGCAAATGTATATCGAAGCTATTTCGCAAGATCCATCCCTGGCGACTTCAGATGCCAGACACTCTTTAGATTTATCGGCATCAGCACAAATTCAGTTGGCAGAATGCGGTGTCTTAGTGAGCGCAATAGATATCTGCACCGCTCATGGCTCTGGATATTTTTCATATCGACGCGATGGAATTACTGGCAGAAGTGCCGGAGTAATAGTCCTATGACTTTGCGCAAATTAGAGATCCAAGAGAATCTGCAGATTGTGAATTCGCGTATTGGGCTAGCAGCCAAGACATGTGGCAGAGATCCAAGTGAAATAACTCTGATTGTGGTTACCAAGACCTTTCCGACAAGTGATATTGAAGCGCTCTACCAACTGGGTATCCGAAATTTCGGTGAAAATCGCGATCAAGAAGGTTCGGTAAAAGCGCCTGAGTTACCGGATGATTGCATCTGGCATTTTCAAGGACAAATTCAGAGTAATAAATTGAAATCAATAGCGAATTGGGCAGATGTAGTTCATTCAATTGATGATCTGTCACATGCGAGTAAATTAAGTTCTCTGGTAGATCAAAAAGATATTTTTATCCAAGTGTCTTTGGACGACCAACCCAATCGGGGTGGGGTTGATCCAGAGAATTTGGAAGAGTTTGTCTCAGGGATTTTGGCCTTTAAAAATTTAAATCTTCGTGGTGCAATGGCTGTGGCTCCACTTGGCCAAGAACCAGGGACGGCATTTGCTCGGTTAAAAGAGCTCTCAAATCAGCTGCAGAAATTCCACCCAAAAGCCGATGAGATTTCTGCGGGAATGAGCAATGATTTTGAATCAGCAATAGCCCATGGTGCGACACACATCCGGATTGGTAGCCAAATACTCGGAGTTCGCTAGTCCTTAACTTAGGCTTATCACATGGCTAATGCATTTAGAAAAGCAGCGAACTTCCTTGGACTAGTAGATGACGAAGATAACAATCTAGCTACTCCAGAAGCGGCGCAAAATGAATCTCGTTTCAATCGTCCACTACGTTCTGCGCCAGTTGCAGAACCACAAACTCCTTCATACCTTCGCAGCACATCTGTGCGTGCAACAACACCTGCGCCAGTAGCGCAAGCAAATGTGGTTGTTGATCACATAGTTACTCTGCATCCAAGAATGTATAGCGATGTTCGTGGAATTGGCGAGCACTATCGTCAGGGACAACCAGTAATTATGAACCTTAGCGATATGGAAGAGTCAGAACGAAAGCGCATGATTGACTTTGCATCAGGTTTGGTTTTCGGTCACTTTGGTAGCATCGAACGTGTTACATCTAAAGTTTTCTTGCTTACGCCACCGAATGTAAAAGTTAGCAATGAAGATAAGACAGCTGCCGCGCAAGCAAGTTTCTTCAATCAGAGCTGACGTTTAATTGAACTTGGTATTTAATTTATTACATACTGCCTTAAATATATTTATTATGGCAATGGTTGGAAGACTTGTTTTAGATTATGTCCGAATTTTTGCATCATCTTGGCGTCCACGCGGAATAGTTCTTGCAATCGCTGAGTTTGTTTATGCGGTTACTGATCCAATTGTAAATTTTGTCCGCCGCTTTGTGCCACCTCTGCGCTTAGGTCCAGTGGCACTTGATCTATCTTTCATTGTGATTTTCTTCGGGGCGCAAATACTTTCTAGTATTCTCTCCACGATTGCACGCAGTTTTTAATTATTCTTAGCCAATTCCAACCAAAGACCTAGCTCGTTTGCATCATCAGTCTTTCCGGGAACATTCTCGAATTTAACCGCAAGGGTTTCATCACCAATTAGTTCAAGGTTCTTGGCAACTGCAACGTTTACTTCTGGATTCGCGCCCCAGCGAACAAGAATTCGATCACTGATATCAAAACCAGATTGTTTGCGCTCTTCTTGGATAGCTCGAATTACTTCTCGTACCAATCCAGCCTCTATTAACTCTGGCGTCAGTGCTAAATCAAGGGCCACGCTCTCACCGTTATGGCTGGCAACAGACCAACCAGCTTTAGGTGTTTCGGTAATTACTAGATCATCGAGATCGATACTTGCTCTTTGATTGCCAGAATATTCAACATCGGTGCTACCGGATGTGCGCAATTTTGCAACAAGTTCTCCGGCATCTGCCTCGCTTATTGCTTTTGCAATTGCCTGAACATCACCGCCGTATTTTGCTCCAATAGTTCTGAAGTTAGCCTTTATCGAAATACTAACTAAATCTGCTCCTGCAGATGCAATCTCATCCAAGCTTTGAACATTCAACTCATCTGAAATATGTGAGCGAATTTCAGAATCCATCTCATCCCAACTATTTGCTGCGACTAAGGCACGTGCCAGTGGTTGGCGAATCTTGACCTTTGATTCAGCTCTGGCTGCGCGACCAAGTTCTACAAGTCGGCGAGAAAGACGGACTGATTTAGATAGTTGTTCTGCAATTGCAGAATTGTCCGCAATCGGAAAGTTTGCAAGGTGTACAGACTCAACTTCGTCAGCTTCCAAATTACGAATCATCTCTTGCCATACATGTTCGGTGATGAATGGAACCATCGGCGCCATTACAAGAGTTAACTGCTTTAGGCAGTAATAGAGAGTATTAAGTGCGTCGCCATCACCATCCCAGAATCGGCGACGAGACCTGCGCACATACCAATTTGAAAGATCATCGATAAATTCACCGATCAAGCTTCCAGCTTCTTGCGAGTCGTAATTTGCATATGCAATATCAACTTTTGCAATAAGAGCATTTACTTCTGAGAGTATCCAACGATCCATAGTCGAAGGATTCTTAGTCAGACCAGTTAATTTAAAGTCAGATGCCTTCGCGTATAAGGTAAAGAATGAGACGGTATTCCAATAGGTAAGAAGTGTCTTTCGAACGACATCAGAAATTGCATCGTGCCCGACACGGCGCGCACTCCATGGGGATCCCGCAGCCAACATGTACCAGCGAACCGCATCTGCACCATGCTGGTCCATAAGCGGCATAGGTTCTAGAACATTGCCCAAGTGCTTGCTCATTTTGCGACCATCTTTATCCAAGATATGTCCAAGACAGAGAACTGTTTCATAGGAACTTTTATCGAATACTAAAGTTCCAATTGTCATCAAGGTATAGAACCAGCCACGAGTTTGATCGATAGCTTCGCAGATAAAGTCAGCTGGGTATGAAGCTGCAAACTTTTCAGCAGAACCTTCTTTATGTGGATATCCCCATTGCGCAAAAGGCATCGCACCAGAATCAAACCAGCAGTCAATAACTTCAGGAGTCCGATACATAGTTTCACTGCACTGCTCGCATTTGAATGAGATGTCATCAACAAATGGTCTATGTGGATCAGTATTTGAAATATCTGTACCAGAGAGTTTGCCCAATTCTGCTAGTGAACCAACACAAATTTCATGTTTATTTTCGCAGCGCCAGATTGGAAGTGGTGTTCCCCAGTAGCGATTTCTAGAAATGGCCCAGTCAATATTGTTATTTAACCAATCGCCATACCGTCCGGTCTTAATAGTTTCAGGATGCCAATCAGTCTTCGCATTCTCGCGAAGTAGTGCCTCTTTGATTTCTGTCGTTCGGATATACCAAGATGGTTGCGCGTAATACATAAGTGCTGTGTGACAGCGCCAACAATGTGGATACGAATGTTCGTACTGTTGTTGCTTAAATAGAAGCCCTTTAGCTTTTAACTCCTTGATGATTGGTTTATCAGCTTCTTTAAAGAAAACTCCGCCAATTAATTTTAAATCACTCTGGAAGTGGCCATCAGGAGAGATTGGATTAATAACCGGTAGGCCATATTTACGACAGACTGCAAAGTCTTCCGCACCGAATGCAGGGGATTGGTGAACTAAGCCAGTTCCATCTTCGACAGTTACGTAATCGGCGAGAACTATGTAATGCGCATCCGGAATCTCTACAAAATCCAGAGGTGGCGCATATTTAGTATGTTCAAGTTCTGCTCCGGTAAAAGTTGCGATAACTTTGCGCTCTTCACCAAGTATCGCTGCCAAATTGGCCGCTACAACTAGGCGTTCGCTCCGCTCTTCATTGGAAATTTCAATAACTTGATATTCAATCTTTGGATTAACTGCGACCGCAGTATTTGATACAAGAGTCCAAGGCGTTGTAGTCCAGACGAGAAGGCTCGCCTTTAATTCGGCCAACTTCCCTGAAGTAGCTGGAAATCGCACATACACAGATTGGTCTTTAATAGTTTCATAACCTTGAGATAGTTCGTGATCTGAAAGACCAGTTCCACATCGCGGGCAATATGGCGCAACGCGATAATCCTGAACCAATAACCCTTTCTTCCAGATTTGTTGCAGAGACCACCAAACACTCTCTACATATTCACTCGACATCGTCCAATAAGCTTCATCAAAATCTACCCAGAAGCCCATGCGTCGAGTCATCGCCGTGAATTCACCAACGTGTTCTTGTACCGAAATCCGGCACTCATCATTAAATTTTGCAATTCCGTATTTTTCGATATCGCCTTTGCCGGTAAAACCAAGTTGTTTTTCTACCGCAATTTCAACTGGTAGGCCATGACAATCCCAACCCGCTTTGCGAACTACCTGATTGCCCTTCATTGTTTGATAACGAGGGAATAGATCTTTAAATACTCGCGCCTCGATATGGTGAGTTCCTGGTTTCCCATTTGCAGTGGGAGGTCCTTCATAAAATGTCCAAGAAGGTTTTCCATCACGCGCACTAATTGTCTTCTTAAAAATTTCTTGGGTTTCCCAGAATGAGAGGATCTGGTGTTCGACCGCAGGCAAATCTATCTGCGGTGCCAGTGATTTAATCGTTGACATTAATTACGCCTCTCAAATTAAGCCCGGAAAACTTCGGTTTTCTAGTTAATCTGGAGGGACGGTGAGAAATCCACCGCGGTACCACCCGCCTTGTGCGAAATAATTTATCCGCACCACTTTTTTCTTCCTGCTACTCAAAGCTAGTTCTACCCCGAGCGCTTGAAGTTCTGCATTCGGCTCTTCTAGCAGGCTCCGAGGTGATGGCCTCTTCAGCGCCTTGATTTGAGTCGAGGGGAATTCTAGCGCGGCGAAGTTGGTGTTTACGCACGTAAGGTTCTAATCTTTGCGCCTTGCGTGTCAAAGCCACGCGAAATCAATAGTTTTAAAGAGACTGGTGGATCCGTGCCAAAGAAGATAACAGCCAAAAAAGCGGCAAAAAAAGCTGTAAAAAAAGTATCTAAGAAGCCGGCCAAAAAAGCGGCAAAAAAAGCTGTAAAAAAAGTATCTAAGAAGCCGGCCAAAAAGGCGCCAGCTAAAAAAGCAGCACCGGCGAAACGTTCACCAAATATTGTTAAACCATCGATTTCTAAGAGTGGCAAGAAAGTTGTGGGAAAACCTTTTCCAGCTAAGTTGCAGAGCACAACAAAAGGAAATTCAACAACGATTACCGTAACTCCTAATGAAGTTGCAGTAGCAGAAGTTGTAGTCGAAGAGCGTCGCTTAACAATGTTGCCACCTCCTCGGCCAAATAAGACAATTAAGAAGGGCACTGGTTTAAAGCCAATTAAGAGTGCACCCGCACCACTTGTTATATCTGAAGGTGTTGAAAACTGGACTGCCACAGAGATGAAGGCGATGCGAAGTGAACTTTCTAAAGATTTGATTCGCCTACGTTCAGAATTATCAGAAGTCGAAAGTGGCATGGAAGATTTGATCAATGCAGCTGGCATGGGAGCCGGCGATGATCAAGCAGATGCCGGAACTAAAACTTTCGAACGTGAGCATGAGATGTCACTGGTCTACAACGCGCGCGATATGGTCGTTCAAACTGAACGCGCACTAGAAAGAATTGATTCTAAAACGTATGGGCGCTGCGAAGAGTGCGAAAATTCAATTGGCAAAGCGCGGCTGCAGGTATTTCCTCGGGCCACACTTTGTATGTCATGCAAGCAAAAAGAGGAACGACGCTGAATGTAATTGTTAGACGAAAGTTGGCAGTGACGGCTTTCCTTATCTTTCTTGCAGATTACTTAACAAAGAGCGCCGCCGTATCTTTTCTATCTGACGGACCAATTGCAATTATCGGAAATTTTCTTAAATTTGATCTCACTTATAACACTGGCGCGGCATTTAGTTTGGCAACGAGCAAAACTATATTTCTCTCAGCGTTTGCCATGGCGGTAGGAGCAGGAATTTTATATTTCGCAAGACGGATTGATTCTGCGAAATGGGCTTTAGCTTTGGGTTTAGTCCTCGGCGGAATTTTCGGGAATCTAAGTGATCGCATTTTTCGCGATCCTGGCGGATTGCAAGGCGCAGTCGTGGATTGGATCTCAATTCCACATTGGCCAACATTTAATATCGCTGATAGCGCAGTTGTAATCGGAGTACTTTCCATAGTTTCACTTATTTGGGCGAAGACGCCACCAAGATCGGTTACAAAATGAGCCAGAATGAAATTCCACGTGAAGTTAGATTTGTATCAATACCTGAAGGGTTGCATCAAGAGCGGGTAGATGCTGCGCTCTCCAGATTATTAGGCCTGTCTCGCTCGACAATTGTGACCTTAATTGAGAACGGTGAGATAACCCGAAAAGGTAAAGCCCTCACAAAATCCGATCGCGTTAACACCGATGATTATTTAGAAATCAAGATGCCAGCAATCCCAGGTGAACCACAATTAACTGCGACACCAATTGAGAATTTTAAAGTTGTTTATGATGACGTTGATGTAATCGTTATCGATAAACCCGCTGGTGTAGCCGCACATCCAAGTCCTGGTTGGCGTGGGCCTACAGTTATTGGTGGCGTCATAGCTGCTGGATATCAAGTATCTACGAGTGGCGCGGCAGAACGTCAAGGCGTCGTGCATCGTCTCGATGTTGGTACAACTGGCTTGATGGTTATTGCTAAGAATGAAAATTCATATAGCAACTTGAAACAACAATTTCGCGATCGAACTGTTACTAAGGTTTATCACGCACTTGTGCAGGGCCATATGGATCCAACTGAAGGAACTATCGATGCTCCTATCGATCGCCATCCGCGTGAAGATTATCGATTTGCAGTTGTGGCCGATGGCAAGCCCAGCATTACGCATTACAAAGCGCTGGAATTCTTTCCAGCAGTTTCGCTTTTAGAAATTGAATTAGAAACTGGTCGTACACATCAGATCCGCGTTCACTTTTCGGCCCTTCGGCATCCACTTGTTGGCGATATGACTTATGGCGCCGACCACACTATTGCCGAACGCCTGCAAATTACCCGCCCTTGGCTTCATGCACGCGAACTTAAATTCATTCACCCATCATCGGGATCGCTGATTTCATTCTTCTCGGAATACCCGCAGGACCTGACACGCTCTCTAGAAATATTGGCCAAGGGCCAACTCGCAGAGCCTCAGTAGTAATCTCACCTAAATGTCCGCAGATTCAGGATTCGTCCACTTACACGTTCATACCGAGTATTCGATGCTCGATGGTGCGGCGCGCGTTGAGGAATTAGTAACTGAAGTCGCAAACCAAGGGATGCCAGCGATTGCAATTACCGATCATGGAAATGTTTTCGGTGCTTATGATTTCTATAAGAAAGCAAAGAACGCTGGTGTAAAACCAATTATTGGAATTGAAGCTTACGTTGCACCTGAATCAAGATTTGAAAAGAAGCGCGTTAAATGGGCCGATGGTGGCGAAGATGATGTCTCCGGTGGTGGCGCTTATACACATATGACCTTGTTGGCTGAAAATAACACAGGCCTTTCAAATCTCTTCAAACTTTCTTCGCTGGCTTCACTTGAGGGTTATTACTACAAACCTCGGATGGATCGAGATCTTCTATCTAAATACGCATCAGGAATTATTGCGACCACGGGATGTCCTGGCGGAGAAATCCAGACCAGATTGCGCATGGGCGCATTTAAAGAAGCTAAGCAGGCAGCAAGTGAATTACGCGATATTTTTGGTGCCGAAAATTTCTACCTTGAAATAATGGACCACGGAATTGAAATTGAAAATCGAGTGAAAGCAGATTTACTTAAACTAGGCAAAGAACTTGGCCTGCCATTGCTTGCAACAAATGATCTGCACTATACGCATCATGAAGATGCCGCTTCGCACGAGGCTCTGCTCTGCGTCCAATCAGGGTCGACACTTGCTGATCCAAAACGTTTCAAATTTGATAATAACGAATTCTATTTAAAGAGCGCCGCGCAGATGCGTACCTTATTTGCGGAAATCCCTGAATCTTGCGATAACACTCTTTTGATTGCCGAACGTTGCAATGTAACAATGCGCGAGAACGAAAACTTATTGCCACAATATTCTGTTCCAACAGGGGAGACCGAAGATTCATGGTTGACCAAGGAATCTAATAAAGGTTTAGCAGCAAGACTTGATGGAAAGGTTGAACCTAAATATCAAGAGCGCTTGGACTATGAATTAGAAGTAATGATCAAAATGGGTTTCCCGGGATACTTCTTAGTTGTGTCTGATCTCTGTTCGCATGCTCGAAGCGTTGGAATTCGTGTGGGACCTGGACGTGGCTCTGCTGCTGGCTCTTTAGTTTCTTATGCTCTTGGAATTACCGCCCTCGATCCAATTAAGCATGGACTTTTATTCGAGCGCTTCCTAAATCCAGAGCGTATTTCAATGCCAGATATTGACTTGGATTTTGATGAACGTCGCCGTTCCGAAATGATTGCTTACGCAACGACGAAGTATGGTGAAGACCGGGTAGCCCAAATCATTACCTACGGCACAATTAAATCTAAGCAAGCGCTGAAAGATTCAACTCGCGTTCTTGGTTATCCATATGCGATTGGTGACAAGTTAACTAAGGCGCTGCCACCTTCAGTTATGGGTAAAGATATTTCACTTGCCGGAGTATTTGATTCAAAGAATGATCGATACGGCGAAGCCGGCGAATTTAGATCACTTTATGAAACTGATCCGGATTCAAAGAGAATTGTTGATACGGCTCTTGGTCTCGAAGGATTGAAGCGACAATGGGGAGTCCACGCAGCAGGTGTAATCCTTAGCAAAGAACCGCTACTAGATGTAATTCCAATTCATCGCCGAGAAGCTGATGGCGCAATCATCACGCAATTCGATATGGGCGCTTGCGAAGCAATTGGACTGTTAAAGATGGACTTTCTTGGGCTGCGAAACCTCTCGGTATTAGATGATTGTTTATTAAATATTAAAGCAAATAAGGGAATCGATTTAGATCTAGCGGTTCTCACTTTGGACGATCTAAAAACTTATCAATTGCTCGGTCGTGGTGAAACCCTTGGTGTATTCCAACTTGATGGTGGCCCAATGCGAGCTTTGCTTCGCCAGATGAACCCCGATTCTTTCGAGGATATCTCCGCTGTCATTGCGTTGTATCGCCCAGGACCTATGGGTGTTAATGCGCATAATGATTATGCGGATCGTAAAAATAAAAGGCAAGAGGTAATTCCAATTCATCCAGAGCTAACTGAGGCGCTCTCGGAAATCTTGGGAGATACCTACGGCTTAATTGTTTATCAAGAACAAGTTATGGCCATTGCGCAAAAAGTTGCGGGATTTAGTCTTGGTCGAGCAGACCTTCTTCGCAAGGCGATGGGTAAGAAAAATAAAGATATCTTGGATAAGGAATATGTAAATTTTGAAAAGGGAATGACGGATAACGGATTCTCTAAATCTGCAATCGATAAATTATGGGAAACCCTAATTCCATTCTCGGATTACGCATTTAACCGAGCCCATAGTGCTGGCTACGGCATGGTTTCATATTGGACTGCATATCTTAAAGCAAATTACCCAACGGAATATATGGCGGCTCTTTTAACAAGTGTGCGCGATGATAAAGATAAGAGTGCGCTTTACTTAAATGAGTGCAGACGTATGGGCATCAAAGTATTGCCACCCGATGTAAATGAATCACAATCAGATTACACACCTCTTGGAAACGACATTAGATTTGGATTAACTGCGATTCGCAATGTAGGCGAAAACGTAGTTGCATCGATTGTTGCTAATCGCGCGACTGCAGGACGCTACGAATCATTCGGCGACTTTTTGGCAAAAGTAGATGCGAATGTTTGCAATAAGAAGACCATCGAATCCTTAATAAAAGGTGGTGCCTTTGATTCATTAAATCATCCGCGAAAGGGATTAGCGCTTATCTATCTCGAAGCGATTGATTCAGTAATGGAAGCAAAACGGGCAGAATCAATTGGCCAATTCGATTTATTCGGCGGATCACCTGGTTCGGGAAGTACTGCGGTCACTGGCGTTGAAATTGATATTCCAAATCAAGAGTGGGAGAAAGCCCTGCTTCTAAGTTATGAACGAGAGATGCTCGGACTTTATGTTTCTGACCATCCGCTGCTTGGCGTCGAACATTTACTGCGTTCATCAACAGATATGCCAATTAGTCAGATTAATGATGAGTCCGTTGGGCACGAACAAATTGTGACAATCGGTGGCCTGATAACTCAGATCCAACGTAAGGTTTCTAGACGTGGTGATTCCTGGGCGATTGTTACCATTGAAGATTTAGAAGGTGCAGTTGATGTCATGTTCTTCGCAAATTCATATACCCAACATTCTATGAGTTTGATGGAAGACCGAATCGTAATTATTCGCGGTCGAGTTGATAAGCGCGAAGAACAAGTCAAGATAATGGCCCTTGATCTCTCGACACCAGATATCTCTCTTGCCCCAGTTGGGCCACTTGTTATCTCGATGGAAACTCTTCGCTGCACGCCTCCTGTGGTGGATCGAATTAAAGAAATCTTGCGTTCGCACCCAGGCAAACGAGAAGTTCATTTGAAGTTAGATGATGGTCGTAAGAGTCTGGTGATGAGAATCGGAGATGATCTTCGCGTTACAGCTTCACCAAGTTTGAGCGCTGACCTTAAAGCTATTCTCGGCCCCGACTGTCTGGTTTAGATTAGAATTGCGGCGTGAATCCAACCGCGATTAGAACTGTAGATTTTCGCGGGCGCAATCTATCCAAATCCCAATACCGCAGTGAATTGCCACGGGCTGATTTAGATATCGATGCAGCGTTAATAGCAATAAAGCCAATTTTGGATCGAGTTAAAGTAGCTGAAGAATCAGATCTCTTAGATTTATGTGAAAAATTTGATGGCGTAAGACCTAAAACTATTAGAGTTCCAATCTCTGAAATTGATGCGGCACTTGCTGGATTAGATCCTAAAGTTAGAACTGCGCTCGAAGAGGCGATTCGTCGAATTACAAAGGTGCATACCGATCAATTGCGAGATGAAATCTTCACTGAAGTTGTTCCGGGTGGCGAGGTAACTCATAAACAAATTCCAGTGGATCGTGTCGGGCTCTATGTTCCTGGCGGCCGTGCGGTTTATCCAAGTTCGGTAATTATGAATGTGGTTCCGGCGCAAATTGCGAAGGTGCCAAATATTGCTATTGCCTCGCCACCACAAAGTGATAACAACGGACTTCCCAATAAAACTATTTTGGCGGCCTGTGCTCTGCTTGGCGTTACCGAGGTTTATGCAATCGGAGGTGCGCAAGCAATTGCGATGTTCGCTTATGGCGTTGCCGGTGTATGCGAAAGCACAGATCTTGTAACCGGACCAGGAAATATTTATGTTGCCGCTGCAAAACGCGCGCTTCGTGGCCTCATCGGAATTGATTCCGAAGCAGGACCTACTGAAGTAGCAGTTCTTGCAGATGCAAGTGCAAATCCAGGTGAAGTGGCCGCTGACTTAATCAGCCAAGCAGAACATGATGTGATTGCTGCTGCCGTTTTGGTAACAGACTCTTTTGAATTAGCTAACGCAGTCCGTGTGGAGTTGGAGACACGGGTTTCTAAAACTAAACACCAAGAACGAATCCGTACCGCTCTTGCTGGAAATCAATCTGCCATCGTTTTAGTTGATTCGATTGCGCAGGGTTTAGATGTCGTAAATGCATATGCCGCCGAGCACTTAGAAATTCAAACCATTAACGCTAAACGTGATGCGCAAACAATTCGGAACGCCGGCGCGGTATTTATCGGAAGATTCACGCCAGTATCACTCGGCGATTATTCTGCTGGTTCAAACCATGTTCTACCTACTGGTGGTTGCGCTTGTCATTCCAGTGGACTTTCAGTACAAACTTTCTTAAAGGGAGTTAGCTTTATTGAATATAACGAAAGTGCCTTCACGGATATTGCCCAAAATGTAATTACCCTTGCCAACTCAGAGGATTTACCTGCTCATGGTGAAGCGATGAGTGCCCGATTCGAATCGAAAACTAAATGACATCTCCAACAAGTTCATCCTGGCCAGATTGGCTACCAATTCGCGAAGAGCTCGCAGACTTAAAACCATATGGTGCACCACAACTTTCTGGCGTAACTGCTTTAAATACAAATGAGAATCCTTTCCCGGTTCCAAGTGCTGTTGTCGTACAGATGTTGGAGGCACTTCCCAATGTGCTAGAAAATTTAAACCGTTATCCTGATCGCGATGCGAATGCACTGCGCGAAGAGCTTGCTTCATATATAAATAAGAGCACGCAATGCAATTTCACAACTGCAAATATTTGGGCTGCGAATGGCAGCAATGAAATCTTGCAGACACTTATGTTGGCCTGCGGTGGCAGGGGAGCTCTTGGATTTACTCCCTCGTACTCTGTTCATCCACTGATTGCCAAAGCAACTGGCACAAAGTGGTATGCAGAAGAACGTGGCCAAGAGTTCGCAATCAACGTTGTAGAAGCTGTTGCCCAAATTACAAGAGATAAGCCAGGGCTAACATTTATTACTACGCCTAATAATCCAACTGGAACAGCTACCTCTTTTGCCGATCTCGAAAAATTCGCAGCCGCAGCACGGGATATAAATGGCCTGCTTATCGTCGATGAGGCTTATGCCGAATTTTCGACAGAACGCTCTGCAACCGGATTAATTGCAAATTATCCAAATGTTGTAGTTGTCAGAACGATGAGCAAAGCCTTTGCCTTTGCAGGTGCTCGCGTGGGATATGCGATTGCGGATGCAAGAATCATTGATGCAATGCTTGTTACGCGCCTGCCCTATCATTTAAGTTCATCGACGCAGGCACTTGCACTAGTTGCTCTAGCCAATGCAGATGCCTTATTGGCAGAAGTTGCTGCACTAATTGCCGAACGAGTTCGAGTTGCAAGCGAACTTACAAAATTAGGATTTGAAGTTTCACCTAGTAGCGCCAATTTTCTACTGTTTAGTGGCTTTAATTGTGGTTCGCAATCTGCTTGGGAGACCTTAGTTAGCGCTGGCGTTCTAGTAAGAGATGTAGGACTTGCCGGCTTTCTTCGAGTAACCATTGGGCTGCCTGCGCAGAACGATCAATTTTTAACGGCTATCGCTTCGCTTAGGCCATAATTAGCCAGTATTTAAAGATCATCCAATAACGAGGAGATTTATGAGAACAGCCCATGTAGTTCGCGCCACCAAGGAATCTAGCGTTGATGTAAAAATCAATCTAGATGGCACTGGTGAAATTGATATCGACACTGGCGTTCCCTTCTTTGACCACATGCTCTCGCAGCTTGGCAAACATGCTGGATTTGATTTAACCGTTAAAACAAAAGGTGATGTTGATGTCGATTCGCATCACACTGTCGAAGATACATCTCTTGCATTTGGCCAAGCACTACGTGAAGCCCTTGGCGATAAAGCAGGGATCCGTCGCTTTGGAGATGCAATGGTTCCGTTGGATGAAGTTCTAGTGCAGGCAGCTGTTGATCTTTCAGGTCGCCCATATTTAGTTCATCGCCAACCAGAAATTGTTGAATTGATCGGAACATTTGATACAACACTTGGTCGTCATATTTGGGAGTCCATTGTTGCTGAAGCGCGTATTGCATTGCACGTACGAGTTTTGGAAGGACGCAACGCGCACCATGTATTTGAGGCACAATTCAAGGCAGTAGCACGAGCCTTGCGCGATGCTTGCGCGATTGACAATCGCGTTACAGGAATTCCGTCAACCAAGGGCGTTCTTTGATCGCAATTCTTGATTATGGTTCTGGCAATTTACGTTCGGCAGAGCGTGCCTTCGAATTAGCAGCAGATAAGGTCATAGTTACAAGTGACCCAAGGATTTGTATCGAAGCCGATGGCTTAGTTGTTCCCGGTGTCGGGGCCTTTGCTGCTTGTATGGAGCAATTTCTTAATATTGGTGGCAGAGAAATTATTGCTGCGAGAGTTGCAAATTCAAGCCCTATTTTTGGAATTTGTGTTGGTATGCAGATATTTTTTGACTCAAGTTCCGAGAAGAAAATGAGTAAAGGTTTGGGAATTCTTCCTGGAGATATAAGTCAGATCGAAGCTGCCATTCTTCCGCATATGGGCTGGAATACGGTTGCGGCTCCTGCTGAATCGAAATTGTTCTCTGGTATTGCGGATCAATCTTTCTATTTCGTCCACTCATTTGCCGCGAAGAAGAGAGTTTCTAGTGCGATTAATTCAACTAGTAACTATGGTGAAGATTTTCTAGCTGCCGTTGAGAAAGATTTTATTGTGGCAACGCAATTTCATCCAGAAAAAAGTGGCGCAGCCGGTGCAAAATTGATTAGTAATTGGGTGAAATCGTTATGAGAATGAAATCTCTGGAAATTCTTCCTGCAATCGATGTAAAGGACGGACGCGCAGTTCGGCTCGTACAAGGTGAATTAGCAAAAGAGAGCACATACGGCCTGCCTGTTGAAGTTGCTCGCGATTTTGTTGCGCAAGGTGCCAAGTGGATCCATTTAGTTGATTTAGATGCAGCTTTTGGAATTGGTTCCAATTTCGAATTGATCCAAGAAGTGATTAGAAGCGTTGATATTCAGATTGAGCTTTCAGGCGGCATCCGGGATGAAGAGTCGCTTGTCCGCGCGCTTTCTACTGGATGTACCCGCGTAAACCTTGGTACTGCGGCGATCGAAAATCCAGAATGGACCGCGAAAGTTATTTCAAAATACGGTCCAAGAATTGCAGTTGGCTTGGATGTTCGTGGACATACTCTTGCAGCGCGCGGATGGACAAAAGATGGCGGCGATTTATTTGAAATGCTAGAGATATTGGATGCTGCTGGTTGCTCTCGCTATATCGTGACTGATGTTGCTAAAGATGGAACTTTAACTGGCCCGAATTTTGAATTGCTAAAAGAAGTTTGTGCAGTTACAAGTGTTCCAGTTGTTGCCAGCGGCGGAATTTCAGTTCTTCAAGATTTAATTGATCTGCGTTCCTTAACTTCAATTGGAATCGAAGGTGCAATTGTTGGCAAGGCTATTTATTCTGGCTCATTCACTCTGCCGCAGGCGTTGGAAGTTGCTGGCGAATGACTCTTGCAAAGCGCATAATTCCCTGCCTTGATGTTGCTGGCGGGCGAGTAGTTAAGGGCGTCAATTTTAAAGATTTAGTTGATGCTGGCGACCCAGTTGAATTAGCAAAGAGATATGACATTGAAGGCGCAGATGAATTAACTTTCCTTGATATTTCAGCAAGCGTTGAAGAGCGAGCGACAACTTTGGAAATTGTTAGGCGCACTGCTGAACAGGTATTTATACCGCTAACTGTTGGGGGCGGGATTCGAAGTGCAGAGAATGTAAATGAATTACTTCGCGCCGGCGCCGATAAAGTTTCTGTAAATACAGCAGCTATTGCCAGGCCAGATTTGATTAATGAAATTTCAGATCGATTTGGAAATCAAGTATTAGTCCTTTCGGTAGATGCCAGAAGGGCTGCAACTAAATCTGGATTTGAAGTCACAACCCATGGCGGTCGGCAAAGCTCTGGCCTTGATGCACTTGCCTGGATCGAAGTAGGAATTTCTAGGGGAGTTGGCGAGATTCTTCTAAATTCAATGGATGCAGATGGCACAAAATCTGGATTTGATATTGAAATGCTTAAGGCCGTCCGAGAAATTTCTTCTGTGCCAGTTATAGCAAGTGGAGGAGCCGGAAAGATTTCAGATTTCGCCTTAGCGATTGCAGCAGGTGCAGATGCTGTCCTGGCGGCTAGCGTCTTTCACTTCGGTGATTTCACCATAGCTGATGTTAAGAAAGATTTGGCAAAACACGGGTTTTCAATTCGAACTTTAAGTTAGATAGGGGAGAATATTCCTATGTCTAATATTCCAATCTCGATTCGCGAGCGTCTAGAAAAAGGCGAGCTAATTGCGGCGATTGCCCAGGACTTTGATAGCAAAGAAGTTCTGATGATGGCTTGGATGAATTTGGAATCATTGACTAAGACGTTGGATTCAAAGCGAGCAACATATTGGAGCCGGAGCAGAAATTCACTCTGGTTAAAAGGTGAGAGTTCAGGGCATATCCAAGAAGTGCAATCAATCGCCTACGACTGCGACAGTGATGCACTTTTGCTAAGGGTTATTCAAACTGGAGCCGCTTGCCATACTGGAGAGCGCAGCTGTTTCCATACTGAGATTGATTTCGCATGATCGAAATAGCAGGCCTGATTCTCTCAGTGCTAATTGTGAGTTACTTTATTTATCGGATATCACGCCGTGGCATATCAAAGAGATATGAACGTAAGCCAAAAAATTCCTGGAGCTCTTTGACTGAAGGGATTGACCCAACAATATGATTACCAATTTGCTTGCGAATATGCATAAATCGCAATCGTGGATAACTTTCGCATTTCGAATAATTCTGGGCGGAGTTTTATTGGTCGCAGGTGCGATAAAAGTTACTGATCCATACGGGTCGGCAACTTCTGTTCGTGCATATCAGGTACTACCTATTCACATTGCAAACGCCTTGGGATTCGTTCTTCCATTTATTGAAGTTGGCCTGGGAATCTTCTTAATTGTTGGAATCTGGGTCCGCTATATTTCCATAGTCAGCTCGGCACTTATGATTGTTTTTATCATTGCGATTTCTCAAGCTTGGATCCGTGGGATTTCCTTAGATTGTGGCTGTTTTGGAAAAGGTGGCTTAAAAGATACGCAAGAATTGCCAGTCTGGAGCTACACAATTGAAATTATCCGTGACATTGCTCTTGCGACGATTGGCGGTTATTTATTTCGCTTTCCTCAGGGTAAATTAGGGTTAGACAAATAGGCAATTAGGTAATGGGAGAGATCAATGGCTAGCAATACTTCAGGTGATAAAGGATTACGTGCAATCGTAATTGGAATGATTGTTTTCGTATTAGCAGTAACTGGGATCTTTATTTATCTTGACAAGAAGCCGGCCCAAAATGCCTTGACTCCCGCCTCAATTTCCAAAGCTGATGGATCGGGATTAGTTTTTAATCCAAAGGCCAAGCCCCAAATTGATATCTGGGAAGATTTTCAATGTCCAGCTTGTCGCGATTTTGAAGCAATAAATAATGAATTGGTCAAGAAAATTATCACTGAAGGCAGAGCCAAAGTTGTTTATCACCCGCTAACTTTTATCGGCGCCCGTTCTACTAATGGCATAAATGAATCGATAATTGCTGCGAATGCATCAGCGTGTGCAATGGATCAGGGTAAGTTCATAGAGATGCACGAGATTCTTTATCAAAACCAAGCTTCGTCAGAAAACTCTGGGAGATTTTCAACTGAATTCATGATTTCGCTCGGAAACAAAATTGGTATTACTTCAATGAAGTTTCAAGATTGTGTAACGGGTGGAAACTACGCGCTTTGGACTGAATCCATTTCTTCCTACGCCGCGGTGAAGAATGTTAATTCGACTCCAACAATCTTCGTAAATGGCAAAGAGTTAAATCGTGCAGGCGGCGAATACAGCGATCCTGCTAAATTTGAAGCTGCGCTGGCCGCTGGTGGGGTTAAATAATTCTCGGCCACAAGTACTAAATGAAAACTTTCATCCCAACTCCAAACTCTTCAGTTCTGGAGTTGGGTTTTTTCACAATCCATTATTACGCGCTCTGTATATTGCTCGGGATTATTGTTGCAATCTGGGTGACTAAGAAACGTTATGCGGCGCTAGGTGGAAATCGAACTGAAATTTCTGATCTCGCACTTTTTGTAATACCGGCAGGAATTATTGGCGGCCGGCTTTATCACGTAATAACTTCACCCCAAAAATATTTTGGCAAGGGCGGTTCACCAATTGCTGCATTAGAGGTTTGGCAAGGAGGCCTTGGAATTTGGGGAGCCATTTCACTAGGCGCTCTTGTTGCATATATTTATTTTAAGAAGCGTGAAACGAGTATTTCCTTCGCCAAACTCGCGGATGCGATTGCGCCGGCGCTCCTGATTGCCCAAGGTATTGGTCGATTTGGTAATTGGTTTAACGGAGAACTATTCGGCAGACCAACAGATGTTTTTTGGGCTCTTGAAATTCCTCGCCAAAATCGACCTATTGGATTTGAGAGCTTTCAAACATTCCACCCCACATTTTTATATGAAGCAATCTGGTGTTTCGCAATGGCGCTATTAATTATGCGCATTGGGCTCTTCAATCGCATAATTGGCAGTGGGGCAGTCTTCGTTTTCTACGTGGCCAGTTATTCACTAGGTAGATTGTTCATAGAGGCAATCCGAATTGATGAAGCGAATTTAATTTTGGGGCTGCGTTTGAATATTTGGGTATCACTCATCACTTTTCTGGGTGCTAGCGCCCTTTTTCTCCGCAAAACAAGAAGAAATCCTGATAAGTAATCGCCGAGGAAGATAGGGTTTAGCCATGCCTCTAGAAGATGTCTATTTAAGAAATGCGCACCATAAGATTCATAAAGCAGGTTGGTTACGTGCTGCAGTTCTTGGCGCAAATGATGGACTCGTTTCTACAGCGAGCTTGATGATCGGCGTATCGGCTGCCCAAGCAGATAGTTTCTTAATTACAGCGGGAGCCGCGGGAATTGCGGCTGGCGCAATGTCAATGGCAGTTGGTGAATATATTTCGGTTCGTTCTCAAAATGATATTGAAGAGTCAGATCGGTTACTTGAAATTGAACATCTAGCAGTTGATCCAGAGGGCGAACTTGAAGAGCTAATTGAGATTTACATGAAACGTGGTCTTGATCGTGAGTTAGCAACGAAAGTTGCAAAAACAATGACCGAGCGAGATGCCCTTGAAGCACATCTGCGTGATGAGCTTGGCCAACATCCGCACACCAAG
>CAIQHM010000080.1 GCA_903871555.1 uncultured Actinomycetes bacterium | reverse complement strand
GGGCGAAGGAAAGAACAGAACTCGGAAATTCCACCTTTATGGAAGAACTTCTCTGTTGTCTTTGTCTTGGTGCGATTGTCATTAACGATAAGAGTTAAACCTGGCACTAAATAAGAAGTTTGACGTGCTCGAGCGTAAATATCTTCGATTGCAAGCTCTGCCTCTTTTAAGAAAATCTGACGATCAGCCCACCACTTAATTCTGGTGCCTGTAACTTTTGCACTAACTTTTCCAATAACGCGAAGTCCAGAACTTTCGCTAAATGGCGCCTTCGGTCCATCGCCATCAAAAATTCCAGCGTTACCGCGTTGGAATGACATCCAATAAATTTTTCCGTTACGGTCGACTTCTACATCAAGACGTGATGCAAGTGCGTTAACAACTGATGCACCAACACCATGCAGGCCACCAGATGCGGCATATGAACCACCACCGAATTTTCCACCGGCATGCAACTTTGTCATAACAACTTCAACACCAGTAAGTCCAGTCTTTGGTTCCTTGTCGACAGGAATTCCGCGACCATCATCATGTACTTCAACTGAACCATCAGATTCCAAATTAATTTCAATGTTCTTGCAATGGCCGGCAAGTGATTCATCTACCGAGTTATCAATAATTTCCCAGAGACAATGCATAAGTCCGCGAGAATCTGTTGTACCGATATACATTCCGGGACGTTTGCGAACTGCATCGAGGCCTTCTAAAACAGCGAGATCTTTGGCGTTATAGCCATTATCTGTTGTTGATGCGAGATCGTCGGTAGCCACGGAGATGAAGGTTATCTTGTGAAGGGCGAAAATCTTGGTTGATTGCAACCTCTTTGCAAGAAAATATTGATTCAGGGCATTTACAGGAAATTATCTGGCATTTATGACACGCCCGAGCGTGAATTTAGATATTTTAACGAGCGGGGAATAAACCTTTCGTGGTTTGATGTTCCCCTACACAAGAGACAGAAACTAGCAATTACTTCAACCATAAGGAGCGAAATGACCGAGCAATTGATTCTCGAAACCACACCGCTCAATGCTGTCGATCGTTGCGATCGCTGCGGAGCCCAAGCATACGTTCGTGCAGTATTGCTAAATGGTGGCGAGCTCTTGTTCTGCGGACATCACGCTAAAGAATATGCTGAAAAGCTAAAGCCAGTTGTAAAAGAGATTCAAGATGAAACTGCAAAGTTAACTGCAGTCTCTTCTGACGCTAACTAATTAATTAGTTACCTAAACCCTCTGCTGCTTCAAAATTACCTTTGTGCGATCCATCGCAAAACGGCTTCTCTTTTGATAACCCACAACGGCATAATGAAAAATCAGATTTAGTTTCAATCACATTCCCATCAGCATCAATTATTTCAACGGTTCCCTTCACGCGAATGGAACCGTTCTCTTTAATCCTGATTTGAACTTTATCGCTCATTTTTTTATTCTCGCTCTTAATCTAAATAATCGCGAAGAACTTGAGAGCGTGAAGGGTGACGAAGTTTTGACATCGTCTTTGATTCAATTTGGCGGATCCGCTCACGTGTAACGCTGTAAACCTTGCCAATTTCATCCAAAGTTTTAGGCTGGCCATCGGTCAAGCCAAAGCGCATCTTTACTACGCCAGCTTCGCGTTCTGACAATGTGCCCAGAACTGAGTGGAGTTGCTCTTGTAACAATGTGAATGAAACAGCATCTGCAGGAACGATTGCTTCAGAGTCTTCAATCAAATCACCGAATTCAGAATCTCCTTCTTCACCAAGTGGAGTATGAAGTGAGATTGGTTCGCGGCCATACTTCTGAACTTCAACGACCTTTTCCGGAGTCATATCAAGTTCTTTAGCAAGCTCTTCTGGTGTCGGTTCGCGACCAAGATCTTGAAGCATCTGGCGTTGAACACGTGCAAGTTTGTTGATTACTTCAACCATGTGAACAGGAATACGAATAGTTCTTGCCTGGTCTGCCATAGCGCGGGTGATTGCCTGGCGAATCCACCAAGTTGCATATGTCGAGAACTTGTAACCCTTTGTGTAGTCAAACTTCTCAACTGCGCGAATCAAGCCAAGGTTTCCTTCTTGAATTAGATCCAAGAACAACATGCCACGGCCGGTGTAACGCTTGGCAAGAGAGACCACAAGGCGAAGGTTTGCTTCTAGCAAATGGTTCTTAGCGCGCTTTCCATCAAGAACTAATTGCTCAAGTTCGCGCTTGTATTTCTTATCAATCTTCTTCTCGTGCTTAATGATCTCTTCTGCGAAAAGTCCAGCTTCAACGCGAAGCGAGAGGTCTACTTCCATCTCAGCATTTAGAAGCGGCACGCGGCCAATCAGCTTCAAATAATCCTTAACTGGATCGGCTGTCGCGCCCGCTGTTAGAACTGTTTGAACTGGAGCATCATCTTCTTCGGAATCTTTAATCGTGAAAGCGTTTGCTTCATTCTGAGATTCTTCCGCAACGTTTACAACGCGGATCTCACTCTCTTTCTCTTCTTCGATAATCTCTTTAACTTCTTCAACAAGTGTGTCGAGATCTTCTAACTCAATATCTTCTAACTCAACTTCTTCACCATCAATTTTTGTGACAATTGGCTTGCCTGGCTTGCCTGCAACTGGAGCTTTCACGCCGAGAGCTGCAAGACGCTTTGCTTCTAGTTCTGCTTTTGTTGGGAAAAGTTTCTTGCCAGATTTCGCAGGTGCTGCTTTCTTTGCACCTTTACTAGCTGCCGCTAATTTTTGTGCCTCGAGCTCTGCTTTCGTAGGAAAGCGGCGAGGACCGGCTGACTTCTTAACAATCTTTTTTGTTGCAGCTTTCTTTGTAGTTTTCTTTACAGCGCTTTTCTTCGCAACAACTTTTTTCGTCACGGCTTTTTTCACTGTCTTCTTACTACTGGCGCCATTTTTTTGCGCACGAATTCCAGCCACAATTCATCCTTTGGTATGCGTTTCATTGCTGAGCCTCTGATCGGACCAGCGAAACTTGCTTGGCTATATTATAAATTGTCCACAGGTGTTTATGCACATCAGAGAACGCGAAACGCGGCAAAACTATTCCAATTGACCCAAATTTTCTGGAATTATCTGGCGGAATTTCCTTTTAGCCCGATGGCGAGCGCATCCCGGAGCACATTCCCAACGGTTTCGACCTCAATAAGGAAGCCATCGTGGCCAAATGGCGAAGAAATCGTGACAAGGGGCAGCGCGGTCGGAGTTAATTCAACTATTTCCTCTTGTAGCCGTGGCCAGAAAAGGCGATCTGAATCAATAGATATGACTACCACTGGAATCTTTATTGTGGCCAAAGCTTCGGCCACACCCCCACGATCTCGACCAACATCATGTGAGTTCATCGCTTCGGTTAGCGCGATGTAGGTATTGGCATCAAACCTCTTAGCCAACTTTGCTGCCTGATGATCCAAATATGACTCGACGGCATAACGCCCAGTGTCATCACCTTGAAGTTCGCGACCGAAGCGCACATCCATCTCGGTTTCAGTTCGATATGTCAGGTGAGCAATTCGACGGGCGATTCCCATGCCCTCTGTCGGACCTTGCTCTTGGTCATAATAATCCCCACCGTTGTAATGCGGATCGGATTTAATTGCGCGAATTTGAATTGATGCCGAACCAATTTGATCGCCGGTTGCAACAGCAGAAGAACCTATCGTGCAAATTGCATTAACGCGGTCTGGATGTTGGATTGCCCATTCAAGTGCGCGCATGCCGCCGAGTGATGGACCTACCGCCAAGATGTAATGCGAAATACCTAGCGCATTTGTTAGCGCAAGTTCGCCGGCAACCATGTCACGAATAGACACTGTTGGAAATCTAGAGCCCCAACGTTTTCCATCTGGTGCAATCCAAGATGGACCAGTGCTCCCCTGACATCCACCAATTACATTTGGGCAGATAATAAAATATTTTTCGGTATCAAGTGGCAACCCAGGGCCGACCATCGAAGGCCACCAACCTGGAACATCAGACCAGCCAGTCATTGCATGATTTACTAAAACTGCATTATCGCCAGCTTCATTTAACTTGCCCCAAGTTTGATAGGCAATTGTTGTATCGAGAAGTTTTTCACCTGACTCAAGTTCTAGGTCACCGATTTTTAAGAATCGCCGATCACCAGGGTCATGGGAATCAAGCCACGCCCCGGTGATATGACAATTACAGTCGCTTTCCATCTTGGTCACGAGCCTAGTTTCGCAGATTATTTATTTTGCTGCGGCGAAACCATCGGTGATATCAGCTTTAATATCTTCGATGTTTTCGATTCCAACAGAGAGGCGAATCAAGCCAGGTGTAACACCCGCGGTTAGCTGCTCTGCTGGGGATAGTTGTGAGTGAGTTGTTGAAGCTGGGTGGATAACCAGCGAACGCACATCGCCAATATTTGCAACGTGTGAGTGCAGCTTCAAGGCTTCTACGAACTTCTTACCCGCTTCGATTCCGCCCTTGATTTCAAATGAGAGAACTGAACCAGAACCTGTTGGCGCATACTTTGTTGCCAACTTGTGCCAAGGTGAAGATGGAAGTGATGCGTAGTTAACCTTTTCAACTTGTGGCTGCTTCTCGAGCCAGGCAGCGAGTGTTTTTGCATTAGATACATGGCGCTCGATACGAAGTGAAAGTGTTTCAAGTCCTTGTGCCAATAACCAAGCATTGAATGGGCTAACTGCTGCGCCGATATCACGGAGCAGGGTTAAGCGAATCTTGAAGATGTAAGAAAGGTTTGCCCCAAATGCAGAGCCAACGCCAAGTGCATCGGCGTAAACCAAGCCGTTGTAACTTGGGTCTGGTTGGTTAAAACCTGGGAAGCGATCTTTATGCTGGGCATAATCGAAAGTTCCAGCATCAACAATTGCACCAACAACCGAGTTTCCGTGACCAGATAAGAACTTGGTAGCAGAGTGAATTACGACATCTGCGCCATGTTCAATTGGGCGAATTGTGTAAGGAGTCGCAACGGTGTTGTCAACAATAAGTGGCACGCCATTCTTATGAGCAACCTTTGCAATTGCTTCAATATCTAGAACATCATTCTTTGGATTAGCAATAGTCTCACCGAAGAAAGCTTTGGTATTTGGCTTAACTGCTGCCTGCCAAGAAGCAGGATCATCTGGATTATCAACGAAGGTAACTTCGATACCGAACTTTGGAAGTGTGTAGTGGAACAAGTTATAAGTTCCGCCGTAAAGACTTGGTGAAGAGACAATATGATCGCCGGCCTCGGCAACGTTCAATACTGCAAAAGAAGTTGCGGCAGAACCTGATGCAACTAGTAGTGCTGCAACTCCACCTTCGAGTGATGCAATACGTTGTTCAACTGCATCTTGAGTTGGATTCATGATGCGGGTATAAATATTTCCTAGCTCTGCAAGAGAAAAAAGATCGGCTGCATGCTTGGTATCGCGGAATTGATATGCAGTTGTTTGATACAACGGAAGCGCGCGTGCACCAGTTGTTGGATCGGGAACTTGTCCGGCATGGACCTGGCGAGTTTCAAATGAAGCTTTATCTAATGAAAATGACATTACAGACCTCCCAGAAATTAAGGGGGTAGCGTTTTTTATTCGTTACCCACGCTTGCCAATTGCAATTTGCAACTGACCTGGTCTTCACCCGGAGCACCCCACCGTGGTGGAGGGTTGCCGTCCAGTAAGCCGGGGCTAAAACCTGGAACTCGTGACCTAGCGAAATTGTAAATAACTAAAGTTTGATTGTCTAATTGCTAATTACTTGCAATTGCCGCAATAAACCCAGCAAACACGCTTGAATATTCGTCAAATCTTGGGCCAGGATTTAATTTTCCGTCTACCAAGAGATCGGCTCGGTTCTCGAGCATGATTGATTGAACTCTTGACTCGATCCCGTAAAAGCTAAGCGGAACATAGGTACCTGCGTATGGCTGATCTAAAACGGTTTCGCCAAATATTGCGAACTTGTCTTGCGCTAACTTGATAAGTGCTTGTGGTGTATGAAAAGAATCGGTGCCGATGCAAACTGGCGGCCTAGCCTGGCCATGGTTAACGGCATTTACATGTTGTTCGGCTCGGTACGAATGGAAATCAATTAGCAATACCCGGCCGTGTTCATTCAGTTTCTCGGAAACCAAATCGGTAATCGCTTTTGCATATGGTTCAAAGTATTTTGATATTAATTCCGCATTAGCAAAATCCGGCTCGCGCAGGTTTTCTCCGGTCGAAGTTTTTTGATAAACCGCACCCATACCGACCTTATTCATAATCTCGCGCTCATCAGGAAAACGTTCAGGATCTATCACAAGCCTGGAATACTTATTAATAAATAGAGTTGGTGGTACTTCAAGATTTGCGGTTGCATGCAGAACCAATTCAGCGGTAAGTGAGTCGGTCATCTGATCTAATTCAGATTCAAGTTGTGAATCGCTTAACGAAATATCTTTACGAACGTCATCCGGAATATATCGTGCCGAATGTGGAACATGGATAATTACATGAGAACTTGGGTGGCCGGCAATTATCTCGAAATTACTTGCCACTAAAGGCGACCAGCCTCGTGCACTCGTTGTAGGAACTCCTTGGTTTCTGGTTGCTTCGGAGATTCCAGAATCTGTTCTGGTGTCCCCCACTCCAGAATCTTTCCGTGATGCAAAAAGCAAACCTCATCGGCAACTTGCTTAGCAAATCCCATTTCATGAGTTGCAAGGACCATCGTCATTCCTTCAATTTTTAAATCTCTAACCGTAGAAAGCACTTCATTGACCAAAACTGGATCCAACGCGGAAGTGATTTCATCGAGCAATAAAAGCCTTGGAGCCACAGCAATAGATCTAATGATCGCAACTCGTTGTTGTTGGCCGCCACTTAGTCGATCCGGATAATCTTCGGCCTTATCGTGCAAGCCAAAGCGATCCAACAATTTATAGGCGCTCTCTCGGGCAACTTCTTTTGAAATCCCCTGCACTTTCATCGGCGCTAATGTGATGTTATCTATTACCTTCATATGCGGAAATAGGTTGAAAGATTGAAAAACAATGCCAAGTTTGCGACGGACCTTATCTACATCAGCATCTACCGCAGTTATGTCTTCGCCATCTAATTCAATCGAGCCATCATCGATTTGATCCAAGAGATTTATGCAGCGCAGCAACGTTGACTTTCCAGAACCAGAAGATCCAATAAATACCGTTGCAGTATGGACGGGAACACTAAATGAAATATCTTCAAGAACTACTTCGGAGCCATAAGACTTACGTAATTGCTTAACTTCTAGTACTGGCTGGGTCATGCCACACCTGTCGCATTCTGACGTTCAATCGAACGACGAAGTGTGCGATCAGTAAATCTGGTCAGCGGAATAGTTACCAACAAAAATACGATTGCTGCCATTACATATGGGGTGTAATTAAAGCTGCGGCTGCTGGCAATCTGAGCGGCACGTACGGCATCTGTTACTCCAAGAATTGAAACCAAGCCCGTGTCCTTAATTAAGGCAACCAAGTCATTTAGAAGTGGTGGAGTTACGCGGCGAAAGGCTTGTGGCAAAACTACATAACGAAGGCTTTGGAAGTGGCTTAAGCCGAGGGATCTAGCAGCGGCTCTCTGGCTTGGATGAATTGTTAAAATTCCACTGCGAATAACTTCTGCTACATATGCGGTGTAGGTAATTACAACAGCCAAGGTGCCCAGGATTAAAACGTTATTTGTAAGTCCTTGAATTCGTAGCGCCGGGATTCCAAAACCAACTAATAAAATAACAAGCAACATCGGGATTCCGCGAAATACGTCAACATAAAGCGTCGCCAATATCCGAAACGGCGCCAAAGCCGGTGATCTCGAAGTTCGTATCAGCGCAATGCTCAAGCCAAGAGTTGCAACGCAAGATGAAGCAATTAAGGTCAATGCGACGTTTGTTCCAAAGCCCAGAATAATTTTTGGTAAAACTTCGACGCCATAAGCCCAGGCGAAAAATGTGTCGGACAAAGATTTCCATCCAGGCGAAGTGACAGCGATAAGGATTAATCCGCCAATAACTACAACGCTAGATGAAATAGCGATTAAGGCATTTCTGCGATTTCGCGATTTACGTGCCGCCCTGCGATTAATTTCCAGCGGGCTTGGAATCCAGGTGCCACCAAAGTCATAGGGCGTCTTCCCCGAATCAGATTCGGATGGACGCCCCATGTCATTACTCATATTAGGTTGGAGATTACTTTAAGAAAGGAGCTCCTGCACCAGTAAGCCACTTATTAGTAATCGTTTCTAGCTCGCCACTCTTGCGAACTGCCTCAAGGGCGTTAGTAACGCAAGCTGTAATTGGGTTGTCCTTGGCAAGTAGAAGTCCGGCGCCTTCATCGGCGGAACTTGAATTTTCAAGTTGCCCAACAATGATTCCGTCTTTGATTTCAGCGTCTCTTAGATAGAACGCAGTTGGAAGATCAACCACGAAGCCATCGATCTGTCCATTCTTCAGTGCGGCAACACCAGCAGCATTGTCATTGAAAACTTGAGGCTTTAGGCCAAGAACGTTTTCAACTGCATCAAGTGATGTTGTTCCGACAGCGGCACCAATCTTTGCATTAGCAGCCTTGATATCAGCGATTGATTTTGCGCCAGCAATCTTGCTTCCCTTGAAGGAGACGATTGATTGGTTTGACTTGTAGTAAGACGTTGAGAAGTCAACAACCTTCGCGCGTTCAGCTGTAATCGAATATTGCTGGATATTAAAGTCAAAGGTCTTTGGCCCTGGTGCGATTGCACCATCAAATGTTGTGCGAACCCACTTCACGTTCTCTTTCTTATAGCCAAGTTCCTTTGAGATTGCATAAGCAACGGCTGCTTCAAAACCTTCGCCAGATTCTGGCTTGTCATTTAGAACCCATGGTGAATATGCAGGTTCGCCAGTTGCGATAGTTAAAACATCTGGTGTCACAGTTGAAAGTGCGCCAGCTTTGCAATCTGCAGAAGCAGTTGCTGACTTGCTGTCTCCTGAAGAACCGCAGCTTGTAAGCAACAACGCAACGATAGCTAGAGGTGCAAATATCTTAAGTTTTTTCATTCTTTTGCCTTTCACTTCCACGATTGTTAAAACATTGGGATTCCCCGATTCGGGAATTCTAAAGAGGCTTACTTATTAATGTCTAGTTGCTAAATGTTTGCAGCTAATTAATTATGTTCACGCCACGCTGAAGTGATTGGCAATCTGCGATCTTTGCCAAATGCACGCTTAGAAATCTTGGTGCCAGGCGGATATTGGCGTCGTTTATATTCAGCAGCATCGACCATTCGAATCACTTTGGTCGCCAACTCCAAATCGAACCCAGCCGCCAAGACGCCTGCGAGCCCTAAATCTTGATCAATATAAATATGCAAAATCTGATCAAGAAGCAAATAATCTGGAAGTGAATCAGTGTCCTTCTGACCAGGGCGGAGTTCGGCGCTTGGCTCTTTCGTAATTGAATTTAGGGGAATTGGTGGAATTTGCCCATTCTTCTTTGCTTGATCATTGCGCCACTTAGAGAGCGCCCAAACTTCAGATTTAAACAAATCTTTAATAGGCGCATATCCCCCGACTGCATCGCCATACATTGTTGAATAGCCAACAGCTAGCTCTGACTTATTACCGGTGGCCAAAACTAAATGTCCCTCTTGATTTGAAAGACCCATCAAAGTTGTTCCGCGAACTCGGGCTTGAACATTCTCTTCAGCAAGTCCGGTTAGCCCAAGTTGGGTTAGGAAGGTAGCGACCATTGGTTCAATCTCAATTACCCGATAATTAGCTCCGATATTTTTAGCAAGCTCGGCGGCATCAGTTAAAGAGTGATCAGATGAATATCGACTTGGAAGCCCAACACCAAATACTCGATCGGCACCGATTGCATCAGCGGCGATAGTTGCAACAAGCGCAGAATCAATTCCACCAGATAGGCCAAGAATTACGCTCTTAAACTTATTCTTTTCAACATAGTCGCGAAGTCCAATAACCAGTGCTTGCCAGGTCTGGGAAAAATCGTTCATTGGGTGGGCGATGCCATGAGTTATTTTTTCATACACCGGCAGGGGCGCATCAGAAATAACTACATCCGGGGTTGAAGTTCTAAGTTGCAGATCTAAATCAACAACCATCAGTCCATCAAAGAATTGTGGAGCTCTTGCAATGATGTCGCCATTTGCTGTTGCAACAATGCTGTCACCATCAAAAACCAAATCATCTTGAGCACCTGTCATATTTACATATGCAAGGGGGGCGCCGATATCTCTTGCCCGTTTTCTCACAAGCAATTGGCGAATATCTTCCTTCGCTCGCTCGTAGGGACTTCCATTTGGAACCAGAACCAATCCAGGAGTCCGTGCTTTTAAATCAGCGACCGGTCCATCATCGACCCAGATATCTTCACAAATTGCGATTCCGATATCAACGCCATGAAAACGCACAACTAGAGAGCGATCGCCGGCAACAAAGTTTCTAAATTCATCGAAGACACCATAATTTGGAAGATGATGTTTTATATATGTCGCAACAATCTCGCCGCGATAAACTAGAGCCACGGCATTTTGCGGTTTCTGTTCTGCACTTGCATCTAGATACCCAATAACCGTAAGTATCTCGCCGAAGCCTTGATCTTCAAGTCGATCGGCAACTTCCAAAACCGCCGCTTTACTTGCAACTCTAAATGTTTTCCGTAACGCCAAATCCTCTACAGGGTAACCAGTCATAATCATTTCTGGAAAGAGAAGTACGTGGGCTCCTGCGGTATTGGCCTTGGCTGCATATTCACAAATTAATTCGCTATTGCCAGCTAAATCACCAAGTGTTGGGTTGATTTGGGCAAGGGCGATACGTAACTGGCCGGTGCTAAATCCGCCTGTATTTCCCATGTGGCTAGCCTACCCGCATCAGATTTGGTTACACTTTCCATCACTTCAAATATCGACCAGGGACCGAACGCCGGCTTTGAGTTCGATGATTTGAATCCAGGAGCTACACATGAAAATCAAGAATCGAATCTCTATATCGGATTTGGCTGCCATGAAATCGCGTGGCGAAAAATGGGCGATGCTCACTTCTTACGAGCAGATGACGGCCGAGATATTCGATGAGGCCGAGATCCCAGTGCTCTTGGTCGGTGATTCTGCCGGTAATAATTTCTTTGGTGAAGTGGACACAATTCCAGTAACTGTTGATCAACTTCTTCCACTGGCTCGGGCTGTAGTTAATTCAACTTCCAGGGCGATGGTTGTCGCTGACTTTCCATTTGGCTCATATGAATCTGGGGCAGATGCCGCCCTTGCCACTGGAATTAGATTTTTTAAAGAGGCCAAAGTCCACGCCGTTAAATTAGAAGGTGGCGCGAAAGTTCTTCCCCAAATCAAGAAATTAATTGAAGCCGGAATCCCAGTAATGGGGCATCTGGGTCTGACTCCACAATCTGTCCATGCCCTTGGTGGTTTTAAAGTTCAAGGTCGTGGCGAAGATGGCGCCCGAATTTTGGCTGATGCCAAAGCGCTAGAAGCGGCCGGAGTCTTTGCGATTGTCTTAGAACTTGTTCCAGAAGAGTTGGCCGAGCAAATCAGCAGAGAGCTTTCAATCCCGACTATTGGAATTGGCGCTGGTGCTAAATGTGATGCCCAAGTCTTGGTCTGGACTGATTTGATGGGTATTACCAAGAGCGCACCAAAATTGGCGAAGGCCTATCGAAACCTGCGACTTGAGATGCTAAATGCGGCTAAAGAATTTGCGGCCGAAGTTTCAACTGGGCAATTCCCTGGTCCAGAGCAAACTTTTCACTAATTATTAATTAGATTAACCCCCGTGCTAAAGAAAATTGCGGTCGACATCTCGCCGCTGCGCAACTATCCGGATTTCAGGCGACTCTGGAGCTCTGGACTGATTAGTTACTTCGGATCGATGATTACTTATGTCGCTCTCCCCTTCCAAATTAAAGAGCTAACCAACTCATATATCGCAGTTGGACTCATGGGCGCCGTTGAACTGATAC
This sequence comes from uncultured Actinomycetes bacterium, assembly GCA_903871555.1. Lineage (GTDB taxonomy): Bacteria > Actinomycetota > Actinomycetes > Nanopelagicales > Nanopelagicaceae > AAA044-D11. The sequence goes on along the minus strand of CAIQHM010000080.1, from coordinate 1,527 downwards.
CGCTAATCATTTTCGGACTTTATGGCGGAGTTCTGGCCGATCGAGTCGATCGCCGCAAGATGATTTTGATTACCGAATTTGCCCTGATGATTATGACCTTCTCGCTATTCATAAATACCCAATTAGAAAAGCCGAGTTTGATTTGGATCTATGTGGTCGCCGGATCTTTCGCCGCCCTTGACGGACTGCAGCGACCAAGCGCCGATGCAATTTTGCCCAGAATAGTAGGCCACGAAGATTTGCCATCTGCAAGTGCTCTGATGTCTTTACGATGGCAGACCGGTGTAATCACTGGCCCGGCACTTGCCGGCATTTTGTTGGCCACAACTGGTATCGGAACTGCCTATCTAGTCGATGTAATAACTTTTGCAATTTCAATAGTTTTTATTCTTCGAGTTAAACCAATAAAGCCAATAAAAAAAGAATCCGCAGAAACGTTAAGCACAATTTCCTCAATGGTCGAAGGCATCAAATACGCAACATCGCGCAAAGACCTATTGGGCACTTACTTGGTGGACTTGGCGGCCATGTTCTTTGCAATGCCAAATGCGCTCTTTCCATTTTGGGCTGATCAATTAAATGCCACTTGGGCCCTTGGTTTGTTCTATGCCGCCGGGACTATTGGTTCCGTCATCGTAACTTTGACGAGTGGCTGGATAAAAAATTATCATCATCATGGTCGGGCGGTTTTTGTTGCCGCACTTGGTTGGGGTGCAGCAATTACATTGGCAGGATTCTCTCACTCCCTCTTTTTTATTCTCTTTTTCCTGGCACTTGCCGGAGCATCTGACATGGTCAGTGCACTTTTCCGAGGAGCAATCTGGAACCAATCCATCCCTGACGAACTTCGCGGAAGATTGGCAGGCATCGAATTACTTTCCTATTCAGTAGGACCACTTGGTGGCCAAATGCGGGCCGGAACTTTCGCTGCAGTTACTAATTTGCGGACTTCAGTAATAAGTGGTGGCTTACTTTGCATCGGTTTTGTATCCATTGCAGCCGCTTCGTTACCGAAATTTAGAAAATATGATGCCCAAACCAACGAATTTGCTGTCGAACAACGAAATATTCGGGCCGAAAGAGCAAAATCAGCGAAAAATTCGGATTCAGATCAATAATTTTTATAAAAATCCGTCAAATTTTGTAAAAATAATTCGCAAAACGCATAAATAAATTGAAAAATAATGTTGCGACACGCAGGTGAAAATTCACGCAAAATAGTGGAAAGTTTTTGTATTTAATGACACGCTTATCCATGAACAGGTTCGGTGACGGATCGAACTATTCTGATTAGGAGATGTACATGGCCGCAGCTAAGAAATCTGCACCAAAGCGTCGCAAGAAGGCAGCTGCTAAAACAGCAGCACCAAAGAAGCGTCGCAAGAAGGCAGCTGCAACAGCAGCAGCACCAAAGAAGCGTCGCAAGAAGGCAGCAGCTAAGAAGGCTGCTCCAAAGCGTCGTAAGAAGGCAGCAGCTAAGAAGGCTGCTCCAAAGCGTCGTAAGAAGGCAGCAGCTAAGAAGGCTGC
>CAIQHM010000079.1 GCA_903871555.1 uncultured Actinomycetes bacterium | reverse complement strand
GACGAGTGGAATATCTAATGAAATTTTGCGGGTCAACCGAGTCTTAGTATCAACTTCACTTGGGACTACATCTGAAGCGTCGGGAAGTAGAAGGACGTCGTCATATGTGAGTCCGAGCATTACTACTTTGTCGCGAGCGCCTTCAAGCATTGGGCAAGTCTAACCGCTCAATAACCATTCAAATTCGGGTCAAATTGCGAGCGCCTGCAGTATCTGGTCTCGAGCATCGCTCAATCCCTGCGTTAAAACTACCTTGCTATGAGCCTTGCCCTTTGCAGAATTCCAACCTGGCCCACCTAGTAACACTCTTGGCGCTGGGCGGATCGTAGGAAGAGATTTAATTAAATTATGGTCGGCGTTTTCACCCATCTGGGCCCAGAGGAAGATTGCTGGTGGCGCAGATTTGATAATAACTTGATTGAGTGCGATTTGAGGAGTTCTAGCGCCAAGAAAAATACATTCGACTTTAGCTTCTGCTAAAACGGCTGCAAGCGCAGTCAATGCGAGAGTGTGTGTTTCATTTTCTACACAAGCCAATAGCGCAGGTCTGGAATTCTTTGGTTTAGCTATCTTTCCAAAATTTTCGCTCAAGATTTTTCGGATTATTTCACTTAGAAAATGTTCGACTTCAATCCCATTTCCAGTACGAACCCATTCGTCGCCAACTTCATTTAGTAAGGGAGCTAGAACTTCAAGCCAGGTTGCTTCAACCCCAATTTGTGTAATCGACTTTCTAACGCCATCCTCAATTTTCTTCTGGTCAAATTTCATGGCTGATTTGTGAAGAAGTGAAACTAGATTGCTCTGATCCTCAGGCTCGCGGCAAACTTTTTCTACCGCGGCAATGTTTCCTTTAACGCTTAGTTTTAAGGCTTTGAACGCGGCATCTTTTGGGGCGACACCCGCAACTACCAAGCGAGCCATGGCAGTTAACCTAATTAAATCGGCCGCGGAATATCTACGGTGCGTACCGGCGTTGTGCTTACTAGGACCTATTCCATATCGGTGGTCCCAAGTACGAAGTGTCGCTGGCGCCACCCCCAGCCTTCTGGCTACGGCGGCAACTGTCAGCGATTCATTAGGTTCTAAGGCCTCGAGAGCGCGGATCATGGCGCCATTCTCCCGATAAGCAGTGAGCCGCGCCACCTGAAAACGCTTCAAAGATGGGTCAATTTGGCCAAAATGATGCGAAATAGTTGAACAACTTATGGCGCGGTTGTAGTATCCGAACTAGTAACTAGTTAAAGAACTGGAGTTCAAATGACGACACAAGCGCAACCAAGACCAATTGCTTCTGATTGGGAATGGCAGGAATCTGCTGCTTGTCGTGAACTGCCAACTGAAATGTTCTTCTATACCGATGGTGAACGTGGGCCTCGTCGTAAGAATCGCGAGAATGCGGCAAAGGCCGTATGTGCATCTTGTCCAGTTTTACAAGCTTGCAGAAAGCAAGCACTTACATTGGCCGAGCCTTATGGAATCTGGGGCGGCTTAACTGAGGAAGATCGCCTAGCTATTTTAAGTCGAAACGAGAAGATCGACTCCGATTCATTCTCTACCGCTTCTTAATTTTATTTAAATACGAGTTAAATTCCAGGCACGCACACCACCAACAATTCCGGCGGCATTTGGAACAATCACTACATCGTCACCAATAAGTTCTAAAACATCCGGGCGGATTCGGCGGGCATTTCCGCCACCTAAATAAAGTCGATCCCAGTGAAACACTGGACGTAAATCAGTAACCATCGCACGTATGCGCCGAGACCAGAATGAATCACCAAGTCTGCGCCGTTCATGTTCACCAATCCATTCATCGTAAATTGTTGAACGACGAATTGGCGCATGTGAAAGTTCAATATGGGGAGCAAGTTTGCCGCCATCAAATACTGCGCATCCAAGGCCAGTGCCAAGAGTTAAAACAACTTCAAAGCCCGAACCAGCAACAACACCTGCGCCATGCACTTCAGCATCGTTTAGCATCAGGGTTGGCAAGTTAAATGTAGCTTCAACCAAACTTCTAAAATCTAAACCTTTCCAGGCATAAAATAGCTCTGGATCAACTCTGGTGCGCGGTCCTTTTACATTTATGTAATGCGGGGTATTAACAACTACGCCGTGGCGAACCATTCCGGGAAAGCCGACAGTAATGCGATCTGCTTTGGGCAATTTTGAGGCGATATCTTTAAAGACGTTAATTAAATCTGCTGGAGTAAGTGGGTATGGGGTTGGCACAGCAATTGCAGGTGCGTGCATCGTGCCATCTTCATCAAGCACCGAAGCCTTGATGCTAAGCCCGCCGCAATCAATGCTCAGCGTCATTATTGGGGAATTTGCCATGTGCTAATTAAACCAATAAATAAGGCCCCACACTAATAAAAGTTGTGGGGCCTTATTTTTTAAGCGTTAATTAATGAGAATGTCCGCCTGGTCCATGGCTATGGCCACTTCCGCTAGCTTCATCCTTCTTATCTTCCGGAGTCTCAAATACAAGAGCTTCAGTTGTTATAAACATTGCAGCGATTGATGCCGCATTTGCAAGAGCAGAGCGCGTCACCTTAACTGGATCGATTACGCCGACCTTTACTAAGTCTTCGTAAACTTCAGTAGCAGCATTGAAGCCTTCATTTGGCTTCATTGTGCGAACCTTCGCAACAACTACATAACCTTCATGTCCAGCATTTTCAGCAATCCAGCGAAGTGGTTCATCACAAGCTTTACGAACTAAACGAACGCCAACTGCTTTGTCGCCTTCAAGTCCAAGATCTTTATCAAGAGCTGATGCAGCGTGCACTAATGCGGCGCCACCACCAACAACGATTCCCTCTTCTACAGCTGCGCGAGTTGCAGAGATTGCATCTTCAAGACGGTGCTTCTTCTCTTTTAATTCAACTTCGGTATGTGCTCCAACTTTGATGATGCAAACGCCACCAGCAAGTTTTGCAACTCGCTCTTGTAGCTTTTCGCGATCCCAGTCAGAATCAGTATTTTCAAGTTCATTGCGAATCTCTTGAACGCGAGCAGCAACTTGGGCCTTATCGCCTGCGCCATCAACGATGGTTGTGTTGTCCTTTGTGATTACAACACGGCGAGCGCGACCTAGAAGATCAACAGTTACTTGCTCAAGCTTTAAGCCAACCTCAGCTGTAATAACTTGGCCACCAGTAAGAATTGCGATGTCTTGCAACATTGCCTTACGACGATCGCCAAAGCCTGGGGCTTTAACGGCTGCTGATGTAAATGTTCCACGCATGCGGTTTACTACCAAGGTTGATAGCGCTTCGCCTTCAACATCTTCAGCAATAATTACAAGTGGCTTTCCGGCTTGCGAAACTTTCTCCAAGATTGGAAGGATTTCAGCAAGTGCAGAAATCTTGCCACCTGAAATAAGAATGTAGGCATCTTCTAGAACTGTCTCCATACGATCAGAATCAGTTACGAAATAGGGCGAAATATAACCCTTATCGAATTGCATACCTTCTGTGAAATCTAATTCGAGGCCTGTTGTTGAAGATTCTTCAACGGTGATAACGCCATCTTTGCCGACCTTATCCATAGCTTCTGCAATGAGATCGCCAATTGCTTTATCTTGTGCTGAAATTGTTGCAACATCCGCAATTTGGGATTTGCCACTGACCGCAGTCGAGTTCTTCTTTAACTCTTCAGAAACCGCTTTAACTGCAGCTTCGATACCGACTTTGATATCCATTGGCTGTGCGCCGGCGGCAAGGTTACGAAGACCTTCCTTCACCATTGCTTGCGCAAGAACTGTTGCAGTTGTTGTGCCATCACCAGCAACATCATTGGTCTTTTCCGCAACTTGCTTAACAAGTTGGGCTCCCATGTTCTCGGCTGGATCTGATAGTTCAATCTCCTTGGCGATTGTTACGCCGTCATTTGTAATTAGTGGTGCGCCGTATGACTTTGCAATAACAACGTTACGACCCTTAGGCCCAAGTGTTACTTTGACAGTGTCGGCAAGAATGTTGACTCCGCGCTCCATCGCACGACGAGCCTCTTCATCAAAACTTAAAGTTTTACCCATGTGTTTTTACTTCTTTTCAATAATAGCTAATACATCGCGAGCTGAAAGAACAAGATATTCCTCGTTGTTGTACTTAACTTCAGTTCCGCCGTACTTGCTGTAAAGAACGACGTCGCCAACTTTTACATCCATTGGTGTGCGAACGCCATCATCAAAGCGACCTGGTCCAACTGCAATGACAGTGCCTTCTTGTGGCTTCTCTTTTGCAGTATCTGGAATTACTAAACCTGATGCTGTTGTTTGTTCGGCTTCATTTGCCTTTACAACTAAGCGATCTTCAAGTGGCTTGATGGTTACGGCCATGATTACTCCTTCATATTTGTGGGCATTAATCCAATTAGCAGACTCGCCCTTCGAGTGCTAACGCAAACTCTAAAGCAGGTCTGGCGAGGCGTCAAAAGATGGGAGTCGTTATGCCAGAGCTTGAATTGGCCTCAAATCCGAGCTTAGAGGGCGCTAAGCCCTGTGTAACAGCCAGTGAACCCAACGCTGCAACCATCGCCCCGTTATCGGTACATAAATTCATTGGTGGGATTCGAAGTTGAATGTCGGCCTTCGTGGCTCGCTCCTGGGCCAGGGAGCGAAGCCGGCTGTTTGCAGCCACCCCGCCCGCGATTATTAAAGTGTCGATACCGGTTTCTTTGGCCGCACCAATCGCTTTAATCAGAAGTACATCTACAACTGCTTCTTGGAAAGATGCCGATACATCTGCGCGCAAGTGATCTGGAGTCTTCGCTAAATATCTTGCGACTGCAGTTTTCAAACCCGAAAAAGAGAAGTCATATTTATGTTCAATTAAATCCCGAGCCAAAGTCAATCCTCTTGGAAAATCAATTGCATTTGGATTTCCCGATTTTGCATCGAGATCTATTGCCGGACCACCTGGAAAACCGAGTTCCAAAATTCTTGCAATTTTGTCGAAAGCCTCTCCGGCTGCATCATCAATTGTTGAACCAAGAGTTTTAACATCACTCGTTAAGTCATTTATCTGCAAAATGGAACTGTGCCCACCGCTTACTAATAAGGCAATTGCTGGGTCTAACTTATGATCAGAATTCAGCGAATCAACTGCTATGTGCGCAGATAAATGATTAACACCATAAAGCGGTTTGTCTAAAGCAAGTGCAAGACCGGCGGCACTTGATGTTCCAACCAAGAGCGCACCTATTAATCCCGGACCAGCAGTAACTGCAAAGGCATCGATATCTTTAATCGAAACTTTGGCATCGCTAAGGGCTTGGGCAATAACACTCTGCATTGCTTCTAAATGTGCCCTGCTAGCAATTTCAGGTACGACTCCCCCAAATCTGGCATGTTCTACAACGCTAGATGAAATTACATTTGCTAATAATTTGCGTCCAGAAACAATACCGACTGCAGTTTCATCACACGAAGTTTCGATTCCTAAAACTAGAGCATCGGAGTTTTTCACTTTAGCTCCTTGCGCATGACAATCGCGTTCATGCCTGGACCATAATAATCTTTACGTAGCGAAATTTTAATAAATCCAAATGATTCATAGAGCGGAATTGCCTCTTCATTTCCAACCCGCACTTCAAGCATGATTGCTTCACACTTCTGGGTGCGAGACCAATCAATCAATCTGCGAAGAAGTTCACGTCCAATACCTTTGCGGCGATGGCCATCGGCAACAGTAAGTGTTAGAACATCTGCTGTTCCAGCTAAATTAACTACGCCGGCATAAGAAATTAGCTCTCCATTAAATTCTGCTGCGACATACATGCGATCGTTGCCGGCATATTCTTCTTTTAATTGCGCCATCGTCCAGGCTGCTCTGCCATATGCAGATTTCTCAATTGCAAATACTGGAACTAAATCGAGTGGGGTTAGCGGGCGAAATTTCACACCGACTGGAGCGGGATAGGCATCAGGCCTGCGCACATAAATCGGTTGGCTATAAATTGCACCAGATTTTGCGATCTCAATAAGCGCCACAGGATCGGGGAACTGCTCTTGCATTTCACCGAAGACTGGTACTTGCAAAGCATCGAGTTGGATTGGCTGACAAACGGCTGGTTCACCAATTCGTACTCCATTTGTGAACCTGGCAAAGAAAACTTCTTTGCGCCGAGCATCTACTGCAACTATAAAATCTTTCTCACTAAATTGACTCGCGATTGCATCCAGGCTGCAAACTCCTACACATTTGATCCCTCGTGCATAAGCAAAACTTTGGGCGAATGAAATTCCAACCCGAAGTCCAGTAAATGGACCCGGCCCCATTCCGACAATAATTTCATCAATATGATTTTGAATCTTAAGCGCATCAGATACAAGTTTTGGTAAGACTTCACCATGCGAGAGTGCGCCATCGTGATGTGCTTGGAAAATTGCTTTCCCATCTTTAACCAAGGCGACGCTGGTTCTAGATGTAGATGTGTCAATTGCAAGACAGGTGCTCATATTTGAAGTTCCGCAAATCTATTCCCATGATTAATTATCGTTACTAAACGCTGGTCATCTGATTTCCCGAATTCAATTTGTATTTCTAAATAATCATCAGCAAGGCGATCAGCTAAACCTTCGCCCCATTCAACAACCGTGATGCTATTTGGCAGATAACTTTCTAAATCTAAATCATCAAATATTGCCTTTGATTCTCCTTGCAAGCGATAGGCATCAACATGTACTAATTGAATCGCCCCCGGATGAATTCTTGAAATTACGAAGGTTGGTGATGTTATGTTTTCAATTCCTAGCGCACTTCCAATGCCCTGAGTAAACGCAGTCTTGCCAGCACCAAGTGGTCCTGAAAGAAGTATTAAGTCCCCGGCGCGCAATTGTTTTCCGATGCGCGCACCAAAAGACTTCATCTCGTCAACGCTATTAATATCAGCCACTAGGCAAGATTACTCGCTTGAATTGCATAAAAAAGCGGGGCCAGAATTAACTGGCCCCGCAATTTAAGTTATATCTAGGAATTAATCCTGATACTTCAACTCATTTGGTTGGTAATCGGGATCAGTATTTAGATACGGAACCTTTACCAATAATGAATCAATAACGCCCTGACTTGGAATTCTTCCAGTCTTGGCTGATGAGGCAAGCAGACGTACCCAAGTCATTAGTTGATCCTTAGTGAAAGACTCGTGACCAACGCCTGATGGCGATATTGCGGCCTTCGTATCAGGAAGTCCGGCTGCTGTGAATTGTGTATATGTTTCTGGAGTCATCGCATACATTGCAATTGTGTTCCAAACTGGCTTGCTCTTTAGAAGAGCTGAGATAGCTGAAGCACTTGTAGCTGCATTGTATTTTGATTGCCATGCAGCAAGGCGAGCATCGTAAGAAGCTCTTGCCTTACTTACATATAGCGGAGTATTGCCTGGCAAGACCAAGCGATCTGCTTCATTTGAAAGCAGAACAACTGGCTTTGCTGTATTGAATGCTGACTTATCAAGTGCAGCAACCTTTGCCATTGCAGTTGCATCACCGGTGACGCGTGGTGCTGCAGCAAGCATTGCAAGCATCGCATTGATTCCATCATCACCAGATAGGCCAAGGTTGAAGCGACCTAGATCTGCATCTGAAAGAAGTGCTGTGAAGTCAGTCTTGGTGTTGTCATAGAAACCAGCACCTACAACTTCAGATACTGCTTGGCCACCAAAGTAGGCAGTTCCAAGAAGTTCACCAGCATTTTGCAGTACTGCAAGAGTTGCGTTGATGCTCTGTTCTGGCACAAGTGCGCTCGTTGAAATTCCATCAAAGTTCGCAGACTTTGTTGGAAGACCAGCAATTAATCCTGCAAGTAGAAGTGCAGAACGTTGTGGGATTCCAGAAGTTGCAAGAGCTGCTGGATAAGCCAATGGAAGTGAACCAGAGTCCTTGCTCCATTGTGTTAGAAGAGTTACAACCTTTGCGAAGTCACCAAGTACTGCGTAGTGACCAGGAACGCCCTTAGTTCCCATAGCTGTGCAGCCCTTGATTGTTGGATCAAAGAAGACACTGAATACATAGAGCATGTCGCAACCAGATTTAAGTTCATTATTAATTGATGGTGTTACACCAGCAAGAACTCCAACAGCATCCGCAGCATTTGGATACTTCTCGATGAATGGTGTCAAAATTGCACCAGCCATTGAAGCTCCATAAACAACGGTCTTTTGAATTGAAATGCGCGCCTTAGTAATAGTTACTAATTCATTTAGCATTTCAACGCAGTCAGCTGTATTCCAGCCATGCAATCCATTAGAAGAACAGTCATATGCAGCTAAGCCATAGCCCAATGTGAGCATTGACTTAGTTGTGTCAATCTTGTGATTAACACTAGTTGGGGCCATTTGCTCGACACCCTTTGGCACTGTGTAGCCAGGGTATGGATATGAAGGACGGATACCGTGCTGCCAGAAGTAGAAAGTTCCGTTGTAATTATCTGGAACCATCGTCTTGTACGCAGCGCCGTTGCTCAACTTACCTTCGCAGGTAATAACACCAGTCTTTGCTGCAGTAACGCAGGTTGGATCAGCAGCATTTGCTGGTGCTGCAACCGCAACAACCAGACCAGTTGCGATTAGCGCACTTGCGCCAAGTGTTGCAATCAGTTTTTTGAAATTAGTATTTTTCATTTTATCCTCACGCAACCTTTGGAAGCGCATCAGCAGCAATAGCTGGACGCTTATAGCTGGAAACTGTTACTGCGCCAGATCCGGAATCCGTTGTGTAAACAACGCGCTTTCCATCAATAGGTGCAAGAAGTGTTGTGGCGTCATATTCACCAAGCCAGAAACCGGTGAAAGCTTCGTGAGTTGATTTTGAATAGCCAAGTGGTGCAAATGCTGCGCTGCTTAACTTCGAACCATTGTTCTCAAGGTAAGCAATCAACTTTGCCCGAGTCAAATCTTTTCCGACTCCCATTAGAGCTTCAGTAGCAAGGTAGGCGATGTTCATGCCTTGCATAACGTTGTTATCCCAACGCTTATCTGGACCCTTGTTGAAGTCATCATTGATCTTCTTGAATGCTGTTACATACTCATCAGCAGCATCACCAGGAGCTGGTGCATGTGAAGCAGAAATTGTTCCGGCAAGCATTGCTGCGCTTGTTGCTGCAGGTACGCCCTTTGCGCCAAGAATTGTTTGGAATGTTGTTGCATCTGCACCAACGCTTATTACTGCCCACTTTGTTGGCTTATATGCAAGCGCGCCAGCTGTTGCATAAGCAACGGCGGTAGCTGAAGAAACGGCGGCGATAATTACGATTTCTACGCCGTTAGCTTTTAATTGGCCAAGTTGTGTTGCAAGACCCAATGATCCTTGAGTTCCAGCTACGAATGATGCAGCGGTTTTCTTGGCTTCGAATTTAAGTCCTGCGGCGGTGAAGCCTGCAAGTGCGTTACGGCCGAAGTCATCTGACTGATACAAAATACCAATCTTCTTATCGGCATACTTTTCCTTTAGGTATTTACCAAGAATTTTGGCTTCAACTGTATAAGTTCCAAGTCCGCCAAATGTTGTTGGGTACTTCTTAGGATCGGTATAGAAACCGCTGTATCCACTGTTTACAAAAATATCTGGAATCTTACGACGGTTGATATCTTTGATAATTGAAACGTGAGTCTGGGTTCCGATTGAACCGAAGAATGCAAAAATCTTATCTTCGTTTATTAATTTTGAAGCGGTGCTAATTGTTAGACCAGCTTTGTAGGTGTCATCTTTAACTACAAGTTTGATACTACGTCCGTTGACACCACCCTTTGAATTTACATAATCAAAGTAGGCGCGTGCTGCGTCATCTACTTTGTTATAGCCAGGGCTTGCTGCACCGGTTTGTGGCAATTGCATACCAAGAACGATTTCAGAAGCTGAAACTCCTGGATCACTTGCTGCAGATGCCGAAACACTACTTATTACTAGAGACCCCACCAGCGCTGATGCGACTACGGTGAGAATCAGAGGTTTGCGAAGATTCACTGCATTCACTCTTTCTACTGCACTCTCGCCATGGGACTGAGAGGCTCAGCTCATGGGAATCGGACGGGTGCGTCCGAATCTGCCCAAAGATTAACCCTGAGTTAACGGCAAGTGAAGAGCCATGCGGGCGTAAATTCATAACAATCGAGCAACTTTTACGCTCAAGTGCGTCCAATGTGGAGTGGTTAGTGCCTCTTACGGTGGCGCAGGTGTTCCAAAGCCCCAGCGGCCCCGCGCGGATTTAGAATCACGGTTATTAGTAACAATAATCCTATGGTCAGAGCCGGCAGATAAGTTCCGATATTTTCTGGAATCGCAAAATTCTTTGTAATTTTCTCTATTAAGTCTGGCAAGAAAACAATTGCAAACGTTCCAAATATTGCACCGCCGATTGAGCGCAGCCCTCCGATAACCGCAGCCGTAAGAAGTGTTAGTGAAAGATCGGTTGGATAAACACTTGGCGCAACAAGGCCACGAAAACCGTATAGCGCACCTGCTAGGCCGGCGAGACCAGATGCGCAGACAAAAACAATCACCTTTGTACGCCCAATATTAATTCCAGCAAGCGCAGCGGCAACTTCATTGTCACGGACTGCCCGCCAAGTTCTGCCAGTTCTGGTATTTGAAAGATTTAATACCGCAAATAGCGCAATTGCAGTAAATGGTAGAACAACATAAAGCGACCATACTTCTATGCTTATTTCACCAAGTAAATTCGTTAACCAATCTGGTGGATTTCCGTAATCGACACTTAGGCCAACATCGCCACTGAAAAAACCTTCAAATCGAACAGCTATCGATGGAATAGCGAGTGCCATTACCAAGGTTGTTCCAGCCAAATAGGGTCCACTTAACCTAGCTGCAGCAAGTCCAAGAAATAAACCGAAGAGCGCAGAAATAAATATTGCAAGAATAAACGAAATCCACATTGAGAAACCTAAGCGCGTTACTAATAACGCAGAGCTGTATCCCCCGACAGCCATGATTGCACCTTGACCAAGTGAAATTTGGCCAGAAGCACCGGTCAATAAAGTGATCGAAAATACTGCGATTAGCAGAGTTGCAATATTTGTAAGTTGAGATTGGTTATAAGCATCGAATTGATTGCTTAACAGAATAATGAAAATAAAGAATACGATTGCAAGTAATGTGCTGCGAAGGCCAATTATTTTGTGGGTTTTAACCTTAGACATTTCGCACCTCCTTGCTCCCCAAGATTCCTTGCGGCCTAATAAATAGTGCAAGCAATAAGAAGGCCAGGATTGCAATAAAGACATTTTCTGGTGCGCTATATACATTCACAAAAGAGATTACGTATCCCAGAATAAAACCGCCAAGAACCGATCCAGCCAAGCTTGAAAGCCCACCTACTACTGCTGCTGTAAAGCCAATAATAAGAAGTAGATCTAAGGTATTTGGCGAAAGATTTGTTCTAGGGGTAACTAATAAACCAGCGAGAGAGGATGCGGTTCCAGATATCGCCCATCCTAAAGTTCTAACTGATCCAACTTTAATTCCACTTAATCGAGTCACTTCTGGGTTTAGTGCGCTTGCCCGCATTGCGAGTCCCATGCCAGTTTTTGTGAAGAAGATAGTCGTTAAAACGAGGGTAAGAAAAACAACTCCAATTACAAAGAGGTCAAAACCCGTAATTGCAAGATTAGTTGAACCAATCTTTATTGCATTTGGGGCAACTGGTGATGGGAAGCCACGCTCTTCACCAGCCCAAAGAATTCCAGCAAGAGCTTTCAAAACTCCAAGAATTCCGAGCGATGCGATTACCGGAATTGTGGTTCGCATTGATTGGCTATTTAGTAACTGTGAATTCTTGCGCGAAGTAAGTGGCCGCATTAATCCCAGATCAACTAGCGCGCCTAGCACTGCACCACTAACCAACGCAATTACAAAGGCGCTCCAGTAAGAATAATTGTGTTGGATCAATTGGGATGCAATATATGTCGTGAACATTGCTTGGCCCATCTGCGCAAAATTAACAATGCCAGCGCCACGCCAAACTAAAACTAGACCAAGCGAAACAAGTGCATAGATTGCACCTTGCGCAGTTCCCGAAAATAGGGCTGTTAGAAATGAGTTCATCTAATACCCCAAGTAAGCAGCTCGAAGGGATGAATCGGCAATCATAATTTTGGCTGGAAGATCGGCAACAACTTTCCCAAGAGAGAGCAAAATTCCGTGATCAGCAACTGCAAGTGCGGTATTTGCATTTTGTTCCACAAGCAAGACTGTTAATCCGGTAGATCTGCAAAGTTGATTTACGATATTAATAATTTGTGCCGATATGAGAGGAGCCAATCCAAGTGACGGTTCATCAAGTAACAATAATTTTGGACGCGAAACAAGCGCCCGGCTTATCGCCAACATCTGTCGCTCGCCACCAGATAGCGAGCCAGCTGGCTCATTGCGACGCTCATAAAGAATAGGAAAAAGTTCATAAACTTCTCTGGTTGCGATGGCTAAATCTCCGCGTGCAATTCGACGACGAAATAGCCCGCCGAGCTCAATATTTTCAGCAACGCTAAGTTGTGAAATTACAGCGTGACCTTCGGGTACTTGAGCAATTCCGCTTCTTACAATTGCTTCAACACTCTTATGGGTTAATTCTTGATCGAACCACTTAATCGATCCGGTTGTAGGTCGCTCTAAACCTGAAATTGTGCGCAGCAGTGTGCTCTTTCCGGCTCCATTTGCTCCGATTACAGTTGTAATTAATCCGGGTTTGGCTTGGAAGGTAATTCCATTTAGCGCTTTAACTGAATCAAACTCAGTTACTAGATCAGTGATTTCTAGCATTAGGCACCAAGTGTTGAATTCTCATCTGGATTATCAGTGTGACCTAAATATGCTTCGATTACCGCAGGATTGCGCTTCACTTCGTCATAATGACCAGATGCAATTAATTTTCCAAAGTTCAAAACATTTACAGTATCTGAAATCTCGCGCACAAAATCAACATGGTGTTCCACAATTAGTATCGAACAGCGGCGTTTAATCTGCTTTATCAAAGCAGCAAGTGCATCAATATCATCTTGACCAAGACCTGCAGCTGGCTCGTCAAGAAGTAGGAGCTTTGGATTTATGACAAGAGCTCGGGCAAGTGCCACACGTTTAGAATCGGGATAACTAAGTTCTGATGGCTTGCTATCAATTAGCGCACTTGCACCAGTCCAAGCAAGGGCTTCTTCGGCACGTTGTTTTAAACCAGCTTCAACTTTGCCAGAAAGTCCAAAGAGTTCTTTCATAAAGTTTGGTTTGTAATTCTTATCAGCGCCAACCATTACATTCTGCAGTACAGATAATTCGTTAAATAGCCCCACTCCTTGCAAAGTTCTGGTTATTCCAAGATCAACTAATTCATGTGGTTTAGGAAATTCGCGTTCTATGCCTTCAAATTTAAATGTTCCGGAATCGCTCTTTACTAAACCTGAGATGCAGTTAAATACCGTAGTTTTCCCGGCACCATTTGGTCCAATTAAACCAACAACGCTATTTTTTGGAACATCAATTGAAACGCTAGTTAGTGCTTTTACGCCACCGAAGGAGACCGAGAGGTTCGAGATGGAAAGCAGGGATGAACTCACGCGTAGATTCTAGGCACGCGGCTAGCAATTCGCGTAACAATTTCATAATTAATTGTTCCTGCCGCTGCCGCCCAGTCATCGATTGAATATCCAAGGCTTCCAAATACTTCAGCTATATCCCCAGCTTTTGCATTGGAATCTGGGCCAAGATCCACAACAAATTGATCCATCGATACTCTGCCAATAATTGGTGCCTTTGCACCTGCGACAAATACCCCTGCCTGATTCGTTGTATTACGTGGAATTCCATCGGAATATCCCATCGTGATAATTGCAAGTTTGGTATCGCGAGAAGTTATTTCAGTTGCGCCGTATCCGACCGGAGATCCGGCAGGGACTCGCTTTACTAAATGCACTTCGGCTTTAAGTGTCATTGCTGGTTCAAGTTCCAAAGTTTGAGAGCTGCCCAGTGTATTTACATCAGGACTTAGCCCATACATTGAAATACCTAAGCGAACAATGTTGTGGTGTGAACTTGGATTGGTAAGTGTTGCAGCAGAGTTGGCAAAATGAATATGTGTTGGGTTGATTCCAGCGCCTTGCAATTGTGTTAACCGAACTTCAAACTCTTGCATTTGGCTAATATTTTCAGATTCATTAGGTTCATCGGCCCGGGCAAAGTGTGACCAAAAACCAATAACATCAACTTCTGCTCCTTTAATTGCAATTAGAAACTCTTCCCATTCGCCAAGCAAACCGCCACGTGTCATGCCGGTATCGACCTCGATATGAACTCTTGGCTTCTTGCCCAACGCTTTTCCAGCGGCAACAATTAATTCAAGATGTCGCAGTGAAGGAATTGATAAATCAATATCTAGTTCAATTGCTCTCTTAAAATCCGAACCAGGCGGTGTCAACCAAGAAATGATTGGGACCGTAATTCCACTTTCGCGAAGACTCTGTGCTTCTTCAAGTAAGGCAACACCAAGCCAAGTTGCTCCAGAAGCAATTGCACATTTTGCAACAGGCACTAAGCCATGTCCGTAAGCATCCGCTTTCACAACGGCTAATATTTCTGCCGCTGTATTACTTTTAATTAGCGAAATATTATTTGCAATTGCTTTCAAATTCACTTCCACTGTTGCGCGCATTAGTTCGCCTCAACAATTACCATGGCAGATGCTATTCCGCCATCATGCGAGAGCGTTAGATGAACTGTGTGGTTTTTTAAACGTTTCGCCATCTCGCCTCTGAATACAAAATTTGGCTTGCCGCTCGCTTCATTAACTACTTCAGCTTCCTGCCAATTAAATGCAGCTTTGGCATTTAGCGCCTTCGCTAGCGCTTCTTTAGCGGCAAATCTTGCTGCCAGGCTTGAAGATTTTAATTTGGATTCGTTCGGGGTGAAAACCCTATTTAGCAATCCTGGGGTGCGATCTAACGACTCTTGAAAGCGATCAATAGCTACAACGTCAATGCCAATACCAATTATTGATGTCATTAGGATGGCTGCTTATCTGATGGAATGAATCGATCTATTGCAATTATTGCAACAAGAAGTGCGCCGCCGATGAATACGCCGCCAAGTAGATCAGAGAACCAATGCGTGTTTCTAATTAGCGAAACAATAAATACGGTTGCTGTTATTAGTCCAACGATCGGATATAACTTAATGCCTTCAAAAGGCGCTCGATTCGTGTAGCGGTAAATCAAGTAAGCCAGAAGCCCCCAAGTTATCAAGGCATTAGAGGCGTGCCCACTTGGGTACGACAGACCATTCGCATGCAGCACATCAATATAAAGTCTTGGCTTTGTTCGCCCAATCACAATCTTCGAAACTCCTACAACTAGATTAAGTGAGAGCAAAGCTAGAATCGAAAGATTTATCGGGCGAAATGACTTAAACCGCCAACTAATAATTGCAGCAGATATAAGTAAAACCGTCGCGGTGAACCAACGAAGTCCTAGATCATCCAATCCAATCAAAATATGTCCAGCGAGACCTTTGAAGTGGGGATTCTTAAGATTCAAAATGTAATGATCAAAGCGATAGAGCCAACCGCGTGTTAGAACTTGCTGCGTAATAAATAGAAAACCAAGAAAGAGTAGACCTGAAACACGTAGCGCATGAAACATTTCATCGCGACGTTTGGCCAGCAAATCCGTTGTCATCTCACTCGACCGTTACTGACTTAGCTAAATTTCTTGGTTGATCAACATCGTTACCTCGAGCAATTGCCATTTCATATGCAATAACTTGTAGCGGAACAACTGCAAGAATTGGTTGCAAGAATTCGTGCGTTTTTGGAATTCGAACTAAATAATCTGCCGCTGGAAGTTTTGAATCGGCAATTGCAATAATCACTGCGCCTCTGGCTTTAACTTCTTGAATATTAGAAGCCATTTTCTCTGCCAACAATGAACCAGCCGCAGGCATAATCGCAACTACAGGTGTTCCTTCTTCAATCAAAGCGATTGGGCCATGTTTTAGTTCGCCACCGGCAAAACCCTCGGCATGCATATAGGCCAACTCTTTTAACTTTAGAGCGCCTTCCAGCGCAGTTGGAAATCCAACATGGCGGCCAAGAAATAACATCGAGGATACTTGGCTAAATTTTCTAGTTAATTCGCGTAGTGGTTCAACAGTTTCTAATACCTGCTCTACCTTTGCCGGAAGCTCTGCGAGTTCGGATTCAATTTCATTAATAAGGTTCTCTGAAATAGTTCCTCTTACTCGCCCAAGATGTAAGCCGATTAGATACATCGCAATTAGTTGAGTTTCAAAAGCTTTAGTGGATGCAACTGCAATTTCAGGACCCGCATGTGTGTATAAAACGCCATCAGATTCTCGCGGAATTGTTGAACCATTTGTATTGCAAACTGAAAAGACAATTGCGCCCTTTTCTTTCGCATAACGCATCGCCATTAAAGTATCCATCGTTTCGCCAGATTGAGATATTGGGATCAGCAAAGTGTTTTTATCAACACTTGGATCTCGATAACGATATTCGGAGGCGAGTTCTACATCTACCGCAATATCTCCCCATTTTTCAATTGCATATTTACCTACTAGACCAGCATTAAATGCGGTGCCACAAGCAACAATTACAACTTTCTCAATCTTTGTTAAATCGATTCCCTTTGTGATTTCAATATCTAATCCAGAGATTCTTCCAAGTAGGGTATCTGCGATTGCTTTAGGTTGTTCAAAGATCTCTTTAAGCATGAAGTGTTCGAACCCACCACGTTCGGCCGCACTCGCATCCCATGAAATTTCGTATTCGTTATGAGGCAGAACTTTTCCGGCCAAATCTGTTATAACTATTGAATCGGCGGTGATATCTGCAACTTGATCTTGCCCCAATTCAAGTGCGCGTTTGGTGTGTGAAATAAAGGCCGATACATCAGATGCTAAGAAATTTTCCCCGTTACCAACACCTACTACGAGCGGTGAATTTCTACGCGCCCCGACAATTCGACCCGGTTCGTCGCTGTGAATGGCAAGTAAGGTGAAAGAGCCCCGTAATTGTTTGCATACATCACGCATTGCAGCGGCTAAATCTCCACCGTGCTTCTTTCGAGCATCGCTCAATAAATGCGCAACAGATTCAGTATCGGTCTCTGATTTAAATATGTGGCCGGCTTTTTCAAGATCATGGCGTAGTTCTAAATAATTTTCGATAATTCCATTATGAATTACTGCAAGCTTGCCTTCATTATCTAGATGTGGGTGTGCATTTTCATTTGTTGGGCCGCCATGAGTTGCCCATCTGGTATGCCCAATGCCGCTATGGGAATTTGGAATTTTATCGCCCAAAATTTCTTCAAGATTTCCTAATTTCCCCGCTCGCTTTTCGATCCATAATTTCTGGCCGGCTTCTGTTACAAGTGCGATTCCAGCGGAGTCATATCCGCGATATTCAAGTTTACGGAGGCCCTCAAGAACTGGTGTAAGTGCAAGTTCTTTTCCGGTGTAACCAACAATGCCACACATAGAAAAGGCTCCTTAAGAATCTTGCGAGAGTTCTAATGTTACTAGCGAAGCAAGTTTCTGTGCGATTTCTTCTGCAAGACTATGACTTTCCGCCTCCACCATTACGCGAACCAGTGGTTCAGTTCCAGATGCACGTAGCAAGATTCGACCTGAAGCTCCAAGCTTTGATTCATAATCGTTTATAGCAACCGCAATTGCTTTAGATGTTTCTAATTTAGATTTATTCACATCTCTTACATTCACCAATACTTGTGGGAAGCGCACCATTACTTCTGCCAATTCTTTTAGCGACTTCTTGGTTTTAGCCATAACGGACATCAACTGCAGAGCCGTCAATAATCCATCACCGGTATTTGCAAAATCGCGCATGATTATGTGGCCAGACTGTTCGCCACCAAGATTATGGCCATTGGCCAACATGTTTTCTAAAACATATCGATCGCCCACTGGAGTTTTCTCAAATGATATTCCGGCCTCTGACATGGCTTTAATAAATCCAAGATTTGTCATAACGGTTCCAACAACGGTCCGGACCTTCCACTTTTTTGCCAATATTGCCAGTATGAAATCCCCATCAATTAAATTACCTGCAGCATCTACCGCTAAACAACGATCCGCATCGCCATCGTGGGCAATCCCTAAATCAGCACCGCTCTTTTTAACTTCTGCAATTAAATTCTCAAGATGGGTTGAGCCACAATTTTCATTGATATTCAGACCATTTGGCTGATTGGATATTGCAATAACCTGCGCGCCAGCACGTGCATAAACTTCTGGGGCTACATCTGATGCTGCGCCGTTCGCACAATCCACAACAACTTTTATCCCAGATAGATTTACTGAAAGCGATGAGAGCAAATGGAAGATATATCGTTCGCTTGCTGATTCATCAACAATTACTCGGCCAACTTCGCGGCCAATTGGTCGATCCCAAGGTTCATTTAATCGGGCTTCAATCGCTGCTTCTAGCGCGTCATCTAATTTGCCGCCACCCTTTGCAAAAAACTTAATTCCATTATCTGGCATTGGGTTATGCGATGCGCTAATCATTACGCCAAGATCTGCGCCAGTTGAAGCAACCAAATGTGCGATTGCAGGTGTTGGAAGAACTCCGACTTTATAAACATCAACACCGGCGCTTGCTAAACCAGCAACGATTGCAGCTTCCAGAAATTCGCCAGATGCACGAGAGTCTTGTCCGACAATTGCCTTCGGACGATTCTTTGAGATTGCACCAACTTCGCCCAATACGTGCGCAGCAGCAACAGCTAAATCGAGTGCAAGTTCTGCGGTTAGATCGCGATTAGCAATGCCTCTGACACCATCAGTGCCAAAGAGAGCCATAATTTCGAAGGTTGAATTAACGCTTGCTGTATTGAGAACGCTTACGTGCCTTCTTTAGGCCGTACTTCTTGCGTTCGATAACACGAGCATCACGTGCAAGGAATCCTGCCTTTTTAAGCGAAGGACGGTTTGCATCACGATCGATTTCATTTAGAGCACGAGCGACACCTAAACGAAGTGCGCCAGCTTGTCCTGATGTTCCGCCACCGTTAATGCGAGCGAAAACATCGAATTCATTTTCAGCACCAACAGTGCGGAATGGTTCTGACACTAATTGTTGGTGAACTTTATTTGGGAAATAAACAGCTAATTCTTTACCGTTAACGATCCACTTGCCTGAACCAGGAACTAAGCGAACGCGTGCAACTGCCTCTTTACGACGACCAGTTCCGCCACCAGGCGCTAGAACGCCCTTACGACCAGGTGCAATACCAGGAGTTGATGATGAATACGATGTTGGTACTTCTTCAACATCGGTATCGATTGCGGTATCAAAATCAGACATTTATATGGCTCCTGTTACTTACTTAGTCATTTGTGAAACTTGGTTGAATACGAATGGTGTTGGGTTTTGTGCAGCATGTGGATGTGCTGGTCCTGCATAAACCTTTAGCTTTGAACCAACAGTGCGGCCCAACTTATTCTTTGGAATCATTCCAAGAATTGCTTTTTCAACGATACGTGTTGGATCTGAGTTAACAAGATCTGAGTAAACAATAGAAGTCATACCGCCTGGGAAACCAGAGTGGTGGTGAGCAAATTTCTGTCCAGCTTTTTGTCCGGTTAGAACAATCTTCTCTGCGTTGATAACAACTACAAAGTCGCCCATGTCGATGTGTGGTGCGAATGTTGTCTTATGCTTTCCGCGAAGTAGAACAGCTGCATGGCTTGCAAGACGACCAAGTACAACTCCTTCTGCATCGATGACATGCCATTTACGAGCAACGTCACCAGCTTTTGGTGTGAAAGTGCGCACGAGGTATCTCTCTTCCTAAATTGTTATTCGGTTTCGCTCGCGGGCTGAAGGCCACTTGAGCAGAGGGCTAGATTACCCGTCATAAGGAAATGGGTCAAAATCAGTATTCCCACACGGGCTCCTTGGCCTCATAGACCCCACCGGTGGCTGGAAATACTAGGTAGCGATCGAATCCTCGGGTAAACCAACGGTCGTGGGTCACTGCAAGGACAGTTCCGGAATATCCACCAAGTCCTTCTTCCAAAGCTTCAGCAGATGCTAAATCTAAGTTGTCCGTCGGCTCATCTAGCAACAACATCGTTGACCCTTGAAGTTCTAATAGCAAGATTTGGAAGCGTGCTTGCTGACCACCAGAGAGTGATTCAAATCTTTGATCTGATTGTTGGCTTAATTCATACCTGCTTAAAACGCTCTTTGCAGGACCTAGTTGGAGCGACGCTTCTTCCCAGAGAATTTCGACTAATGATTTACCAATAAATTCAGGGTGCGCATGTGTCTGTGCGAAAAAACCAGGTGTTACTCGCGCACCCAATTTAAAACTTCCAGAATATTTCACACTTTCATCGCCCGATAATGCGCGCAAAAAGTGAGACTTGCCAGTGCCGTTCTGGCCCAAGATTGCAACGCGATCGCCATAGAAAAGTTCGAGATCAAAGGGATCTGTAAGCCCAGTTAGTTGTAGTTTTTCACAAGTTAAAACGCGAAGACCGGTACGAGCTCCGCGCAAAGTTACCCTCACATCTTGTTCAAGCGGCGGCGCTTCTGGTGCACCGATCTCTTCATACTTTCTAAGTCGGGTCTGCATTGCACGATATTTAGATGCCATATCAGGGCTACTTGCTGCTTGCACTTGTAGAGTTTTAACTAAATTAATTAAACGATCATGCTCTTGATTCCAGCGCAGCAAGAGTTCAGCAAAGCGCTCTTGGCGGGCCTTGCGCGCATCATGCCAAGTAGCAAAGTTGCCGCCATGGACCCAGACCGTGTTTCCGGTCGCACCAAGTTCAACAGTGACAATCTTTTGGGCAACTTTATTTAGAAGTTCACGATCGTGGCTTACGAAAAATACCGTTTTATTTGTGTTAATTAATTCATTTTCTAACCAACGTTTGGCCGGTACATCCAAATAGTTATCTGGCTCATCTAATACTAAAACTTCATCTGGGCCTCGTAGCAGTGCCTGCAAAACTAATTTCTTCTGTTCGCCGCCAGAAAGTGTGTTGACCAATCGATGTGAGACTTCATCGTAAGTTTTATTAAGCGCACTGGTGCAACACATATCCCACATAACTTCTGCGTCATATCCCCCAGCATCGCCCCAATCAGAAATTGCTTGAGCAAAGTTAAGTTGATCTTTCTCGGTATTGCGCTCATTCATCAGCGCTTCGGCTTTGGTAACCCGCTCGGCAGCCTCTTGAATTTTTGGTGGTGAAACGGATACTAATAAATCTCGCACAGTAGATTCATCTCGAACTTGCCCGATGAATTGGCGCATGATTCCCAAGCCGCCAGAGATTGCAACCTTGCCGGAATGTGGTGTTAAGTCACCGCAAATCATTTTTATTAGCGTTGTTTTACCAGAACCATTCGGGCCGACTATTGCTACTTTTGCACCATCACCAACCCGAAAATTAATATCATTTAATAACAAACGACCATCTGGCAACCAATATTCGATACCGCTTAAATCGATATGGCCCATTAATAAGTAACTTTCGCCAGCGTTAAACCATTGGCTGGAAAGACATAAGAATCAGACACTCGCTCTTTATTCTCAAGAATTGCCAGCGCCCACTCTTTTTCAAACCGGCCTTCACCCACTGCAACTGCAGCCCCGACAAGGTTTCGGACCATTGAATAACAGAATGCATTTGCTGCAACATCAGCAGTTAAAATTCCGGAATCTAACCTTGACCAATGAAATTTTCGCAAGGTCCGAACCGTCCTTTGATCTTCACGGAATTTACAAAAAGCGACGAAATCATGTTCGCCGAGAAGAAGCGAGCTAACCTCATTTAAACGATCAACATCAAGGGCTCGAAACCAGGTGGCGGTATTGAATCTTTCAAGCGGAGAAAGTATTTGATTGTTATCGGCCAAGCGATATTGATATTCCCGTTCATTAGCTGAAAAACGGGCATGAAAATCATCGGCAGCAATACTTACTTTTAAGATCCGAATATCCGGATCTAAGATGCGATTTAATCGAAATACCCAATTCGGGATATCGTCGGCCGTCTTTGGTACATCAACATGCGCTACTTGCGCGGTGGCATGGACTCCGGCATCAGTGCGACCAGCAACAACAGGTTCTACTTTTATTCCAGCTAGCTTTGAAATTGCACTAGTTAATTCGCCTTCAATTGTCCGTTGATCTGGCTGTGGCGCCCAGCCGGCATAGTTAGTACCGTCGTAAGTTAAATCAATTCTTAAACGACAGAACCCACTGGCTAGAAAGGCAGTGGGTTCTGACATAACTAATTAGTTTTACTTAACGAGTTCAATTACCGCCATTGGCGCATTGTCACCGTTACGTGGACCAATCTTGGTGATACGTGTGTATCCACCTTCGCGAGTTGCGAATGTTGGCGCGATCTCAGTGAAAAGTGTGTGAACTACTGACTTGTTCTGGATTGTCTCCATAACGCGACGACGAGCTGGAAGATCTCCAACCTTTGCAGCAGTAATTAACTTTTCAGCCAATGGACGTAGACGCTTTGCCTTGGTCTCAGTGGTTGTGATCTTGCCGTGTTCGAAAAGTTGTTCAGCCAGGGTGCCTAGCAACAATCTTTCGTGAGAAGGACCGCTACCGAGGCGAGGACCTTTACTTGGACGTGGCATTTATTTCTCCTGACTTACTCAACATCGACGAGATCATCGTCAACGTTTGTTCCATAGTTAGCGTGCTTTGTTGGATCAAAGCCGATTGGGCTGTCCTTAAGTTGAAGTGCCATTGATACAAGCTTTGCTTTAACTTCATCAATTGACTTCGAACCAAAGTTGCGGATATCCATTAGATCAGCTTCTGAACGTCCAACAAGTTCGCCGACAGTGTGAATACCTTCACGCTTTAGGCAGTTGTATGAACGAACTGTTAGATCAAGATCTTCGATTGGAAGAGCAAGGTCTGCAGCAAGAGCTGTATCTTGGACAGAAGGTCCCATTTCAACGCCTTCAGCATCAACGTTAAGTTCGCGAGCAAGACCGAATAGTTCAACCAAAGTCTTACCTGCAGATGCCATTGCATCTCCTGGCTTCATTGATTGCTTGGTCTCAACATCAACGATCAAACGATCGAAGTCTGTGCGTTGTTCAACACGAGTTGCTTCAACTTTGTATGTAACGCGAAGAACAGGTGAGTAGATAGAGTCAACTGGAATACGACCAATTTCTCCGCCTGCTGCTTTGTTCTGAACAGCTGTTACATATCCGCGACCGCGTTCAACTGTAAGTTCAACTTCGAAGTTGGCCTTTGTGTTGAGGGTTGCGATATGAAGATCTGGGTTGTGAACAACTACGCCAGCAGGAGCAGCAATATCAGCGCCAGTTACGACACCTTCTGCGTTCTTGCGGATGTAGAGAAGTGAAGGCTCATCGTTATCGGATGAGAGAACTAGGTTCTTGATATTAAGAACGATCTCAGTGAGATCTTCCTTAACGCCATCAAGGGTGGCAAATTCATGAAGCGCACCGTTGACACGAATACTGGTAACTGCTGCACCAGGAATCGAAGACAAAAGGGTACGGCGTAATGAATTTCCAAGGGTATAACCGAAGCCCGGTTCTAATGGTTCGATAATGAACCGTGAACGGTATTCGCTTACTACTTCCTCGGTGAGGATGGGGCGTTGTGCAATTAGCACTTAGTTCCTCCGTCTGTCTGGGAGATCCACTATTTGATCTCTCGGTTGATTTAACTATTTTTAGTTTTTTACTGCGGATTACTTTGAATAAAGTTCAACGATTAGTTGCTCTTGTACTTGGGTATCAATTACAGGGCGAGTAGGAATTGCGTGAACCAAAATACGTAACTTTGATCCAACAACTTCCATCCACGCTGGAACTGCTTTTTCACCAAGTTCAGCACTAGCCACGATAAATGGTGTGGCATCTTGTGATCCTGGAAGAACATCGATTACATCCATTGGAGTTACGCGGAATGAAGGAATGTTTACCTTCTTGCCGTTAACAAGGAAGTGACCGTGACGAACTAGTTGGCGAGCCATATCGCGGCTCTTTGCAAAGCCAGCGCGATAAACAACGTTATCTAGACGAGTTTCAAGAATGATTAGAAGGTTTTCACCGGTCTTACCTTGAAGACGGTTAGCCTCTTCGTAATATCCACGGAATTGCTTTTCAAGAACACCGTAAATGCGCGCGCACTTCTGCTTTTCGCGCATCTGCAATAGGTATTCAGATTCCTTTGAACGGCCGCGGCCGTGTTGTCCTGGTGGATAAGGACGTGATTCGATCGGACACTTTGGTCCATCGCACTTAGAACCCTTAAGAAAGAGTTTTACTTTTTCGCGACGACAGCGCTTGCAGTCTGCTCCGGTATAACGGGCCATTTATTCTCTTCCTTCCTTAAACTCTACGTGGTTTGGTTGGGCGGCAGCCATTGTGTGGTGCAGGAGTTACATCAGAGATGGCTCCAACTTCCAGACCAGCTGCTTGCAATGAACGGATAGCAGTTTCGCGACCAGATCCTGGACCCTTTACGAAAACATCAACCTTCTTCAAACCATGTTCTTGCGCACGACGAGCTGCAGCTTCTGCTGCCATTTGTGCTGCGAATGGTGTTGATTTACGTGAACCCTTGAAGCCAACCTGACCAGCAGATGACCAAGAGATAACAGCGCCCGAAGGATCTGTAATAGAAATAATTGTGTTGTTGAATGTTGATTTGATGTAGGCCTGGCCCACTGCAACATTCTTCTTTTCCTTCTTGCGAAGTTTGACCTTGCCCTTTGTTGCGGCAGTCTTTGACTTAGGTGCAGCCATTACTTGGTCTCCTTCTTCTTACCGGCAATTGCCTTACGTGGGCCCTTACGTGTACGCGCATTTGTATGTGTGCGTTGACCACGTACAGGAAGACCCTTACGGTGGCGAATACCTTGGTAGCTTTGAATTTCAACCTTGCGGCGAATATCTCCTGCTACTTCACGACGAAGATCACCTTCGATTTTGTAATTTGCTTCGATGTATTCACGAAGCTTTGCCAAATCTGGCTCTTGAAGATCTTTAACTCGTGTATCTGGGCTAACACCTGTTGCTGCAAGAATCGCATGTGAACGGGTTAGTCCGATACCGAAAATGTAAGTGAGTGCAATCTCCAACCGCTTTTCGCGGGGAAGATCGACACCAACAAGACGTGCCATATCGTTACCTATTTCTGTATCCGAAAGGTCCTTCGCAATGCACCCAAATCTTTTCTGATTTGGCTTCGGCCTTTCGGTCCGAAGGTCTTAAGTATTTTTAGTACTTAAGTCGCATCACGCGTTTAGTTTTTTATTACCCTTGACGTTGCTTGTGACGAAGGTTGTCGCAAATAACCATTACGCGACCATTACGACGAATGACTTTGCACTTGTCGCAAATCTTCTTCACGCTTGGCTTTACCTTCACGACTTACTCCTTCTTACTTGTAACGATAGATAATTCGACCTCTTGTGAGATCGTATGGACTTAGTTCTACAATCACGCGATCTTCAGGAAGAATGCGAATGTAGTTCTGTCGCATCTTGCCGCTGATGTGTGCAAGTACTACGTGTCCGTTTGTTAACGTAACTCGAAACATTGCGTTTGGTAGCGCTTCAGATACGGAGCCTTCAATTTCGATTGCGCCGTCTTTCTTAGCCAAGCAATACCTACTTCTCTATTTCAAATCGTTAACAGGGTTCCGACCATTTCTGGGCAGAGGGTTAGTCTAAGGCGGGAGCCCCAAATCAGGAAATCGGGTCTTATACTCCTAATCCGGATCAGAGGGTGGCAAATTGCGAATAATTTTTAAGGGTGGCTCCGCGTGGAGCGCTGGTTTAGGCGTATTTGAGGGCCTTGCTATTGAGGATGGCCACATCCAGGCTGTCGGGCCCGAAGCCCTGAAAATGACAGGCGAAGTTATCGATCTGGATGGCGGCTTCCTTCTTCCAGGATTTATCGATGGCCATGCGCATCCAATCTTTGCAGGGCGCGAAGCACAGGGCCCAAAAGTTAATAACCTGCAATCAGTTGAAGCGATTAAAGAAGAAGTTGCAAGATTTGCGAAAGCGAATCCCAATGAAAGTTGGATTATCGGCGGCGCATATGAAGCTGCGATTATTTCTGGTGGAGATTTTGACGCCCATTGGTTAGATGAAGTTGTATCTGATCGCCCAGTTGTTTTGCATGCAGTTGATCACCACACAATTTGGGTAAATAGCAAAGCCCTTGAAATCGCTGGCATAACTGCAAAGACTAAAGATCCAGATGGCGGAACAATTGCCAGACGCGACGATGGTTCACCAAAAGGAACTCTGCGCGAGCCAATAGCTTTTGATTTAATTTTAAAACATGCAACAGCCGACAGCATTAAAAGTGATCTGCAAGCAATTAAATATGCAATGCGTCAAATGAATTTAGCTGGCATTACTTCATCAACTGAATGTTGGGTCGAAACTCCTATGGCCGAGGCATATATTGAAGCCGCAAAGACTGGTGAATTAACCGTAGATATGAACCTTGCTTTCTTAGTTACACCCCAAAATTGGCAAGACCAGATTGCACAAATACAAGAATTACGAGCTCAGATTTCGGAACTTCCTAAATCAAGCCACCTCAAGGCAAACACAATTAAATTTTTGACTGACGGCGCACTTTCAAGTGGAACTGCTGCGTTGAATGAGCCATATCTAGACAATCCGGAATCAAGCGGACTCTTAATTTGGGATGACGATAATTTATTGGATGCGGCGGCAAGCTTCGATATGCTCGAATTCCAACTTCATATTCATGCAATCGGTGATGCCGCAATTAAACAATCGCTAAACACAGTTGAAGCAGTTCAGCGAATAAACCCAGGTTGGGATCGCAGACCTGTAATTGTTCATGCCCAACTTATTGATTCGCAAGATTTACAGAGATTTAGCCAACTTGGTGTAATCGCTAATTTTCAACCACTTTGGTGCTATTTAGACCCGATGAATAAAGAACTTATCGAACCGCGCATCGGCAGCGCGCGAAATAATAGGCAATACCAATTACGCACATTGCTTGATCTAGAAACCAAAATAAGTTTTGGAAGTGATTGGCCGGTCACAAGTCATAAACCGCTTGAGGCTTTGCAGGTACCGGTTTTACGTAAATTACCCAACAACAATGGTGAAGCCTGGAATATTTCGGAAGCAATAACTATTGAAGAATCACTAACTGCATACACCGCAGGATCTGCCTATCAACTATTTAGAGAGAAAGAAGTTGGCGCTCTTGAAATTGGGATGCGCGCTAATTTAGTGATTCTAGATAAAAGCCCATTTGAAGCGAAAAATTTACAGATTGTTGCGCTCTGGCGAGATGGCGAAGAGATTAAAGTAAGTTAGAAACTTCCACACCAAGTGCGCCTAGTTTTTCGCGGCCACCGTCAATTGCAGTTAATACGAATGGCTTACCATCTTCAAGGATTGCAAAGCTATGTTCAAAGTGCGCACCACGTGAACCATCCTGCGAAACTACCGTCCATTCATCTGCCAAAACTTTTGTCTTAGGCGAACCTCTTGTAATCATTGGTTCGATAGCAAGTGCAATACCTGGCTTAAGTTCGGGGCCCATACCAGCTGCGCCAAAATTCAATACATGTGGCTCTTGATGCATTTCAGTACCAATTCCGTGGCCACCATATTCGCGCAGGATTCCATACTTGCCTTGCGAACGAATGTAATCCTCTATCGCAAAAGATATATCGGTTAAATTCGCGCCAAGCTTTCCAGCTGCAATCCCCCGCCACATTGATTCTTCACAAGTATCAAGTAGTTTCTGATCATCTGGATTCTTGGTTCCTGCAATAACTGAAAAGGCTGCATCGCCATGCCAGCCTTCGATGATTGCGCCGAAGTCAATTGAGACAACATCGCCATTTACGATTGCGCGATCATTTGGAATTCCATGAACGATTTCATCATTAATAGATGCGCAGATTACTGCTGGAAAACCGTGATAGTTCAGGAAGTTTGATTTAGCGCCATTGGCGGCCAAGTTTTTGATTGCAATATTATTTAAATCATTTGTAGACACGCCTGGTTTGATTGCTTCGCGCATTAGCTCAAGAGTTTGCCCGACAACAAGACCGGCCTTACGCATCAGCTTTAGCTGATCCAAGGTCTTTATTTGAATTGCCATGGCGCTACTTTAGGGCTGCAATTGCGCTTGCTGCGATATCTGCAACATCACCAACTGCTGAAATTGACTTTAGTAATCCAGAAGCCTTGTAGTAATTAATAATTGGTTCGGTCTGTTCAGCATAAATAGCAAGACGATTAGCAATTACGCTTTCAGCATCATCAGGGCGTTGATATAGCTCGCCACCGCAAGAATCACAAACACCAGCAACTTTTGGAGCTTCGAAAATTACATGTGATGTAGCACCGCATCCGCGACATACCCGACGACCAGATAGGCGCTTAATGATTTCTTCGTTCTCTAATTTGAATTCAAGAACAGCATCAAGTGGGGTTCCTGAATTTTCTAAATTATCTTT
The DNA here is from genome assembly GCA_903871555.1 of uncultured Actinomycetes bacterium. Taxonomy (GTDB): domain Bacteria; phylum Actinomycetota; class Actinomycetes; order Nanopelagicales; family Nanopelagicaceae; genus AAA044-D11. The sequence goes on along the minus strand of CAIQHM010000079.1, from coordinate 9,364 downwards.
TAGGAAATCTGCTTGGCCAATATTTCTTGGATACCCGTCGAGAAGAAAACCACTCTTGGCATCTGGGTGAGTTAAGCGATCTGCAACCATGTCATTTGTAACTGAATCTGGCACTAAATTTCCGGCATCCATATATGACTTTGCAAGTAGACCGAGTTCAGTCTCGCCCTTAATGTTTAGACGAAAAATGTCACCCGTGGAGATATGCGGAATTGAATAATGTGATGCGAGTTGAACTGCCTGTGTTCCCTTGCCCGCACCTGGTGGACCTACCAGGATTAAGCGCATTACTTAAGGAATCCCTCGTATGAACGTTGTTGTAATTGTGACTCAATCTGCTTGGCAGTATCAAGGCCAACGCCAACCACAATCAAGATTGCAGTTCCGCCGAATGGGAAGTTACCGGTTGCGTTGAACAAGATCAGCGCGCCGATTGGAATGATCGCAATAAGTGCAAGATAAAGCGCACCTGGTGCAGTGATACGTGAAAGCACGTATTGCAAATATTCTGATGTTGGGCGGCCAGCACGAATACCTGGGATAAAACCACCGTACTTCTTCATATTTTCAGCAACTTCATCAGGATTGAAGGTAATTGCTACATAGAAATATGTGAAGAAAATAATCATGCTTGAGTAAGCAATGATGTAAATAGGGTGATCGCCCTTAACTAAATTCTGTTGAATCCAGACTGCCCACTTTGCAGAGCTTCCAGAGAAGTTCACGATCAAAGATGGAATATAAAGAAGTGATGAAGCGAAAATTACTGGGATAACGCCAGCTTGGTTCACCTTAATTGGAATGTAAGTACTTGTTCCACCATATGACTGGCGCCCAACTTGACGCTTGGCATATTGAACCGGAATACGTCGTTGTGCTTGTTCTACGAATACAACCGCAGCAACTACAAGAACTCCAACTGCGGTTACGAAAAGGAATGCAAAGAGACCTTTTTGAAGTTTGATTGACCAAAGTTGAGTTGGGAATTGAGCAGCGATAGATGTGAAAATCAAGATTGACATTCCATTACCAACGCCGCGATCGGTAATTAACTCACCAAGCCACATGATTACTGCTGTTCCAGCTGTCATAACGAAGACCATTGTCATAATTCTTGGCCAGGTTGTGTCAGGAATAATTGGATATGAGCAACCGCTGAATAAACGTCCTGGGGTTCTTGCAACTGCGATCAAACCAGTTGATTGCAAGATTGAAAGACCAACAGTTAAGTAACGTGTGTATTGCGTAAGAGTTGCGGTTCCAGATTGTCCTTCAGCTTTTAGCGCTTCGAAACGTGGAATAACAACAGTTAAAAGTTGAACGATAATCGAGCTGGTGATGTAAGGCATGATTCCAAGTGCGAAAACAGATAAATGTAGAAGCGCTCCGCCAGAGAATAAGTTGATCAGACCGAAGAGACCACCACTATTGGCTTGATCTAAACAGGTCTGAACATTCTTATATGAAACACCTGGTGTTGGAACGATCGAACCAAAACGGAACAAGCCCATGATGGCAAGAGTGAAGAAAATCTTTCGACGTAGATCTGGCGTCTTAAACGCCTTGCCAAATGCTGCGAGCATGATTTTCTCCTTCTAACTTAAATAAATCTTTTGGATTTAGAGTTTTTTAGCTGATCCGCCAGCAGCAGCAATCTTCTCAGATGCTGATGATGAAAAGGCATGCGCCTCGACAGTTACCTTCACTGAAATTTCGCCATTGCCTAGAACCTTAATTGGATAGCCATCACGAACAGCGCCCTTTGCAATTAGATCCGCAACAGTGACAGCGCCACCCTTTGGATAAAGTGCATTGATTGTTGAAACGTTTACTGGCTGATATTCAGTGCGCTCTGGGTTTTTGAAACCACGTAGTTTTGGAAGACGCATAACGAGAGGTAGCTGACCACCTTCGAAACCTGCACGAACCTTGTTACGGGCACGTGTTCCTTTACCACCGCGACCTGCAGTCTTACCCTTTGAAGCTTCACCGCGACCCTTACGAGTACGTGACTTCTTAGCTCCTGGAGCTGGGCGTAGATGATGGACTTTAAGCACCATTGTTATTCAACCTCCTCAACCTTGACGAGGTGGCGAACAGCGACGACCATTCCGCGAATTTCCGGACGATCTTCCTTAACCACAACATCACCGATTCTTTTTAGACCTAGTGAACGCAAAGTTTCGCGGTGTTCTGGACGACCGCCAACCTTTGAACGTAATTGCGTAACTTTTAAACGAGGCATTATGCACCAACCGATGCTGCTACGGCACGAGCAATTGCTGCTGGTGCGACATCTTCTAATGGACGGCCACGGCGAGCGGCAATTGCATTTGGATGTTCCAAAGCTTTTAGCGCTACAACAGTTGCATGAACCATGTTGATTGGATTATTTGATCCAAGTGACTTGGTTAGAACATCTGTAATTCCGGCACATTCCAATACGGCGCGAACAGGTCCGCCCGCAATAACTCCAGTTCCGGGAGATGCTGGACGAAGTAGAACTACGCCGGCAGCTTTCTCGCCTTGAACAGGATGTGGAATTGTTCCGTAAAGACGAGGAACTTTAAAGAATGATTTCTTCGCTTCTTCAACGGCCTTTGCAATCGCTTGTGGAACCTCTTTTGCTTTTCCATAACCGATTCCAACAGTTCCGTTCTGGTCACCAACAACGACTAGCGCTGTGAATGAGAAACGACGTCCACCCTTTACAACCTTTGATACGCGGTTGATAAATACAACGCGTTCTGTGTAAGGAGACTTCTCTTTCTCTGGTCCACCATCGCGACCACGACGTTCGCGGCGATCTCCGCCGGCACCTTTGCCGCCAGCACGTGGATCGCGTGAAGTATCTGAAGTATTAGGAGTAGTGGCCATTAGAATTCCAATCCGCTAGCGCGCGCAGCATCTGCAAGAGCAGCTACACGACCGTGGTATTTATTTCCACCGCGGTCAAAGACCACTGTAGTAATTCCTTTTTCCTTTGCACGTTCTGCAATTGATTGACCAAGAATTTTCGCCTTTGCAGACTTATCACTTGATGAATCCTTGCGAAGTGCATCTTCCATGGTTGATGCAGAAACAATTGTCTGACCAATTGAATCATCAACAATCTGCACGAAGAGATGACGTGTTGAACGTGAGACCACAAGACGTGGACGAGCAGTTGTGCCAGCAATCTTCTTGCGAACACGGAAGTGACGACGGGCGCGCGCCTTCTGAGAGGAGCCCTTAGCGACTTTTACACCGATAGCCATTACTTCTTACCTGTCTTTCCTTGCTTGCGTCGGATACGTTGACCATCCAAATGCAAACCCTTGCCCTTGTAAGGATCAGATTTGCGAAGCTTTTGAATCTTTGCAGTTACTTCTCCAACTAACTGCTTGTCGATTCCAGAGATATGGAAACGAGTTGGTGATTCAACTTTGAATGTAATTCCTTCAGGAGCTGGGAAATCGATTGAGTGGCTGTAACCAAGTTGGAACTCAAGTCCCTTACCCTTTTCAGCAACACGATAACCAACACCAACAATGGTGATTGACTTTGAATAACCATTTGTTACGCCTTCGATTAAGTTTGAAACCAAAGTACGTGATAGACCATGAAGTGAACGAGATGAACGTCCATCATCTGGGCGAGTAAGAGTAAGTGTTGTTCCTTCTTGGGAAATTGCAATTGGCTCTGCAATAACGTGAGTTAGTGAACCCTTAGGTCCCTTAACAGTTACTGCTGAACCAGCGATTGAAACTTCAACGCCAGATGGAACGGTGATTGGATTACGACCGATACGGGACATTTAGATCACCATACGTAGGCGAGAACTTCTCCGCCTACACCTTGCTTGTTAGCCGCTTTATCAGTTAGAAGACCTGATGAAGTGGAGATGATTGCAACGCCAAGTCCACCAAGCACTTTTGGAAGCGCTGTTGACTTTGCATAAACACGTAAACCTGGCTTAGAAACACGACGTAGACCTGCGATTGAACGTTCACGGTTTGCACCGAACTTCAAATCGATAGTTAGCGTCTTTCCAAAACCAGTAGCTGAATTCTCTACTTTAAAGCCTGCGATGAAACCCTCTTGCTTAAGGATTTCTGCAATACGAACCTTTACCGATGAAGACGGCATTGAAACCGCTTGATGGTAGGCAGAGTTCGCATTGCGCAGACGTGCAAGCATGTCTGCGATCGGATCTGTCATTGTCATTCTTGGCCTCTGGCCTTTCTCGAGCCGGTTTCCGTATTCCTTAATTTAAGGAGTGGACCTGTCCCGTAGTTACTAGTTGGGATAAAGCGGATGTATTACTAATAGATCTTGTTACCAAGAAGCCTTAGTGATACCTGGAAGTTCGCCACGGTGTGCCATCTCGCGGAAACAGATACGGCAGATACCAAATTTTTGGTAGACCGCGTGAGGACGTCCACAACGTTGGCAACGTGTGTAGCCGCGAACCTTGAACTTAGGTTTGCGAGCTGCTTTGACCTTAAGTGATGTCTTTGCCATTTGGCGCCTCTCTTAGTTTTCCTTGAATGGGAAGCCGAGTGCACGAAGTAATTCGCGACCCTCTTCATCATTCTTGGCAGTAGTTACGAAAGTGATATCCATACCGCGGGTGCGATCGATCTTGTCCTGTTCGATTTCTGGGAAAACATTCTGTTCGGTTAGACCGAATGTGTAGTTACCGTTTCCATCGAATTGCTTTGGAGATAAACCGCGGAAGTCACGAATACGAGGAAGTGCGATCGATAGCAGACGATCTGTGAACTCCCACATACGATCATTGCGAAGTGTTACGTGGCAACCAATTGGCATACCTTCACGCAACTTGAACTGTGCAATTGATTTACGAGACTTAGTTACTTGTGGCTTCTGTCCTGTGATGATTGTGATGTCACGGATAGCGCCTTCAATTAGCTTTGAATCACGTGCTGCTTCACCGACACCCATATTCACAATTACCTTTGTGAGGGTTGGGATCTGCATTACGTTCTTGTAAGCAAACTTAGTTTTTAGAGCTGGCTTGATCTCATTCGCATAGCGCGTCTTTAGACGAGGTGCAGTAGAAGTAGTCATTACAGATCCTTTCCAGTGCGGCGAGAGATGCGAACATTCTTGCCATTTTCATCTTTACGAGTTCCGCTGCGAGTAGCTTTTCCATCCGCATCAACCAACATCACATTTGAAATGTGAATTGCTGATTCAACGGTAAGGATTCCGCCAACTTTTACGCCGCGTTCGCTGGTTGTCTCTTGGGTGTGACGCTTTACGCGTGCAACGCCTTCAACAAGAACGCGAGATTTCGCCTTGTCTACTTCAAGAATCTTTCCAGTTACGCCTTTATCTTTTCCAGCAATAACAAGGACTTGATCGCCCTTCTTAAGTTTAAGAAGCTTTGCCATTTTTTATAGCACCTCCGGAGCAAGGGAAATAATCTTCATGAACTTCTTGTCGCGAAGTTCGCGAGCAACTGGTCCGAAGATACGAGTGCCGCGTGGTTCGCCATCCGCTTTAAGGATGACTGCTGCATTCTCATCAAACTTGATATATGAACCATCAGGGCGACGGTTCTCTTTAACGGTACGAACGATGACAGCCTTTACGACTTCACCCTTCTTTACTTGACCGCCTGGGATTGCATCTTTAACAGTGCAAACAATGATGTCGCCAATTCCGGCGTAGCGTCGTGAGGAACCACCGAGAACACGAATACAAAGGAGTTCCTTTGCACCGGTGTTATCCGCGACTCGAAGTCTGGATTCTTGTTGAATCATTTTTCAGTGTCCCCTTACTTAGCCTTCTCAAGAATTTCAACAACGCGCCAACGCTTAGTAGCTGATAGCGGACGTGTTTCCATCAAGAGAACGCGATCGCCAATACCGGCGCTGTTGTTCTCGTCATGTGCCTTCAACTTATGAGTACGAGTCATAACCTTTGAGTACATGGCGTGCTTGACCTGGTTTTTAATTTCGACAACGACAGTTTTATCCATCTTGTCTGAAGTTACGATGCCTTCGCGAGTTTTACGGAAGCCACGAGCTTCTTCTGTATTAGAAGATGTCATGCTGCGCCTCCAATTCCTAATTCACGTTCACGCAAGATTGTGTAAATCCGCGCAATCTCTTTACGAACCGCAGTCAGACGACCATGGCTCTCGAGTTGACCAGTAGCTGCTTGGAATCGAAGGTTGAAAAGTTCTTCCTTTGATTCACGCAACTTATTGGCAAGTTCTTCGCTCGCAAGAGCACGTAGCTCTTCAGTTGTAACGATATTTGTCATTAGAACTCCTCACGACGAACTACTCGGCACTTCATTGGAAGCTTGTGAATCGCACGAGTCATTGCCTCGGTAGCGATATCTTCAGTAACTCCAGAGATTTCAAACATAACGCGACCTGGCTTTACGTTTGCAATCCACCATTCTGGAGAACCCTTACCGGAACCCATACGAGTTTCAGCTGGCTTCTTTGTAAGCGGACGATCTGGATAAATATTGATCCAAACTTTTCCACCGCGCTTGATATGACGAGTCATAGCAATACGTGCGGCTTCAATTTGGCGGTTAGTTACGTAAGCAGGCTCTAGAGCTTGAATTCCGTAGTCGCCGAATGCAACAACAGTTCCGCCCTTTGACTTGCCACCGCGCTTTGGGTGGTGTTGCTTACGGTGCTTAACTTTGCGTGGAATTAACATATTAAGCCTCGCCTCCTTCTGTTACTGCTGGAGCAGTAGCTTCTGCAGCGCGAGATTCAACAGTTGAAGTTGTTACTTCACCGCGTGGTGCGCGAGGTGCACGTGGACCACCGCGAGATGGTTTTGGTGCACGAGCAGCTGCTAGTGCAGATGCTGCGCGTTCTGCGCGAGATTCAATAACTTCGCCCTTGTAGATCCAAACCTTTACACCCAAACGACCAAAAGTCGTGTGTGCTTCGTAGAATCCGTAATCGATATCTGCGCGAAGTGTGTGAAGTGGTACGCGACCTTCGCGGTAGAACTCTGAGCGAGACATTTCTGCGCCACCAAGACGTCCACCACATTGAACACGAATACCTTGCGCGCCAGCCTTTAGAGCGGTCTGCATTGACTTACGCATCGCACGACGGAATGAAACACGTGCTGCTAGTTGTTCTGCAATTCCTTGCGCAACTAGTTGAGCATTTATTTCTGGATTCTTAACTTCAAGAATATTTAGTTGTACTTGCTTGCCAGTTAGCTTTTCAAGCTTTTCACGAATCTTGTCAGCCTCTGTACCGCGACGGCCGATAACAATTCCTGGACGAGCTGTATACAAATCTACGCGCACGCGTTCGCGAGTACGTTCGATTTCGATATGTGAAACACCAGCGCGCTCCATGCCCTTAGACATTGTGCGACGGATCTCAATATCTTCTTTTACATAATCCTTGTAAAGCTTTTCGGCATACCAACGTGATTTGAATTCAGTTGTGATACCAAGGCGGAAGCCGTGGGGATTTACTTTTTGACCCATTTATTCGGCCTTCCCTTCTTTAGCAACTGCTTTTTTAGCAGGGGCTTTCTTTGCCGGGGCCTTCTTGGCCGCTGCTTTTTTAGCTGCTGGAGCTGTAGTTTCGGCTGCAACTGCTGCAACTGGCTTAACAACATCCTTAACAAGAGGAGCATGCTTTACAACTTTGCGTGGTCCATTTGATCGGTAATTGCGATCATCTGAAACTACAAAAGTGATTGTTGATGTGCGCTTGCGAATTGTGAATCCGCGACCTTGTGCACGTGGACGAAAACGCTTTAGCGTGAAACCTTCGTCGACTAGCGCTTCTGCAACCCAAAGCTCTGAAGCATCACGAATTGATGGATTCTTCTGCTTTGCATTTGCAACAGCTGATGCAAGAAGTGTGTAAAGCTCGCCAGCGATTTCCTGGTTAGCAAACTTCAAAGTTGTTAGTGCAGTATCTGCGCGCTCACCACGAACAATATTTACAACACGACGTGCCTTCTGTGGAGTTGTGCGAGTTTCGCGAAGAATCGCGCGCGCAACTAAAGCGGCATCTGTATTAGTTAAATTAGGCACGAGCAGCCCTCGCATCTGTCTTAACGTGACCCTTGAAGGTACGAGTTGGTGAAAATTCACCGAGCTTGTGACCGATCATGGCATCTGTAATGAAAACTGGAACGTGCTTGCGACCATCATGTACTGCGATGGTGTGACCGATCATTGATGGAGTGATCATCGAGCGGCGTGACCAAGTCTTAATAACGTTCTTGGTATTCGCTGCATTCTGAGCATCCACCTTCTTCACAAGGTGACCGTCCACGAATGGACCCTTCTTTAAACTACGTGGCATTTGTAAGGCTCCTTATCGTTTCTTGTTCGACTTGCGACGGCGGACAATCATTTGGTCACTCGCTTTTTTCTTGCGAGTACGGCCTTCAGGCTGACCCCAAGGTGAAACTGGGTGACGTCCACCAGAAGTTTTACCTTCACCACCACCGTGTGGGTGGTCAACAGGGTTCATAACAACACCGCGAACTGTTGGGCGAATTCCGAGCCAACGTTTACGGCCTGCTTTTCCATAATTAATATTTGATTGTTCTGCGTTTCCAACTTCACCAACAGTTGCGCGGCAACGAACATCAACGTTGCGAATTTCGCCAGATGGCATACGTAGTTGTGCGTATGGACCTTCTTTTGCTGCAAGTTGAACTGATGCGCCAGCAGAGCGAGCAATCTTTGCTCCGCCACCTGGGCGAAGTTCAATTGCGTGAATCATTGTTCCAACTGGAATGTTGCGCAGTGGCAAGTTATTTCCAGGCTTGATATCTGCTGATGGACCGTTTTCGATTGCATCGCCTTGGCTCAATTTATTTGGGGCAATGATGTAACGCTTCTCGCCATCTGCGTAATGCAAAAGTGCGATACGTGCGGTGCGGTTTGGGTCGTATTCAATGTGAGCGACCTTTGCTGGAACACCATCTTTATCGTTGCGTGTGAAATCAATAAGGCGATAGGCGCGCTTATGTCCGCCGCCTTGGTGGCGAACAGTGATGCGACCTGATGCGTTACGTCCACCCTTTGAGTGAATTGGACGTACGAGTGACTTCTCTGGAGTCGAACGAGTTAACTCAGCGAAATCTGGAACAGATGCGCCGCGTTGACCCGGGGTCGTTGGCTTTAATTTACGAAGTGCCATGATGGTCCTTTTCTAGATCCCTAGTTTTTTAAGGTTGCCCTTAAGAAACTGGGCCTCCAAAGATGTCGATACGGTCGCCAGCTGCTACCTGCACAATTGCGCGCTTAGTGTCTTTACGCTTTCCATCACCGAAACGGGTCTTCTTGTTCTTACCCTGACGGTTCATGGTGTTAACGCTGACAACTTTTACGCCAAATACCT
>CAIQHM010000078.1 GCA_903871555.1 uncultured Actinomycetes bacterium | reverse complement strand
CGATGGCCTGATTGAAACTTTCATGACAGTGCTGATCGAATTTGGCGCTTTCCCAGATGTAATCGAAGCGGAACTCACAAAATATTTACCATTCCTTGCAACAACAAAGATTTTGATGGCTGCAGTCAAAGCCGGTGTGGGCCGCGAAGTTGCGCACGAAGTTATAAAAGAACATGCAGTTGCCGCCGCACTTGGTATTCGTGCCGGTAAACCAAATGTGATGATCCAAGCAATCGCAGATGATTCTCGTATCCCGCTAAAACTTGAAGATTTGAACGCACTTCTTGCAACACCACTTGAATTTACTGGTGATGCAAAAGGGCAAACCCAGCGAGTTGTAAGTCGCATCGATGCGATTACTTCCGCTCATGCTGTGGCAGCACAGTACCGTCCCGGCCAAATTCGGTGACCGCCGTGCTAACCGGATGGAAACATCTGCGCAGCGGAAAAGTCCGGGATCTTTACATCAACGAAAGCGATGAACTCTTAATCGTTGCATCAGATCGCATCTCGGCTTTTGATTATATTTTGCCAACACCAATTCCAAATAAAGGAAAGTTGCTAACTCAACTCTCGTTGTTCTGGTTTGATCTCCTAAAAGAAGTTGTTCCAAACCATATTGTTTCTGCCGATGTTCCGGCCGAAGTTGCCGGGCGCGCAGTAATTGTTAAACCGCTAATCATGTTTCCAGTTGAATGTGTTGCACGCGGATATTTAGCGGGTTCTGGTTGGGTGGAATATCAAAAATCACAAACCGTCTGTGGCATTAAATTACCTGCCGGATTAACCGATGGCTCAAAGTTGCCACAGCCAATCTTCACACCAGCAACAAAAGCTGAAGATGGCGAACACGATGAGAACATCACATATGAGAAGTGCGAAGAGATTATTGGCAAGCAAGCTGCCGAAATCTTAAAGAAGTTAACTCTCGCCCTCTATTCCAAGGCTCATGATTATGCGGCGACAAAAGGAATCATCTTGGCCGATACTAAATTCGAATTTGGGATCGATCCATCTGGCATGATTTGCCTAGGCGATGAAGCCTTAACCCCTGACTCTTCACGGTTCTGGGAACCCGATACACATTTTTCATACGACAAACAATTTGTTCGCGACTGGTTATTAAATTCCGGTTGGGATCGAAATAGCAATCCACCGCCACTTCCCGATGACATAGTTGCAAAGACGCAAGAACGTTACGCAAGTGCATTTGAATTAATTACTGGAAGGAAATTCTAAAATGGCGAAGATAATTGTTGAGGTTATGTTGAAGCCCGAAATTCTTGATCCGCAAGGACAAGCAGTTGCTTCGGCGCTGCCCCGCTTGGGTTTCAACTTTGCAAAGTCAGTGCGGCAAGGAAAACGTTTTGAAATCGAAGTCGATGGCGACCCAACACCGGCGCAGATGGCTGAAGTTGAAAAAGCAGCAGAAACTCTTCTTTCAAACCCAGTTATCGAAACATATGTTGTGAAGGTCGAGAAGTAATGTCATTTCGCGTCGGCGTAGTTACCTTTCCGGGATCACTCGATGATCGCGATGCTGCACGCGCAGTTGAAATGGCGGGCGGAACTGCAGTCCCACTTTTTCACGCAAGTGATGATTTAAAAGAGGTTCAAGCAGTTGTATTGCCCGGCGGATTTTCTTACGGCGATTATTTACGTTGCGGCGCGATCGCGCGCTTTGCCCCAATCATGAATTCAATTGTTACTGCAGCAAGCCACGGCTTTCCAGTTCTTGGTATCTGCAACGGCTTTCAAGTTTTATGCGAATCACATTTATTGCCGGGCGCACTTACCCGCAACAGCAATCTGCACTTCTTATGTCGCGATCAAAAGTTAAAGATCGAAAATACCAATACCGTTTGGACCAGCGGTTTTAAACCAGGTCAAGAGATTGTTATTCCACTTAAGAATGGCGAAGGCTCATTCCAGTGTGATGATGAAACTTTAAATATGTTAGAGAACGAGGGCCGCATAATCGCACGCTATGTTGATTTCGATCCAAATGGTTCCCGCAATTTAATTGCTGGTATTTCAAATGAACGCGGCAATGTTGTCGGCCTTATGCCACATCCAGAACATGCAATCGAAGATTTAACCGGGCCAAGTACAGATGG
>CAIQHM010000077.1 GCA_903871555.1 uncultured Actinomycetes bacterium | reverse complement strand
GCTTTCCCAAGATGAACTGGCTATTACATAACGCTCTGACCCAACGAGATGTATGAGGGCCAGAGTGCGAATAGAACGGATATGGGGAGAATCAGGAAAATTACGGGAATCATCAGCGCAATTTCGGCTTTACCGGCTGCAGTTAATAGAGATGCATGGTGCGCAGCTCTAACCTCTTCAACCTGTCTGGCGAGTACTTCTGAAAGCGAAGTTCCGCGTTCCATTGCCAAAATTAAGGTGTCACAAAATCTACGAACTGTTGCTGAATCAACTTGTGATCCAAGAGTTTCCATCGCCTGAGTTAAATTTGCACCATTCTGTAATTCAACAAGCGCACTGGAAAATTTCTTCGCCATCTGTCCGGTTGCCTTAGCGGAAACCCTCTGCATTGCCGTGGAAGGACTCTCGCCAGCTGAAACCAGGACAGCGAATAATTCAACTATTGATGGAAATTCTTCTTCCGCTTCACGCAACTGAATCTTTCGTAACCTGGTCTCGCTGCCTTTCTCCCAGAACAAATAACTGGCAAGCGTTAATGAAATCAACAATAAAGTTGCGAATGGCGCCCCGCCAATAAATAGGATTACAAGAGCGCCGATGAAGAAAATATTAATTATTCGATTTCGTGATTTACGTTGTAGTTGATATTTCTGGCTCTCAGGTGAAAGCTCATGTTGCTTAAGAGTTTGTTGAAAGTTATCGTGAAAACCTTTAAGCGGATCTTTGCTCTCTTGGAGCAGAATAAATGTTGCGTAACCAATTATTGGAGATAAGAAAAGCAGAGATAGCGAGAATATACTCATGCAAAGATCCGTGGTATCTCTTTGAGTTTTCCAACTTTTTCCATCCAAAGATAAGCAACTGCGGTTAATAGGGCACCAATTATCAGAATTCCGAATCCGGTTCCACTCGTATATGCGATTAATGTATTTGGTTGTGATGCAAGCAAAAGCAACAAAATCCAAGGTGCAACTGCAGCAAGTGCAGCGGAATTCTTAACCCAACTGTGTTTCGCTTGAATTTCAGCACGAAGAGCCAAATCGCTACGAATAAAGTTGGAGAGCATCCGCAGGGTTAATGAAGTATCTCGACTTCCTGCAACTCGGGCGAAATCCAAAACTTCACAAACTTGATCAGCAATCCCATCATTAAAATGAACCTTTAACTCTTTAAGCGCGTTACCAAAATCCATTCCGCTACGTAGATTCTCGCCAAATAAGATAAAGGTAGATCTTGTCTTTATTGGTCCTCTCATGCCCAGGCCAACCAAAGTTTCAGCCAGCGAAAGCCCTGATTGCAGCCCAGAAATAATGTGATCCAAAATTTCTGGCCATAAACTTTGAAGAGCCGAACGTTCGCTCTCTGATTTTCGTTTAAGTAACACAATGGGAATTGTTGTTGTTATTGCACCAAATGGGATTCCGATTATTGGAGATGTTGTAATTAACGTTGCAACCAAGAATCCAGAAAATGAACTTCCAATATAAATGAAGAGATTCCTCGATCTTGCTCTCGATGCATTGACCGAACTACCGATAGGAGGATTGATTTGAGAATGGGACTTATTCTGCCTCGCACCTGAATGGTCGGAATGGTCGGAATGGTCGGAATGATCGGAATGGTCGGAATTATCAGAATTCGTATATTTAGTTTCCCGGCTTATCATTTTCTGACTTTCGCTTCAATTAAACTCTGAGAATTGCTGCCGTGAAGATCTGATTGCTCTAAAAATATATGTGCGGGATCTGTTAGACCTCTTTCGTAATTTGGTTTTGGATGCGCTGAAAATTTGTAAAGCATTTCAGTTTCGACGCGATCTAGTTCAAGACGCCCAGTCACATGCGCCACTTCCATAATCCGACGAACACCATCTGGTGCAATAGATAGATGGACCACCAAATCAATCGCCGCAGCTACAACAGGTGCAATAAATTTGTGAGAAATATTTTCTCCGGCAAGCAACGGCAAAGTCTGTAATTTACTAATCGCATCTTTCGCAGAGTTCGCATGAATTGTTGCCATTCCTGGTAGTCCGGAATTGAGTGCGATTAGCAAATCAAGTGATTCGGCTTCCCGGATTTCACCTACAACAATCTGAGATGGTCGCATTCGAAGTGCCTCTTTAATTAATCTCCGGAGGGGGACTTCTCCTTCGCCTTGTAAGTTTGCGGGTTTTGTTTGTAGCGCTACGCAATCTGGAAGTTTTGGTCGAAGTTCAAAGACTTCTTCGATCGTAATCACCCGACTCTTAAGTGGCACCGCACTAACAAGTGCATTAAGAAGCGTTGTTTTACCAGCTTGAGTTGAACCACTTACCAAAATATTCAATCCTGATTCGACACAATTAATTAGAAATTCACAAACCTCTTCGGACATCACATCTAATTTTGCTAATTCACGCAGAGATTTTCCACGAATTAAATGCTTCCGAATATTTACCGCCCAATATTGCGCAGTAATTTCCGGAATTGCAACGTGCAATCTGCTGCCATCCGGAAGTCTGGCATCAACAAATGGATGAGATAAATCAAGCCGGCGCCCGCCCCACATTAAGAGGCGTTCTACCAAGTTACGAACTTCGTCAAAAGTTAAGGTGAGGTTAGTTAATTCACTAATCCCTTTTCGCGCTACAAATATTCGATTTGGCGAGTTAATCCAAACTTCTTCAATTTCTGGGTCTTCCATTAAGTTTTGCAACGGCCCAAATGTTCCGAGTTTCACTGGTGTTTTTATATTCACTAGGGCATCAAATGCTAAATTGAATTCTCTCAGGAATTTGATTAACAATATTTTCTTATTTTGCGAAAATACTCACGTATCGCAACTTTATATTTACTTTCCAAGCCTCATTAGCTAAACCTTTCGATCAGCATGGAAGCTCGAGTCTAGGCTTTAGTAAAATAGCGCAAATCTATCTCTTGAATCCATTCCGCGGGATTCGATTTTCCGTTCCATTCACTTAAGGAAAATTCTGCTCTTGGAACATTGAGGAGAAGCACATTCGGATCTTTTGATTGATTTCCTTTACTTATAGTTAATGAAAATCTTTCTGCAGCTCTCTGGGCTTCGACGATATCTCCTTGTAAACAAATCCAAAACCCGTTTTCTGCAATCCGGGAATAGAAATCTCCGCCGCGCATGTTAGATTTTAAACAATGTCCGATTGCAACCAATTCCTTTTCATATTCGGATGCAACGCTACGTGCGGATGGAACGCTACGTGCGGATGCAACGCTACGTGCGGATGCAACGCTACGTGCGGATGGAACGCTACGTGCGGGACTGGGCAGAAGTTTTACGGTGACTATGGATATCGGCTGAAACTTTCGCTTTGATTTAGATATTTCGCGACTTAAATTGTCAAAAAAAGTTTTTGGAGCTGGAGCGCCGGTTAAGGAATCAAGAAGTCCGTTGTTTGAAAATTCAACCCCACTGGCGGCCTCCAGAGTATTCATAAATAGAGGTTAGCCTCTTAGGCTTTATCTAGTTACCTCAAAAAGTTACCTCAAAAAGTTACCTCAAAAAGTTGAAGCCAATAGTTGAAGCCAATAGGATTCTTTAATAGTTATTGAGCAATTGATTCTAAAATTGAGCGCTAAAAATCGCAAAGGAGCCCAGATGAAAATCGCTGATTCGTTCTATGAGAAATCCAGGACTTCCGCTGTGTGGCTGCTGCGAATCGAATCTCTGATTTTGGTTGGGCTAGTTATCTATTTGCTATTGGCAACCGTGTTCTCGACCGCCACTTGGCCATCTGCATTAATTGGTGAAATCGTCTTTGGAATAATTGGGGCGATAGGGCTTTATTTTGCCTCTACCGGTTTTGCTCGGCAGCGCTCATATGGCCGGGCACCTGCAGTTCTTGCCAATCTAATTGCAATTGGCGTCTCTTACTTCATGATCTCTGGATCGCTTTTAATTGTTGGAATTCCATTGGCAATATTGGGTGCTATTACTTTAGTAGCTGCGCTATTTGGCTATACCGAAAAATAAATCAAGAATTAATCCTAGAATTTTTCTACCAAGGGATTACAGTTTTATCTTCCCAAAATAAACCAGTCTGATCTTTTCCAAACTCAAAGTTTCTGGTTGCAAGCCAGATTGCTGTGGCTGCACCTTCTTCTGCCGATCTCGGTGCATCAGGCCCGCCCATGTCAGTGCGACTGTGATTTGGGCAAGTGGCATCAACCAAAAATCCACGGCCACCATTTCCAGTTTCGTGCGCGAGATTTCTAACCAGGGCATTTACTCCAGCTTTACTTATCCGATATGGCGCAAGGCCACCGGCATTACCTGGGCCTGACATTCTCCCTAGGCATGCAGAGAAAATAATTACTCGCCCATCGCGCGCCTCAGCCATTGCTGGTGCCAAAGTGTTTACTGCGATAAATGTTGAATCTAAATTAATTGCCATTACTCGGCGCCACTCTTGTGTTGTGGTTCGCAAAGTCTTAGACATTTTTTCGCTCATAACTCCGTGAGCTAAAACTAAAATTTTTGGTGTGCCATATTTATCTACAATTTCTTGAAATTTATTTTGTGTGGCATCTAAATCTTGGAAATCTACAGTTTCAAAATCACAACCAATTTCAGCAGCAGTGGTTGCTGCCCGCTCTGGATCTTTGCTAACAATCAATACGCGATTACCTAATTTCGCCAACTCGGATGCAACGACATATCCCAAGCCTCGAGATCCGCCCGTAACTATTGCAAGAGGCGCATCTGGTCGCTGTGGAATCCCTGAAATCATGGCGGTAACTCTGCCTAAAATTCCCGCAAATTTCCTCTTGGAATGTCGAGTTTGGGGCATTTATCACAGACCATTTTCGCTACAAAAGCCTGCTTTGAATAGTGCCAAGCTCTTGCTGCTATTAGACTCGCGGAGGAATTTCATAAAGCAATTGACGCAAGTAAATGGAATCGGGAGCATCACGAGTGTCGGCAACTGGATCGAATACACCTGCTAATCACTTTGGTGGTTCCTTTGGTCCCAATGAATGGCTTGTTGATGAAATGTTTGAAAAATATTTAGCAGATCCAAATTCAGTTGATGCTGCATGGGGCGAATTTTTCTCGGATTACACACCCGCTTCCGCCGGTCCATCTGCCAGTAGCGGAAAAGTAATTCCAACTTTGGACAATGCGCCTAAGGGTGGAACACCACCTCTTCCTAAGAAAATTGTTGATCCAACGACTTTGCAAATTCCAGTCGCCGCAACACAAGTTACAACGCCTGCGACGCCTGCGACGCCCGCAACTCCTGCTCCTGTAGCAACACAAGTTGCGCAAGTAAAACCTGTGGTTACTCCTGCCGACCCCGTGGTTAAACCAATTCCAACTTTGGTAAGTCCGGGTGCATCAACTCTTGAACCAATTCGCGGTGTAAGCGCTCGCGTTGTTCAAAGCATGGAAGCTTCGCTATCTGTTCCAACTGCAACAAGTGTTCGTGCGTTACCTGCAAAATTAATGATTGATAATCGAACTGTTATTAATAATCATTTAAAGCGCAGTCGCGGTGGCAAAGTTTCTTTCACTCACATAATTGGTTATGCGATGATCAGTGCGATTCGCCAAATGCCAGAGATGAATGCATTCTTCGGTGAAATAGATGGCAAGCCAGCAATTGGTAAGCCAGAACATATCAATCTTGGAATTGCAATCGACTTGGCAAAGCCAGATGGATCGCGTCAATTATTGGTGCCGTCAATTAAGGGCTGCGAAGATTTAGATTTTGCACAGTTCTGGGCATCTTATGAAGAGACAGTTCGCAAAGCTCGTGGTGGTTCACTTACTGTTGAAGATTTCGCTGGCACAACTGTTTCACTTACAAACCCAGGAACAATTGGAACCGTTCACTCTGTTCCACGCTTGGTGCAAGGCCAAGGGCTAATTCTTGGTGTTGGTGCAATGGATTATCCCGCCGAATTCCAAGGTGCAAATGAAGATACCTTGGCTGATCTGGCAATTAGCAAAGTAATCACACTGACCAGCACTTACGATCACCGAATTATTCAAGGAGCCCAATCAGGTGACTTCTTGAAGAGAATTCATGAATTACTTCTTGGCGGAAATGGTTTCTATGATGAAATCTTTGCTGCACTTCGCATTCCATACGTTCCAATTCGTTGGGTCGTTGATATGCGATTTAGCAAAGATGATGAAGTAAGCAAGACATCACGTATTCAACAATTAATCACCGCGTATCGAACAACCGGTCACTTGATGGCAGATATCGATCCCCTGAAATATGTTCAGCGCACACACCCTGATTTGGATGTTGTCACTCACGGACTTTCGCTCTGGGATCTGGATCGCGAATTTGCAACCGGTGGATTCGGTGGCAAGCCCGTAATGAAATTGCGCAAAATTCTTGGAACTCTGCGCGATTCATACTGCCGCACAATCGGTGTCGAATATATGTATATGGAAAACCCTGCAGAGCGAGCTTGGATTCAAGAGCATGTTGAAGTTGGTTCACCGCGCATGCCTCGCGAAGAGCAACTTCGTATCTTGCACAAATTAAATAGCGCTGAAGCTTTCGAAGCATTCTTACAGACTAAATATGTCGGCCAGAAGCGTTTCTCTCTTGAAGGTGGTGAAACTTTAATTCCACTTCTTGATGCAGTTATTTCTGCTGCAGCAGATCGCGGGCTTGATGAAGTTTGTGTTGGTATGCCACATCGTGGTCGACTAAATGTGCTCGCAAATATTGCTGGCAAGTCCTATGGCCAAATCTTCCAAGAGTTTGAGGGCCACTACGCCGAGAATCAAGTTCAGGGTTCTGGCGATGTTAAATATCACCTCGGAACTTCTGGAACTTTCACTGCGGAATCAGGTGCGACAACAAAGATTTATTTAGCTGCAAATCCTTCACACTTAGAGGCTGTTAACCCAGTATTGGAAGGTATTACCCGGGCTAAGCAGGATAAATTGAATCTTAAAGAAGCCTTTTCAATTCTTCCAATCTTGATGCACGGTGATGCTGCATTTGCTGGCCAAGGCGTTGTCTCTGAAACTCTTAACCTCTCGCAACTTAAGGGATACCGCGTCGGCGGAACAATTCACATAGTTGTAAATAACCAAGTTGGTTTCACAACATCACCACATGCTGCAAGATCTTCGACTTATTCAACAGATATTGCCAAAATGATTCAGGCCCCTGTCTTCCATGTGAATGCTGATGATCCAGAGAGCGTCGTTCGCGTTGCAAGAATCGCATTTGAATATCGTCAGGCATTTAATAAAGATGTTGTGATTGACATGATTTGCTACCGCCGCCGTGGTCACAACGAGGGCGATGAACCAAGTTTCACTCAACCAATGATGTATAAATTAATTGAAGCAAAGCGTTCAACACGAAAGCTCTACACCGAAGCACTTATTGGCCGTGGCGATATAACGGTCGAAGAGGCTGAAGAAGTTCTGCGGGATTATCAATCTCAATTAGATGCCGTCTATAACGCAGTGCATAACAATGAACCAGAACATGATGCAAGCATTGTTGTTCCAGTTGCGCCAGCGCCAGAAACTGTTGATACATCCGTTGATGAAGCAACGCTTCGTAAAATTGTGGCGACCCAAAGCGCTATCCCAGAAGGTTTCACGCCGCATGCAAAACTCACACCACAGCTAGCAAAGCGTGTTGAAATGTTGGATGAGGGAACTGTTGATTGGTCGACTGGTGAATTATTGGCAATGGGCTCGCTCTTATTGGAAGGCCATCCAATTCGTTTAGCAGGACAAGATGTAAAACGTGGAACATTTAGCAATCGCCATGTAGTAATCGTTGATCAAAACGATGGATCGGATTGGATGCCACTTCGTTCGTTAATTTCAGATGAAAATCAATTCTTTGTATTTGATTCACTGCTCTCTGAATATGCCGCGATGGGCTTTGAATATGGGTATTCCGTAGAGCGCGAAAATGCATTAGTTCTGTGGGAAGCCCAGTTCGGTGACTTTGCTAATGGTGCACAAACAATTATTGATGAATTTATCTCTTCAGCCTTGCAGAAGTGGGGAGAGCGATCTTCCTTAGTTCTGTTGCTGCCACACGGTTATGAAGGGCAAGGCCCGGATCACTCATCCGGTCGAATCGAGCGCTATCTAGCGCTTTGTGCAGAACAAAATATGACTGTGGCACAACCATCTTCGCCGGCTTCTTATTTCCACCTACTTCGTTGGCATATGGCGAATCCTGCACGTCGCCCGCTAATTGTTTTTGAACCAAAATCAATGTTGCGTTTGAAGGCAGCAGCATCTGGATTGCAAGATTTCACAACTGGAACATTTAGGCCGCTAATCGATGATCCGACAGTGGTTAATGCAACACGCGTTATTTTCTGTTCTGGAAAGGTTTACCACGATCTAGTTGCAGAGCGCACAAAGTTAAGCGAATCTTCAACTGCGATAATTCGACTTGAGCAACTTTATCCATTCCCTGCTGAACAATTTGCTGCTGTTGCTGCAAAGCATCCGAATGCAAATCTGCTCTGGGTGCAAGATGAGCCAGCAAATCAAGGCCCCTGGCCTTTTGTTTCGCTAACAACAAGTGAGTTCTTAGAAGGTCGAACCCTCCGCCGAGTTTCTCGTCGCGCTACTGCAAGTCCTGCAACAGGTTCACATCATCTGCATGAAGAAGAGCAGAAGGCCTTACTAATGGAAGCTTTCAGCCGCTAATTATTTCTAGCACTAATTATTTCTGGCGCGACGATATCTGAAGAGTAATTGTCCGACAACTTCGGCTTCGGAAAGTGCACCCCAACTTCTTGAATCGGTCGATGCATCTTTGTTATCGCCTTCAACCCAGAACTTTGCCTTATGAATTTCGCCAGCTTCAATTCGCATTACTCGTTTAACTTGAAGAAAGTCTGATCCGGCCTTCGATTCGCGGCGAATCAAGACAACTTTGCCGATCAACTTATTCAGCGAATTAGATTTTGTTGGCGCTGCCCGAATTAATCGGAAAAGCAGCCAATCGCCCTCGTTATAGGTGGGGGCCATGGAGTTGCCTCGCAGCGAAACCGCCTTTAGGAATCTGCGTGCTGAAAAGAATTTAGCAACATTGAAATGCGATGGCTTCATAGGCGTAGTAGTGTCGCACCATAAATTCGGGAAATCCAGTTATATCTAGTCACACCTAAAGGATAGGAATTAAATTAATGGCAACGTTAACTCTTAAGTTTAAGAATCTCTTCGCTCCAAGTGAAAATGCGCATGCACATTGCGATCTTCCATGTGGAGTGTATGACCCAGCACAGGCAAAGATCGAAGCTCTCTCAGTTAAAGCAACAATGGAGAAGTACGCAGCTTCAAGTGATGCTGATTTTAAATCTCGCGCAGTTGCGATCAAGGAAGAACGTTCAGAAATGGTTAAGCACCATCTCTGGGTTCTATGGACTGACTACTTCAAGCCAAACCACTTTGAGGCTTATCCTCAATTGCACGTTCTATTCAATGAAGCCACAAAACTTGCTGGCGCTGGTGGAACAAAGGGTTCAAATGATGTAGCAGTTGCAGAAAAGTTGATTGCAAAGATTGATGAGATCGCAGAAATTTTCTGGGCGACTAAGAAGTAAAGTTAGTACAAGTTAAGCGGGCTCACCTTCGGGTAGGCCCGTTTTTCTTATTCGTGAACTTTTTTATTCGCGAACCATCGATTCCGCAGCGATTCGCGCAGCAAATGAAACTCGATCTACAATCTTTCGATGAATTGTTCCAGATGCAATCAACTTGTTTGCATGATGCACTTCAATTTCAAATTTACAGACCGGCCCATCAATATCAACGCAAGTTGCATGCGCTCTGATTTCGCCACCGACACCAACTGATGAATGAGCAGATATCGCTAGCTCAGAGGTAACTGAAGTTTCGCCAGGTTCAAGATGTTCAGCAAGAGCGGCAGTGCAAGCTCCTTCAAAGATATTTATCAAGGTTGGAGTTGCAAGAATCGGTAAATCATTTAGCGCTTGCGCAACCGCGGTATCTGCCGGTCGGACAGTTAAGGAAGCCATCCCGATGGCTCCCCGAACTACATCCATATTCATAACCGCTAACTTAGTGGGAAATCGCCTCGTATCTCGTGAGTCGTTTCAATTTCAATGTGTGTCTGACCATTGATTGTGGTTTCAGTGCGGCGATATTCGGTAATTATTTGAGTTGGACTAAGCATTTGTGAAGCAAGAAGAGCGGTCTGCTTGGCGATTCGAATCTGTAAATCATCGGGCGCCGGCTCGCAGCACTCATCTGCAAGTAAAGTCTTCATCCGCGTAAGAATTTGGCGTTCATGTTCCATCTCATTTAGGCATTGCGGGCAATTTTGGAAATGTGATTGGAAGGATTGAACTTGAGCCTCTTCATGAATTTCATTATCAATGAAGAGAATCAGAGCATGCATGATCTCATTACATTCCATCTGATCCCCCAAATCCTCGATCTTTTGCGTAATCCATCAATAGAACGCGTAAGAGTTTGCGGCCGCGGTGCAGTCGTGACATAACTGTTCCTGCGGGGATTCCTAAAATTTCTGCAATCTCTTTATATGAATAGCCTTCAACATCCGCATAGAAAACTGCTAGACGAAATTCTTCCGGAATTTCTTGAAGTGCCCGTTTTACATCACCATCTGGCAGATTCTCTAGAACTTCATCTTCCGCAGATTTTCCCAGATCGCTGGTGTGACTTGCCGCTGCAGCCAATTGCCAATCTTCAACTTCGCCATCAGAAATAAGTGGTCGGCGTTGATCCTTGCGATAAGTATTTATAAATGTCGTTGTGAGAATTCGATACAACCAAGCTTTTAGATTTGTGCCGGGTTCGAATTGGTGAAATGAGGTAAAAGCTTTTGCATAAGTATCCTGAACTAAATCCTGTGCATTATGTGGATCTTTCGTATAGCGAAGGGCCGCTGCATAAAGTTGATTTGTATATTGCATGGCATCACGTTCAAATCTGGCTGTGCGCTCAACAACAGTCTCCGTGGCCAAGAGTTCTGCCGGAGTTTTAACCTCGATTTCAGATGACATCGGGAATAAGGCTACTGCCAAGAATTAACTCCATTCCGGGTTTTTTAATGCGCGGATTAATATCTTGAACAACGCCTGAGAATTATTTATTCCCGCTATTGGGGAGGGTTTAGCGCCTTATGAGGGCGCGATAAAAGCTAGAAAAGGGTGTTGGGCTCGCTGACATCAATCTCAGTTATCAAATCTGCCCCATTGTTACGAACCGCATTTACCCGAGTAGATACTGGATGCGCCGATAGCCCCCGAGCCGGGTCGGAAATTTCCATTAGCGCACGAATATCTTCAACCGAATTTAATTTTGGATCGAGCCAAGTGTCCCAAAGATCTTGCGGCAAAAAAGTTGGCATGCGATTGTGAATAGTTGCTAAGAAATCAACTGCTGGTCTTGTGATTATTGCTGCGCTCTCAAATCTCTCGCCACTTGGGTCAATCCAGCAATCATAAATTCCGGCAAAGGCTAAGGATCTATTCTCGTTCTTAGAATTGGTATCAGTTGAATGTATATAGAAAGGTTGTTTGCTCTCATACTTACCAAGTTCAGTGGCCCATTCATAATATCCAGTTGCCGGAATTAAACATCGACGCGATTTAAATGCACTTCTAAATGTGGGCTTCTCATGAACACTTTCAGATCGTGCATTAATAGCTTGTGATTGCGAACGCACTGCTTCGCTGCGATCTTTGCTCCAAGGTGCGATTAAGCCCCAGGAGAGTGTTGCCAATTCACGTTCCTTCGTGCTTTCATTTCCAACCACGCTTCGAATTACATAAATCTCACGGGTAGGTGCAATGTTCCAATCTGCAGGAAGTGAATTAGAAACCCGATTTGTGGTGATTTCAAATTCTTCAATCAATTCACCAGCAGACTTAACTAGGGCATATCTTCCGCACATAACGGCAAGAATACCTGCTGAGGTAGGCTTGCGCAGTGAGCGAAAAAAATGAAATTGGCGGCAATGATTTGTGGCGTGCGCCCTTTCGCGGCAAGAAACCAATTTCGGCTTCGATAACTATTCCAGGATCAAAATCTGCAACAAATCGTGCGCTAATTTTGGCGGCGCTTGCAACAACACCATCGCTGCTTAGAAAACCACTTCACTCCCGTGATTCGGCGCTAATGATCGCCGGCCTTAAAGCAATTGGCTGTGGAATTTCGGAAGAAGAAAATGGCGATCTAAGAATTAATCCGGGAAAGTTTTATGGTCCAGCAAGTGTTGATGTGGGAAATGCCGGAACTGTTATGCGTTTCTTGCCACCTGTTGCCGCAATAGCAACTGGGTTAATTCATTTCGATGGTGATGCAAGATCTTACGAGCGGCCAGTTGGTCCAGTGATTTCGGCACTTGAAGCGCTTGGCGTAAGCATCGAACATGGAAATCGTTATTCCTTGCCGTTAACTATTAATGGAAGTGGTGCGATAACTGGTGGAACACTTGAGATTGATGCATCTTCATCAAGTCAGTTTATTTCAGCGCTACTGATGATTGGCCCCGCCACAAAGACTGGAATTACTATTAAAGATATTGGCAAATCACTTCCCTCTATGCCGCATATCGAAATGACTATTGCAATGTTAGAGACTTTCGGTGCGAAAGTTGAAAGTAAGTTTGATGGCTCTGGGCGCCGCCAATGGCGAGTAGAACCTGGTGAGTTGTTAGGTCAAGATTTAGTAATTGAACCTGATCTTTCAAATGCCGCTCCGTTTATGGCTGCGGCAATGATTTCTGGTGGCGAAGTTTTGATTAACGATTGGCCAAAGCACACTGCTCAACCTGGAGATCAACTTCGTGACATCTTGGCAAAGATGGGCGCAAAAATAGAATTTGTCGGAAGCAGTTTAAAAATAAGTGGCACTGGAGAAATTCATGGAATTGATATCGACCTGCACGATGTTGGTGAATTAACTCCATCTATTGCAGCTGTTGCGGCACTTGCTGATACACCTTCATCTCTTCGTGGAATTGGCCATCTCCGTCTTCATGAAACAGATCGACTTGCCGCTCTAGCAACAGAGTTAAATGCCCTTGGCGGAGATGTTGATGAAGAAGAAAGCGCGCTGCATATCTCACCTGCGCCACTTCATAATGGAATTTTCCATACTTATGATGATCATCGACTAGCAACGGCTGGCGCAATAATTGGGCTAGCAATCGATGGAATTCAGGTTGAAAACATTGCGACGACGCAGAAAACTCTTCCAGATTTTCCTGGTGCTTGGCAGCAAATGCTTGGTGCAACTAACTTAGCTAATGAGAATAAGTAATGGTTGAACCACGCAACTTCAAAGAATTTGATGAAGATGACGTTCGTTCTCGTCCGGCCCGAAGCACTAGACCACGCACTAAAGATCGCCCTGATTATTCAGATGCAGTAACTGCTTTCGTAACTGCGGTCGATCGCGGTCGTGTTACCTGCTTGGTCGCATCAGAAAGTAATTCAGAATTAGATTCCGTAATCACTGCGATGAAATCCCGCGAGATCGGAAAGAAATCTGTTGTTGTTGGTGACACTGTTGGTTTGGTTGGTGATATATCTGGCGCCGAAGGCAGCCTTGCTCGAATAGTCACGGTATCTGAGCGCAAGAATGCGCTGACTCGTACTGTTGATGACGATGCAGAACTTGAGCGAATGATTGTTGCAAATGTAGATCAGATGGCAATTGTTATAGCTTCAGAAAATCCAGAACCTCGACATGGATTTGTTGATCGCGCTCTGGTAGTTGCATACGACCAAGCAATTACTCCGATAATTATTATGACTAAGTGCGATTTATCTGATGGTAAAGAATTCTTGAAAGCCTATAAAGATTTAGATATTCAAATTATTAAGACTCAAGTAAAGAAACATAAAGGCAAAGAGCTCGATGAAATTCGCCAGATGTTGGCAGGAAAGCGGACAGTATTACTTGGCCACTCTGGTGTTGGAAAATCAACTTTAGTGAATGCTCTTGTCGAAAATGCAGATCGTGCAACAGGTTCGGTAAATGAAGCAACTGGTCGTGGTCGCCACACATCATCTTCAGCAATTGCCCTTGCGCTCAATTGGAATTCTAAAGATGAATTACAGAATGGTTGGATTATCGATACCCCAGGTGTTAGATCATTCGGCGTAGCCCATGTCGATAGCAAACGCGTAATCGGTGCCTTCGGTGAATTTGGCGAAGCAATTGCGCACTGTCCTAAGAATTGTTCGCATAATGAAGAGAGTTGCGCCCTTAATTCTTGGGATTTAGATGCCAGAAGTAAATCAAGGTTAGAAAGTCTGCGCCGCCTGCTTAAAGCTTGAGAGTTAGTAGCTGAAGTAGGATTCTGGCATGTCAACCGGCGTACGCGACTTAAATTCTGATTTAGATTTAGCACTTCGCCTTGCCGATATTTCAGATGAAATCTCGCTGAAGCGCTATCAGGCACTTGATCTTGTAATCGAAACTAAGCCAGATTTATCGCCAGTAACTGATGCCGATAAAGCAGTCGAGAGCGCCATTAGAAATGAGTTAACAAAATCCCGTCCAGAAGATTTAGTTGTTGGCGAAGAATTTGGCCGACCTGATTCACTTGCCGGAAAGTATTACTGGGTAATTGATCCAATTGATGGCACAAAGAACTATCTTCGCGGCGTTCCAACTTGGGCAACTTTAATTGGACTAATAAATCCAGATGGAAAAGTTGTCGCCGGAGTTGTAAGCGCGCCAGCACTCTCCCGACGTTGGTGGGCGGCAGATGGTTTTGGCGCAAAGACGCTATTTAATTCAGATAAGAGCGAGATTAAAACTATAAAGGTTTCTAAAGTTGCAAAGCTAAGTGATTCTTCAATTTCGTATTCAGATTTACTTGGTTGGGGCGATCGCAGATCAAAGTTTGTTGCCCTGCAGGAAAAAATCTGGCGAACTCGTGGGCACGGTGATTTCTGGTCACATATGTTGGTTGCTGAAGGCGCGGTAGATCTTGCAGTAGAACCAACTCTTGCTCTGTGGGATATGGCGGCCCTAGATGTAATCGTGCGAGAGGCCGGTGGGAAATTTACGAACATTAATGGCGAAGATGGTCCACATGGCGGTAGCGCAATTTCAAGTAACGGCCTTCTTCATTCTGACTTTATAAAGGCAATAAACGAGTGAACCTATTTCTTAATAAATTACCTAATGAATTTGCTAGCGCACTAGGTTCAATTGATTTCGCTGGTCGCAGCTTCTCAAAATCTGAGGTGCAATTAGCTCTTTATGTTGTAATTGGATTGATAGTTCTAATTCTTCTCTTGCTTTTAATCGGAAGGATCCGAGATCGTTCATCTATTGCAACTGAAGTCATTCCGCAATATGAAGAGATCTTTGAAATAGAGACTGAGATTTTTGAGACCAATCCGTATAAGAACGATCCCGATACCTACTTTGAACAGTCGGTTCTGCGCACCGTTACGCTGACTTTAATAATTGGATTGCGCGAGTATTTGGTTAAGATGGCCGAGAACGCCTCTGATCAACATAAGGCGATGGCGGCAATTGCAAAGCATTTAGAAGCAAATGAAGTTCTGCCGATTGCATTTACCCAATGGAACCAATCACCAATTCAGGGAATTGCGGCACGAATAATTCTCAATGGTAAATCTCGAACAGCCCTGTTTGGACCAAGTCTTGCAATGGCTAAGGCAAGTACGAAGTTTCCTAATGAGATTGCAGAAGCAGTTGAAAGAGCACATGCCGCTGGACAGAGTGTTTTTGTTTTAGCGATTGATGGCTTGGCTTACGGTGTATTTTGCGTTAGCCACAGGCTGCAATTAATTGCAGCCACTTCTTAATTGGTAGCGGGGACAGGATTTGAACCTATGACCTCTGGGTTATGAGCCCAGCGAGCTACCGAGCTGCTCCACCCCGCGTCGGTTCGGCAATCTTATGCCGAAAGGTTTAATAACCCAAATTACTTCTGCGCTGCAATTACTTCTGTGCTGATATCGCTGCAGCAATTGCTGCCTTCAAGCGATCTTGAGCCTTTCCGTAAGCAGTGAAGTCGCCCTTCTTAAGTGCGGCTTGGGAATCTGCAAGAGCGGTTTGCGCACTTGCAAGTGCTGATTTTAGTGAGCTGCTCATAGTTGTGGTTCCACTTGAATTAGTACCGCTAGTGGATTGTGAAGTGTTATTTAAAACAGTTCCAGAATTTCCACCGAATACCTGATCGAGTGCGCCTTTAAGTGTGTCATCGAATCCGATTACATCACCAAATGAAACTAGAACTTTTTGTAGCAACGGATATGCAGAAGTGTTCGAAGTTGCGCGAACATAAACTGGTTGCACATAAAGCAGACCGCCGCCAACTGGAAGTGTCAGCAAGTTGGCAAGAACTACATCTGATCCACCTTGGCGCAGAAGTGAAAGTGCTTGTGCAACTTCTGGCTTGGCTTCAAAGTTTGAAGCAACTTGTGATGGGCCTGAAATATTCGTTGAACGTGGAAGTTGGAGAACAGAAATCTTTCCGTAGTCAGGTCCGTTATCTGAGTTAACAACAGCAAAGGCAGTTAAGTTCTGGCGGTTTCCTCTGGGAACAAAGGATGTGGTTAGTGAGAAAGCTGCCTTATCTTGACCAGGAACTTTTAGCGTCATGTAATAAGGAGGTTGGACACCGGCATTAGCGCCCATTGATGATGGGTCAGTTGGTACGCGCCAGAAATCTTGTCCACCATAAAACGCATCCGCAGTCTTCACATGATAAGTGCTTAGAACATCGCGTTGCACCCCAAATAGATCTTCTGGATAACGAATGTGCTCGAGAAGTGATTTAGACATCGCACTCTTTGGTGTCACGGTGCCCGGGAAGGATTTGCTCCAGGTAGCAAGAACTGGATCTTTGGTATCCCATTGATAAAGCGTCACAGTGCCGTCATAGGCATCAACAGTTGCTTTTACAGAATTTCGAATATAACTAACGTTCTTATTTGCAAGTGATGCAACAGCAGTTGAACTTGTAGTCACTGAGTTGGTTGTTGCGTCTGCCAAGTTAGTTTTCTTTGAATATGGGTATCCGTTGCTAGTTGTGTAACCATCGACGATCCACAAAATGCGGCCATCGACAACTGCAGGATAAACGTTTCCATCAAGCGTTAACCAAGGCGCAACTTTTGCTACTCGCTCGCTTGGGTTGCGGTTAAATAGAATCTTAGAATCTGCGTTAATTAAATTTGATAGAACAATACGTTGTTCTTGATATTTAATTGCAAAGAGCAATCGAGTAAGTAGTGATCCCATTGGGACGCCACCCTTACCGGTATAGGTGTAGTTCTTCTGACCATTCGCAGATTTATCATCTGGATAATCAAGTTCGGTTGCCTTACTTGATTTTGCGCCACCGATAATTGAGTAGTCAGGGACATTTTCACCAAAGTAGATACGTGGTTCAAACTTACCTAGTCCTGATGTTGGTGGAATATCGCCAACACTAAATGTTGGTTTTCCATCAGTATCGATTGTGTTTCCAAGCGCAGAAACAAAACCAAAGCCGTGGGTATAAACCAAGTGATCGTTAATCCAGTTTCGCGCTGGATTGCCTTCGATATTTAGTTCGCGAACAGCGACAACTGAATCACGCTTTGCCCCATCAATTGTGTAGCGATCCACATCGAGTGAATCAGCGAAGTTGTAATAAGGCTTAATTTGTTGAAGTTGGCGGAAAGTTGATGGAACAACATTTGGATCTAGAAGGCGAATATTTGAAATCGTTGCTGCATCATTCTTTAATTGTCCAGCGGAAGTTTCAATCGTTGCTTGATAATCCTTGACGCTCACATCACTTAACCCATATGCCGCACGGGTGGCTTCAATATTGCGCTGGATAAATGGCGCTTCCTTTGAAGATTCACTTGGCTTTACTTGGAACTGTTGAATTGCAGCGGGATAAATACCAGCGATTAATAGCGATGAAATAACGAGAAGGCTTACTCCAGCTGCTGGAAGCACCCAAGAGCGGCGAATTATGTTTGCAAAAAATAGAAGCGCACAAATTATGGAGATTCCAGCCAAGATTGCTTTTGCGGGCAAGACTGCATTTACATCCGTGTAAGAAAGTCCGGTTATTAATCTTCCCTCTTTTAATTCAAGCGCATAGCGATCAAACCAATATGCAACGGCTTTGATTAAAACCAATATTCCTAGAAGAACTGAGAGTTGAACTCGAGCCGCAACAGTTGTCTTGTCTTCTGCTGCTTGCAATCTAATTCCGCTATATAAATAGTGAACTGCTGTAGCCGCCAATATTGTTAGAACTAGTGTTGAAATTGCCCAGGCGATTAGCGCTTGATAGAAAGGCAACTTAAATACAAAGAATGAAACATCCAAGCCAAATTGTGAATCTTTAACTCCAAAAGGTGTTGCATTCTTAAATTGCAACCAAGGTTCCCAGAGAGTCATCCCTGATGTTCCGGCAAAATAAAAGAAGCCGACTGAAATCGCGACTAAAACCCAACGTCGAATTGGTTCAAGTTGGCCACGGTAGCGTTCTAAGTTATCTGCTTCAATTGAAACTGGCGCATAAATTGGTCGGTTTCTAAATGCCAGATAAACGTTTGATGTTATGAAGAATGAAGTAACAAGTCCAAAGAAAATAAAGAGAGTTATTTTTGTAGTTAAAATCGTGCTCCATACCGAAACAAAGTCAACAGAACGAAACCAAAGTAGGTCGGCGTAAAAACCACTCATGCCCACCATTACTGCCCCAAGAATTACGAGGGCGATAACTGTTAAAGCAAGTGGTCCTGGACGCTTTGGGCGCATTGGATTTTGTGGATTCGATGAACCGGAAAATGGATTACCTGGAAACTGAAATGAACTCATGTCCATACTCTACCTAGTGGGAAAAATCGGGCAAACCGACTGCCAACGCTTGTTGCGAAATTCAGGCCTTACAGCGCATAGATTTGGCAACTTCGGGGCTAATTAATCCGTGAAACGCTTCAGAGAGGTTCGTTACCGCGATTATCTGCAAGCTCTTTGTTTCTACCGTAATGTCTCGGCAATTTGATTTAGGAATCACCGCAATCGAAGCGCCAGCACTTATTGCCGAAATTAATTTCTGATCTATTCCGCCAATGCTTCCTACCTTGCCGGATTCAGCAATTGTTCCTGTTACTGCGATTTTACGATCAGCGATTAACTGGGGTTCCCGAAGTTTGGCTATAAGAGCGAGAGAGAATGCGAGACCAGCACTTGGGCCACCAACTTTTTCCATTACAAATTTAATATCCGATGGGCTCCAATTTAACGGCTCATTTGGGTATGCCTGCTTTAAGAAGTTAGCTGCAGCAATTGCGGCGCGCACTTCTGAATTTTTCATATCTTTCTTCGCTTTGGCATCAGCTGCTTTTGTGGTCTCGCCTTGCTCATAAACAACTTCATTGGGCAAGACAACTGTGTCACCGCGGAGCCAAGCTTCTAATACAAGGATTCCTGGAGGTTTGCTCTCTGGGTTGTTGACAAAAACCGAGAGTGAGAAAAGTTTGCCTGATTTCATTTGCTGCTCGGACATCGCAGGTTTTAAATCGCCGGTTATCTTGACGCCCTTGCTAAGTAGATCAGTTACCGGGCCTGGTGAAATGATTGCGAAAGGGAGTGGGACGAAGAGGGTAAAAACAATTATAAATACTAGAAAATAGAGCGGAGGCTTTGAGAGATATTTAGGTATTGGGTGCGGAGTCATTATTATTTTCGAAATTACTTTCTTCGCGGAAGCTGTGCTGGAAACTCTGGAATTTGCTCACCGAGCGATTAGTCTCGTTTGCATATTTATCCTTAAATTTTGAAACCCAGACAACGTAAATTACTGCCCCTAGTACGGCAAAGAAGGGCACGAGCCACCAGATAAGGGCGGCAAAGGCCGGGCTGCTGGAGGCAGCGGCGGCTAACATCATCTTCATTTTGCCAACCTTAACCATTTACGCTGACAATTTCTTTTTCTAACTCAAAATTCAGAGCATTATTTAAGAATATTTAAAGTATTTAAGAAACCTGAGAATCTCGGGAAGATTCTTTCCCTAGGTTTGGTTAAGTTAAATATGGTTAACTACTTTGCACTTGCCGCCAAGGCAAATGTTAAAGTTAAGAAAGATTTAGGAATAATTCTGGGATGGAGTGGCTGAGATGAGCAATAACTTTGGCTTCGGGCCTACAGACCCATTTGACGAGAACAATCCTAATAATCAGAACAATCCGAATTTCAACGAACTCTTTGCCCAACTTTCAAATTTTGGTTTAAATCCGCAGACCCTCTTCGCCGCTGCTAATAGCGCCGGAACAACTGGTCCACTTATTTCACCAGAAACACTTCGAGACGTTGCGCGCAAATTTGTTTCGAGTCAAGGTGAACTTCCAATTGGTTCTCAAGATATTGCCGATGCCCAAGTTGCGTTAGATATTGCAAACACTTGGCTCGATGAAGCTACAAATTTTCCAGCACTCTCTAGATCGAATCTTCCGGCATGGAGCCGACGCGATTGGCTTGATTCATCGGTCGCAAATTGGGCGAAGTTGATTGAACCTTTGGCCGATGGAATGGCAACTGCGCTTACCAATGTTTTGAAAGAGAGCCCGATGGGAGAAATATCCGAGGCTGGTGGTGCAAGTGCCCCCGAACTTGCTGCAATCACCCCAATCATGCGCGCGTTTATGGGTTCATTGATCGCAAGCCAGCTTGGAACATCCGTTGGGCAATTGGCTGTTTCAATTACTGGTTCTAATGATGTTGCTATCCCCTTATTTACAAATAGCGAAGCCAGATTAATCCCCCAGAACATTTCAGTCTGGGCCGAGGGCCTAGATATCCCGAATGATGAAATTCGTATTTTCCTAGCCATCCGAGAAGCTGCTGCTTCAAGACTCTTCTCACATGCGCCTTGGTTATCTAAATATATTCAAGAGGCAATCACTGCATATGGCGCTGGTATCAAAATAGATATTGATTCAATTCAAGAACAAGCAGAACGAGCGCTGGAAACTGGTGAATTAGATATCAATAATCCAGAGTCTATTTCAGTGGCGATAAACGCTGGCCTCTTCAAACCAGAACAGAGCCCTTCTCAAGATGCTGCACTTGCAAAGTTGGAGATGATTTTGGCACTTATAGAAGGTTGGATTGATTACGTAACCACAAAAGCTGTCGGCGATCGTCTTCCTTCTTATCCCGCGCTTAGCGAAACATTGCGCCGAGGCCGTGCAACAAAATCTCCAACTCAACAATTATTTGCAACGCTACTTGGGTTAGAAGTTTCACCAAGAAAGATGCGCGAATGTTCACACTTCTGGTTTGAAGTTGATAGCGAAATTGGTTTAGCCGATCGCGATCAACGATGGGAAGATCCTGCGCTATTGCCGAGAGCTGAAGATTTACAAGATGTTAAGAAATTCTTGGCTAGCACCATCGTTCCGGATGACTTATCAGGATTAATTTAACTTTCAACAACTTTTAACTTCTTGAAATAAAAAAGCGAAGTCCCCGGGCGCACGATTCTTTGTTTGCCTTCCCCTTGCAAACAACGAACGGTTATCCGAGAACTTCGTGGCTAGAACTTAAAGTAAATAGAAGCCATAATCAACTTATAACGGGCTTCGCAACGCCGAATATTTTCAATAAAAACATATTTATTATCAAATACTTTGCACGCCCGAAATAATCCATAAATAGATCGCGGCAATCACCCACTAATGTGAGATATAAATCAAGTGCTGTTGATAAACTTGTGTATAAGTGGTTGATAACTCTTCTATTTCTGGGGAAAAGGGCGGTAATACGTAAGTATGAACTTCGACTCTCCTAATTCTCCTACGCCGAGTAATGAAAACGCGGATTCCGTGGAAAACTTTATCCAAGGTGAAATTTTTGCCGATATCTTCCCGAATATGCCTGCGCTCACCCCTAAGAAAACCATTAAGCAAGAACATGAAGAGCTACTTTCAAGGCTTCCAGAATTTAGGGTGGTAAGGAGCTCAAGGAGAAAGCGGACACTTAACGCTTTTCGTCAAAATGGCGTGATAGAAATCCATATTCCAGACAGATTAAGTCGTCGCCAAGAGTTTGAAATGATTCCAGAGATGATTGACCTGGTCTTAAAGCGAGAGAATCGTCTTCGCAAGAGCGATAGCGCCCTTTTGGAGCTAAGTGATCTGATTTTGGCCGAGTTTTTGCCTGAATTTAGCGAGCGCCCACTCTCGGTAACTTGGCGTGTTATGCGCGAGCGCTGGGGATCTTGCACAACGGTTGATAGGACGATTCGAATCTCTGAAAGATTAAATTCCGCCCCCGATTATGTAATCCGGTATGTCCTCTTCCATGAATTGATTCATCTGCGCATTGCCGGCCATGGGGATGACTTCCATGAATATTTAGCCCGGTATCCCGATAAAGAGCGGGCTGAGGCCTTTTTAGAAGGATATGAGGCGGGATCTGTGGGCACGCCGGAGGAAATCCTAGAGTTACCCCCAATTTAGGCGTGAAATCCCCGCTTGTGAGCGTGTTCGGGGGTATGGTGAGCGCATACGCACGCAGAGCTCGGGATACTCCCAAGCCTTTGAGAGTGCGGCGATTGGAGGGTCATAATGGCTGAAGAATATAAAGGTGAGGCCTACTGCGTTAAGTGCAAGGAGAAGCGGGCTTTTGAAGGCCACGTAAAAGTCTCTGAGTCTGGTCGCCGTATGGCACAAGGCATCTGCCCAGTATGTGGAACAAAAGTTAACCGCATTCTTGGTAAGGCTTAATTAACACCTTATAAATAATTAAGACGCCCCTTCACGAAAGTGTGGGGGCGTTTTTTATTGCAAATTAATTGCAGTTATCTGGTCAACTCGCTTTTACAGTCAGGTGAATTAACGGGGCGCTCTCCACAAGTGCGCACCAATTAAATACGAGTACATATCAACTCCTAAATACTCACCGCTATGACTCTAGATCCTGACAGCTTCCCGAGGCTTAAGCCGGGGGTTAAATTCTTCAAATATGGGGCGGCCCACCAAAATTGTATTTACGTTGGGTTTGCTCATCGCGGCATCGAGTTAAATTCAGATTTGCATTCGGATTTAAATTCAGAAATTGCCCCACACCTTCTACAGCTTCTCCGACTTCTTGATGGAAGCAGAACGTTGGGGAGTATTTATCGAACCATCTTCGAAAAGTCATCGGCGCCAATTGAAAAACAGGTCACTGCACCTATCGATGAAATTTTATTAGTACTTCAAGAGTTTGGCCTACTTGAATTTCGGATTTCAAAATTGCAGGATTTTAGAGAAGATGGCTTGGCTCCGGTAAATCTTGTTAACTCAACAAAGAGAATGCGGGCCGAGGAGAATTTATTTAGTTGGCATCCAGCAGTTTCAAAAGAGATTGCCACAGAATCCCTAATCAATAACCGCCGTAATTTTGCGATTATTATCTTTGGGCGGAACCGATTAGCACTCGCCCTTTTTAGCATTCTGCAGGCCAGTGGATTTAGTCAGATAAAAATCCTTGATCGCAGTATTTCCGCTGCCGCGGCACAGGTAGTGCAAATTGCGCCCGAGGAGGTTTGCGGGCTGACTATCCGAGGAAGTGATGTTGGCCTGCGAAAAGAGTTGGTTCTGGCTGACTTGGCACGAAATTCAAAGTTATTTCCAGAGCAAAACTTGGCATTTCCAGCAACGCCAGATTTCATAATATCTACCGAACCCATTCCAAGTGAAACACTACAAAGATGGATGAGTGAGGAAATTCCACATTTAGCAATTGCTAACTTGCTAGAAAATACGATTGAAATTGGGCCAATAGTTATTCCAGGAATATCACCATGTCTAAATTGTTTGAAATTATGGCGGGAAGAACAATTTCCTCATCAAAATGAATTTGAATTATTAGCTGCCCTAGAGGGTTCCAAAACAAATGAACTAGAACTTCCATCAGCCCAAGTTGCACTACTTGCTGGCCTTATCGCGATTGAAGTTATTGAATTTTGCACCAGTAGTTTTGGTGGGCCTGCCGCTAGAAGTGAATTAATTGGAGTCACGAAAACAATAGATCTGCTCAAACCATTTCCCGTAAATTCAATGCCCGTAAATTCAATGCCCGTAAATAGTTACTGGCAACCACACAGTTCTTGTGGCTGCCAGCGACTAATCTGATTAGATCTGATTAGATCTGATTAGATCTGATTAGATCTGATTAGCAGAAATTAACTTGCGAGCTGCACCTCTTTTTCGTTTCCAGAGTCGATATCTCCAGTAACTTCAGTAACTTCAATAACTTGAATTGCATTTAGTCGAGGGCGACCAGCGCTGCGCTTTCTTTGAATAACCTTGCCATCCTCAAACAACTCGCCGCCCCAAATACCGCATGGCTCAGCGCGAGAAAGTGCACCTTCTAAGCACT